>NZ_JAPEOX010000001.1:1524216-1829060 GCF_026340675.1 Streptomyces sp. NBC_01264
GCCTGCTGGCCCGGGCCGAGTGGCCCGAGCACGAGCCCGTCGTGGCCCTGTGGGCCTGGCAGTGCGTGGTGGGCGCCGTGCTCCTGTGCTTCGCCCTGTCGATGCTGCTGAGCGCGGCCGCCGCCTGGCAGGCCGTCCGGGGCCGGCTGTTCGCCCCGGCCCCGCACGGCGTGGTCGACGCCTACGCGCTGGACGCCGCGGGCGGGCTCTGGGCCGCGGGCACCGCCGTCGCCCTGGCGGGCGGCGGGCTGTGGACCGGGGCGATGCTGGCCCGGGAGATCCTGCGGGCCCGCGCCCGGCGGCGTGCGCAGGGCGCCGAACTGCTGCTGCGGGCTCCCCTGCTGCCCGGGGAGCAGGCCTCCGGGGCGCGGCTCGTGGTCCTGGAGGGGCAGCGGCCCGACAGCTGGTGGCTGCCGGGTCCGGCCCCGCAGCTGGTGGTCACGACGGCGGCTCTGGGCCGGCTCAAGGGGAGTCAGCTGGACGCCGTACTGGCCCACGAGCAGGGGCACGCGGCGGCCCGGCACGACTGGCTGCTGCACTGCTCGCGGGCGCTGTCCGGGGGGTTCCCGCAGGTCCCGGTCTTCGCCGCGTTCGAGGCGCAGATGCACCGGCTGGTGGAGCTGGCGGCCGACGACGTGGCCTCGCGCCGGTACGGACGCCTGACCACGGCGCTGGCCCTGATCGGCCTGAACGAGGACCGCGGGGTCTTCGGCCCGTCCCCCGCGCCGCACGCGCACGTCCCCCAACGGGTCCGCCGACTCCTGGCGGCCGCGCCCCGCCTGTCGCCCGTACACCGCCTGCGCCTGACGGCCCTGGCAACGCTGGCTCCGGCGATCCCCCTCCTGGTGGCGTTCGGCCCGGGCCTGACCGCACTGGGCTGAGGGCTCGGCCCGCAAGGCTTCGCCGGTCCCCCTTCATCTCCCTAGGGAACGGCCACGGACACCGCGAGGAGCGCGGCGCCGACGGCCGCGGCACACAACGACGCCTGTACGCAGCGGTGTTTGCGCCACGCGACCCGTGACATCGCGACGAGCTGACGACTCAGCGAGGGGAGCGGATCCACCGTCCTCAGGGTGAGGGCGAGTTCGGCCGGATCCCAGTGCCGGATGTGGCCGAAGTAGACGAGATCGCCGGCCGAAAAGCGTCGGGCCGTACGCCCGCTCATCCGGGGGAAGACCGCGACCATCGCGAACAACGCGGCCGCGGCGACCACCGCCCCGCCCGCGAGGAAGACGGCTCGCCGGCCGCCGCCGAGGTCGGCGAGGGGCCGCGAGAGGGTCGCGGCCAAGGCGAGTACCGCCGATTCGATGGTCAGCGCGAACGCTGCTTTCGCGTCAACCTTTCCGGTCCAGTCGATCAACGCGGCGTGGATGCGCCACGCCGTCTCTGTAGGGTTCTGCGCCGATTGGGGAGGAGCTTGCGGTGACGGCGAAACCGGGGCTGGATCAGACATTTACCTCTCCTCGCCGATGGTCCGGTACCACGCCGCAGCATCGCGCCGCGCGGCGAAATGATCTGCGTCAACCGACGCAGAACGACGTGTGAAGGAGCCCGCCCCCGGTTCGCGTACTACTGTTCGACCGCCTGGGCCCAAGGGGGGAGAACCAGTGACACCACGCGGAGCCGGAAACCGCCGGTCCGGAGCGCACGAGCCCTTCACGGCGGACGAGTTACTCCTCCTGCGTGGAGCCGGCCGGATCCGTGTGTGGAACCGTCACGACCGACTCATGGGGGAGGGCGGTCCTCCCGACTCCGTCGTCCTCGTCGTCAGCGGGCTGGCCAAGATCACCGCGGAGTCGGACAACGGGTACACCAGTGTCCTGGCGCTGCGCGGGCCGGGCGAACTCGTCGGTGAACTCTCCTGCCTGGACGGCACCGTGCGCTCCGCCACGGTCACCGCGATCGAACGCCTCGAGGGCGTGGTCATCGGCGCCGAGGCCTTCCAGCGCGTGCTGAGCTCGCACGCCACGCTCACCCTGGCCGTCCTGCGCAGCGTCATCGCCCGGCTCCGCGACTCCGACGGCCTGCGCACCGAGCACGGGGCCCGGACCGCCGCGGCGATGCTCGCGCACGTCCTCCTCGAAACCGCCGTGCGGCACGGCGTCGACGTACCGGACCCGCCGGGAGCCATCGAAGTGCGGATGAACCAGCAGGAGCTGGCGGGCGCCGCGGGCATCTCCCGGGAATCGGTGGTGCGTTGCCTGCGCGCGTTGCAGGGCTCCGGCCTCGTCAGCACCAGCCGGGGACGCACCCTCGTACTCGATCTCCAGGGGATACGGCGCCGGGCACAGGAATGAACCGGCAGGTCCCGCACCACGGGCCGCCCCGAGTCCCCGGTACGCCCGGTGCGTCCCGTGCGCCCGGTGCGTCCTGTGCGCCATCTGACGCTGCGGCCCCCGCGGACGGCGCGTAGACCTGAGGTGGGCGCCGCGGACCACCGTCAGGAGGGGGCCGGTCGTCCGCGGCGCCGTACGGAAAGAGAAGGACGGAGCACATGAGACCCAAGTCCCAGCACTACTGCATCCTCGTCGTCGACATCGAGAAGTTCGGCAAGCGACGCAATCCCGTACAGGTCCGGCTGCGCTCCGCGCTCTACGCCCTCGTGGACTCCGCGTTCCGCGAGGCCGGCATCGACCACGAGAGCGGTCCGCCGCCCGTGGACCGGGGCGACGGCTTCTTCTGGCTGCTGCCCGCCGATGTCGACAAGACCGACCTGACGGGCCGTTTCGTCGAGCTGCTGCACCACCGCCTCCGCGAACACGCAGCGCTGAGCAGCGACGAGGGCGCCATGCGGCTGCGCGTCGCCCTGCACGACGGCGACGTGGCCGAAGACGGGCACGGCTGGGTCGGGGAGGAGCTGAACACGGCCTGCCGGCTCGCGGACATCGCCCCGCTGCGGACCGCGCTCGCCGAGGGCGTCCGATCCGGACTCGCGCTCGCGGTCTCGGACGAGTGGTACCGCCGGGTGGTGCGGCACGACGACCCCTCGGTCGTACGGGAGTCCTTCCGCCGGGTGGCCTTCGACGCCAAGGAGATCCAGGGGGCCCGCGCCTGGGTCCGGGTCCCCGGCTACAGCGTCCCGCCCGGCATCGACGGCGAGCCGCCCGTGACCGGCGACGACAGCGCTCCACCGGGTGCGGCGCCCGGGAGCGGCGCCGGTGGCCCCGCCGCGGGCGGCCCGTTCGCCGGGGCCGTCTTCGAGCGCGTCGGCCAGGTCTTCGGCGGGGACCAGCACGTCCACGGCCCGCAGGCCTTCAGCTTCGCCGACCTCCAGTCGGACCCAGCCGGAGGGGAGTTCACCGGCGGACGGGGGTCCGGCGGCTCCGGCGGTCCCCACGGTCCCGGGCCCGACGGAAGGGGAGAGTAATGGGAGACGACGCGGCGGCTCCCCCGGCCGCGGCCCCGGTCGCCGCCCCGGAACCGGCGCCCGGCGGCGGGGACGCCCCGGCCGGTGATGCCCGCCACGGTCTGCGCGAAGGGCTCTCCGCGCTGCGCGGCACCCGGGGTGCCTCCGGCGAACGCCTCGATGCCGAACGTGACGCCGTCAGCAGCCTGCGCGTGCAGGCCGCCCAGGTGTTCGGCGGCGACAACAACGTGTACAACCTGTCGCCCGAAGGAGCCGCACTGCGCTCCTTCTACCGGCTCTCCGACGAGGCCTTGGACGAGGTGCGCGGCGCCTTCGTCAGTCCCTCCGGCTTCGATTCCTTCGTCTCCGCCGTCCGCAACCGTCCCCTCGTCCTGCTACGCGCGCCCGACGGATCGGGCAAGGCCGCCGCGGCCCTCGCCTCGCTCGACCAGCTGGGCCACCGCGTCCTGCTGGTGGTCTCCGAGGAGACGGAGCTGTGGCGCGTCAAAGCGGACGATCTCGTGGAGGGTGCCGGGCTGGTCCTCGCCGACCTGCCCCAGTCCTCCGCCGACCGGCTCACCGCCTTTGAACTGCGCCGGCTCGAAGCGCAGTTGCGCGCGCGGAACTGCCGGCTCGTCATCACCCTCAAAGACCACACGCTGCTCCCCGACCACGAGGTGCTGCGGGATGCCGTCGGGCTGGGCGACACCAGCCACGGACCGGTCGTCGCGGAATCCCACTTCCTGTGGCACCTGGGCCTGGCGGCCATCGCCCGTGGCCGCCAGATCCTGGCCCGCCCCGACATCGTCGGGCTCCTGCGGGACGAACTCGAAGGCGGCAAACCCCTGACGGACGCCGCCGATCTGGGGCGGGAGCTCGCGGACGCCGCGTCAGTCCTGCCCGACGACGGCATCGCCGCCAGGGTCCGGGAACGCCGGCAACTGCCTCGCGGCCAGGCCTTGGCCAACTGGCTGGAGCGCATGCCGCAGCTGACCGAACAGTGCCTGGCCGTCGCGGTCTCCGCCTTCGGCGGCGAGGCGTACGAGATCGTCGCCGCACTCGCCCGGGACCTGGAGGACAGGCTCCAGACCGAGGAGAGCCCGGAGAACCCCGACCGCCCCCGCGGCACGGCGCTCGGCGGTACCCGGACCGCCCGGCTCGCCGCCGTCCACGGCGCGCTCGTCGAGTCCGAGGTCTCCACCCGGCACGGCGGAGCCCGCGGCAAGGTGGTCCGGTTCCAGAAGCCCGAGACGGCGCTCCAGGTGCTGGAGCACGTGTGGAGCGAGTACGACGAGATGCGTACGGCCCTGCCCGAATGGCTGCGGGATTCCGCGGGAGGCCCCCTCGCCACGGTAGGCGTACGCGCGGCCGTCGCCGCCGGAGTGCTCACCAAGCACGCGTTCGAGACCGTGCGGGCCAGGATCCTGCTGCCCTGGGCCCAGTCCGAGGACTCGGAGCTGCGCGACGCCGCCGCGACCGTGCTGGGGGTGGCCGCCCGGGAGAGCGGACACGAACAGGCCGCCTACAACCTGGTGATGGCCTGGAGCCGGAGCGAGCCCGAGTACCAGGCGACGGCCGCCCGCGCCTGGCGGGTCGTCTTCGAGCGCGACGGCGTCGATCGCACCTGGGCCTGGATGCACCAGCTCGCGGAGTCGGAGGAGGTCCCGGTCATCGCGGCGCTCTGCCAGAGCCTCACCGAGTACATCGCGTTCGACGGCGGCCGGCACCGGCGGGACGCCCTGGACCTGCTCGGCCAGTGGATCTCCGGGGTCCACGGCATCGACCGCCGCCTGACCGGCATCGTGGCGTTCCTCTGTGCCACTTCGGACCTCGTCGAGCACCGGCCCTCCGCGGGCCCGGACGCCGGTACCACCGCGCTGTGGCACACCTTGCTCGCCGTCACCGAGTCCGATGGTGAACTCCGCAGCGAAATAGCCGGGTTGTGGCACGTGGCCATCGGATCCGTGCTGTACGAGCTCGCGCACGAGGCACTGACCGACTGGGCTCAGCTCGTCGAGACCTTTCCCCGCGGACGCGCCGTACTGGCCACGCTGATCGGCGAGATCGCGTCCGATCCGCGCACCCTGCTGCTCGTGCGCCACCGCGCGGAGCGGTGGGTCAGCGGAGTCGACGGCCGTAGCGCACCCCTCACCGGACACGCAGTCCTGGCCCATCTGGACGGAAGGAACCCGACGCCGTGAGCGATCGCCAGTCAAACCTGCTCTTCATCGGCCCGAGGCCCGTAGGCTTGGGCGACCGGGGCGAGACCGTGGAACCCGGTCAGGCCGTGCTGTACAGCACCCGGGACGGCGAGCTCGTGCGTCTCGACCGCGTGCCCTCGATGCTGAGCATCAAGAAGTACCACTACCGGTACGAGGTGGACCTCGGCGATCACACCATCACGTGGAACGCGGAGCTGCCCAGCGGGACCGGCGGCTTCCCCTTCCAAACCACCTTCGAGGCCCGCTGGCGGGTGACCGACCCCGCCGAGGTGGTGCGGCGCCGCATGCAGAGCGTGGCGAAGGCCCATTCCGAGGTGTCCGTCGCGATGCGCACGGAGTTGTGGCCCTGGGCGGCCCAGTACGGCATCGAACGGCTGGTCGACTTCGACCGGTTCGTGCGCGGCACCCTCTGCGCGCAGCCGAAGACCCTGCCGACGGGGATCACCGTCGACGCCCTGATCGTCCGGCTCTCCCTCGACGCGCAGGCGACCGAGCACCTTCGCGCCCTGAAGCAGACCGAGTTCGACACCGTGATGGAGCACGCGGTGCACGTCAAGGAGAGCACCTCCCAGGACCTGGCCGCGGTACGCCAGACGAAGCGGGAGGAGGCCCTGCTGGCGGCGGCCCGCGGGGACGGCGGCCTCTTCATCCATCTCATCGGCCAGGACCCCTCCAAGCTCCACGAGATCATGCTGGAGGTCGGCAACCGCAACGACATCGCGGTGGCCCAGAAGATGCAGATGCTCAAGGAGATGATCGACGCCGGACTGATCCAGCCGGCCGAGGCGCAGCGGATGTGGGAGGAGATGCACCGCCCGGCGCCGCTGTTCGGATCGAACCCGGGTGAGCCGTCGGGACAGACCGCTCTCACCACGGCCGCGCAGGCGGGCGTCCCGGCGCCGCTCCAGAACGGCGCCGGGGCGCCCTCCGTGGTTCCGGGCCTGCTGGTCCCGCAGGCGACGGCCACCGCCCCGCCCCGGCCTCGCCATCGCCCACATTCCGGTGGCACGGCCGCCGCGGGGCCCGCGGGGGCCGGTCCGGTGCCGGCGCCCGTGCCTGGACCCGCGCCCGTGCCCGCGCCTGAACCCGTACCTGCGCCTGCACCTGTGGCCGTACCGCCGCAGGAACCCGCTCCCGTCCCGGCGCCCCCTGCCGCCGAGCCGCCGCACCCGGCGCAGTACGGCACGGCCGCCGAACCGGCTCCGGAACCCGTTGCCGACCCCGGCTCGGGTTCCGCTCCGGACGAGGGCACCGGTTCGAACGTCACGGGGACGACCGCGGTCGGTGCCCGGCGGCGCGGACCGCGCGGCGGGGTCGGGTGAGCGGGCGCCAGGGGCAGCACCGGGCCCTGCCCTCGGGCGGGCCCGTACGCCGAGCCCGCCGGACCGGCCGGCGCGGCCGGCTGGCGCTCACGCTCGCGGTCTTCTTCACCGCACTGCTCTCGGGAGGGATCCTGATGTTCGGTGCCCGCGGATTCGCCGGCTCCGTCGTGGCGGGCGGCGCGCTGGTCACCGCGGCGTGGCACCGGCTCGCCCGGAGGCCGGACGCCGAGACCCGGGAGGGCCACGCCGGCGACGTGGGAACCGGGGTCGCGGCCAGGCCCGACCGGGGCACGGGGAGCGGAAGCCGTCCGTACGAGCAGGGCCGGCCCGCGGACCGTACCCAAGAGGTGGACGGCGCGGCCGGAACCGGCCGGGCGCCCGACCGGGACCCCGTACTCCCGGCACCGCGGCCCGCGCTCGGTCCGGGAGGCTCCCCCACCGGTCGCTCCGTCCACCCGGAGTCCGAGGACCCCGGGTCCGCGTCGGGGCCCGCCGTCCGGCCGGAGGTCGGCCTCCCTCCCCACCCCGACCTCGATGCCGACCTCGATGCCGATCCCGATCCCGGTCCCGAACCCGGCCCCGAACCCGAATCCGTACCGCCCGGCACCGAGCCCTCGGGATTCCCCGTCCTGGCGCAGCCCTCGCGCGCGTTCCACGCACCCTGGCTCCTGCCGGAACGGCCGGCACCGCACGGGCTGGTGGCCGACCGGGCCGAACTCGGCGGGCTCGTCCTGCGGGCCGCCTCGGTGATCGGCCCCGGCCACCGGGCCCGGGCCCTCCCGCGCCAGGATGCGTACCGGATCGGCCGCGACCGCTCGGGAGACCATCTGATCGTGGCCGTCGCGGACGGCATGTCCGACAGCCGCCACTCCGACATCGGAGCCCAGGTCGCCGTGTCCGCGCTGGTCGGAGCAGTGCGCGAGGCGCTCGACTCGGGCACGGGCCCGGAATCGCTCGACCGGGCACAGGTGTTCCTCGCCGCGGCCAAGCAGATGTACGCGGCGGCCGAGGCCCGCGGCTGGACGGCTGACGACGTGCGGGCCGTGGCGGCGGTCGCCGTGATTCCGGCCCACGCCGAGCCCGGGACGGCGCGCCGGGTCTGGCTGGGTGCGATCGCGGACGCGACGGCGTGGCGGCTGGAGAAGGGGGCGTGGGAACGGCTCATCGGTGACGGCAAGAGCGGCTACGACCCCTCCTCGGTGTCAAGCTTCCTGCCTCACACTCCGGATCTCGCCGCGTACCGGACGGTCGAACTCCGCGCCGGCAGCGCCTTGGCCGTCACCACCGACGGAGTGGGTGACGCCCTCGAATCGGGACCGACGGCCCGCGACTGGTTCGCCGGGCGCTGGGCCGGCCCGCCCGAGGTCGGCCGGTTCCTCATGGACGTCGGGTTCGAACAGGCCCAGATGCAGGACGACCGCACCGCCGTCGTCGTCTGGTGCGCGGACGAGGAGACCGAGTGAAGACCTGGTCCCAGAGCCCGTTCCCGCCGACCGTCCCGCTCTCCGGGGTACCGGAGGGGGCTACGGTCTCCACGGAGAACGGCGAGTCGCGGCTCGTCCACGAGATCGACGGCCGTCCCGGCTGGCTCGCCAAGCTGTACAAGTCGCCGCCGAAATCCGCACAGGCCGAAGCGTTGGACACGCTCGTCTCCATGCCGGGCCTGATGTCCCCGGCGGACCGCGACCTCGTGGACCGGTGCGTGTCCTGGCCCGTCTCGCGGATCACCGACGGCGGCGAGGTCGTCGGCGTGGTGATGGCGAAGGCTCCCGAGCGCTTCTACGCTCGACTGCGGACGCCATGGGGCGTGCACGAGCCTGCTCCGCTCGTGCTCGACTGGCTGGTCCAGGACCCCGAGGCCTGCCGCAAGCGCGGGATCACCCCCGCGTCCACGCAGGTGCGGCTCCGGACCATGCATCAACTCCTCTCCGTCGCCGCCCTGTTCGCCCGCCATGACGTGGTCTATGCCGACTGGTCCTACCGCAACGCCTTCTGGGACGAGGACACGGGTGACGCCTTCGTCATCGACATGGACACCTGCGGCATCGGGACGCGCGACTGGGTGGAGTCCCCCAAGTGGGAGGACCCGCTCTTCGCCGCGCCCGGACGTCCCCTCACTCCGTACAGCGACCGGTACAAGATCGCCATGCTGACGGTGCGCTGCCTCACCGGAGTCCGCGACGACCCACTGGTGGCACACGCCCAACTCGTGCGCACGATCGGGGTGAACCCCTTCACCTCGGCACTCGAACAGGCACTGACCAGTGCGCACGAGACCGGCCGGCCCAGCCCGGAGCAGCTGATGCACGCGCTGCTGCTGAGCGTGCCTGAGCGGCCCAGCTCCGCCGATACCGCGCCGGCCGGCCGGGCTCCGAGCAGCAATGTCACGGGGGAGATCAAGGTCGGACCGGCCGCCTACCGGAGAACGGACGCCTCGCCGACCGCGCCCACACCCTCCGGGGCGACGGCAGCCGGGCCCACGGCAACCGGGGCGACTGCGGGCAGGCCGCCGCGACCGGGCTCGTACCGCCCGCCCGCCACCCGCCCGCGCAAGCACCGCGCCCGTGCCGTCACGGGCTGGCTCCTGGCCCTGCTGGGCATCGCCTACTGCGTCACGCACTTCGGCTACGGCCTGGTGTGACCCCCACACCGGACGAGAGAGGAACCACCATGACCGAGGCCCAGGACACCCGGCCACCAGGGTTCGGCGCCAAGGGACTGCCCGCGTACGTCGTGCTCGACACCTCGGGTTCGATGGCGAAGTACGAGCCGCTGCTGAACGCCACCCTGCTCAAGATCTACGACACGCTCTACACCAGCCCGCTGCTCTCGGAGTTCATCCACCTCTCGGTGATCTCCTTCAACACGCAGCCGCACGTGGTCACCGAGATGACCGACATAGAGCTGATGGAGAGCCTGCCGACCGTCACCTGTGAAGGCCTCACGAACATCGGGCCGATGCTGCGACTGCTCCGTACCCGCATCACCGAGGACGTCGAGCAGTTGTCGGCGAAGGGCGTCAAGGTGCTGCGCCCGGTCGTCTTCCTGCTCACGGACGGGGCGCCCACCGACGCACCGGCGGGCATTTGGCACCAGGACCTGGAGACGTTGCGGGACCCCGCCTGGAAGCCCCGCCCGCACGTCATCACCTACGGGTTCGGCGCCGCGTCCGAGTCCATGCTGCGCAGCCTGGCCACGGTGGCCGCCTACCTCGCGCAGGACGAGGCCCAGTCCACCGGCGAGGCGCTGTCCGAGGCGATGAGCAGCCTCCTGAACTCCCTGGTCGCCTCCGCCCGGGTGCAGCAGCTCCAGGTACCGGAGGAGGTCAAGGGGTACCGCAGCGTGCCCCTGGACTTCGTGGACTGATCCCGCGGCCGAACGGCGGTACCGGGTACGGGCGCACGGGCCCCCGCGCACCCTTCACGGGCGCGCCGGGGCGGGGCGGGAGCCACCCGGCCGGGGCGCGCGGTGCGAGGATCTCCGTATGCGGAACGATCACGTACGGTGGCGGAACCCGCTGGTGTGCACGCTGTTCGGCGCCTCGGCCGTCCTGACGGTCCTGGTGGCCCTCGGCTGGGGTCCGCTCCTGTCGCTCGACGGGTGGATCGCGCGGGGGCTGCACTCCTACGCCGTCTCCCACCCCGGGGTCACCCGGCTGATGCGGGTGCTCAGCGACTGGGTCTGGGACCCGTGGACCATGCGGGCCCTGGCGGGTGCGGTCTGCCTGTGGCTGTGGTGGCGGGGCCGGGGCCGGTGCGCGCTGCGGATCGCGGTGGCCACCGTCGCGGCCTCGGTGGTGAGTCAGGGACTGAAGTTCCTGGTGGGGCGGGAGCGGCCGGTTTGGCCGGACCCGGTCGTCACCGCGGACTACGCCTCCTATCCGTCGGGGCACGCCCTGACGGCGACGACGGTCTGCGGCTTGCTCGGATGGCTGGCCGCCCAGGGCTCCGCGCGGCCGGCCGCGCAATCGTTGCCGCGCGAGCGCGCGCTGCCGCGCCCGGCCCTGGCGCTGCTCGTCGCCCTGGCGGCGGTCTCGGTCCTCGGGGTCGGCTTCACCCGGATCTACCTCGGCGTCCACTGGTTCTCGGACGTCGTGGCGGGCTGGCTGCTGGGCGCGGTGCTCGTGGCGCTCGCCGTCTCGGACGGTGCCTGCTCTGGGCGATCCCCCGTGTCGCCCAGAGCAGGCGGTCCGGCGCGCTGAGTATACTGGCCGCGAGCCAGTCAACGCAGGAGCAAGCATGTCCCCGCGCAGCGCATCGGTCAATGAAGAATTGCGCAGGCGTTCCCGGGAGCGGTTGCTGCAGGCCACGGTCGAGCTCGTGGCGGAGCGCGGCTACGAGGCCACCACCCTCGGCGACATCGCCGACCGGGCGGGAGCCGCCCGCGGCCTGGTGTCCTACTACTTCCCCGGCAAGCGCCAGCTCCTGCAGTCCGCCGTGCACCGGCTGATGCACCTCACGCTGGATTCGGCGCTGGAGCGGGAGCCCCGGCCCGGTGGACCCGATGACGGACGGGAGCGCCTGGCCCGGGCCATCGACGCGATCCTCGGGCTGGCCATGGACCGGCCGCGGCTGATGCGGACCCACATGGCGGGGATCCTGCAGGCGGAGGGCTTCGTCCAGTGCTCGGAGCAGCAGCGGCTGGCGGAGCTGTTGCGGGACACCGTCGTACGGTACGGATCGGCGGACGTGGACACCGACTACCCGCTGCTGCGGGCCCTGTTGATGGGCGCGGTGGTGGCGGTGCTGCTGCCGGGGGCGCCGATGCCGGCGGCCCGGCTGCGGGCCGAGCTGTTCCAGCGGTACGGGCTGGACTGGGAGCTGGGTGTCCCGCCGGACGGTGGACCGCCCGGCGGAACGTTTCCCTCGCCCCGTTAGTGGTATTCGGGCTGGGTCTGCACGTTGAGCCGGTCCAGCCGCACCCACTTGGCACTGTCGGTGCGCCAGTCGTCGAGCCGCAGCACGTCGAGGCCCTTGACGATGTCGTTGGAGTAGATGTGCCCGTTGTAGTAGTACGCGGACCAGGAGCCGCCGAGACCGAGCTTGTCGGTGGTCAGCGGGCCCCGCTCGAAGTAGGCGATCTCCTTCGGCTTGGTGGAATCGGTGAACTCCCAGACGGAGATCCCGCCCTGGTACCAGGCCTGCACCATGATGTCGCGGCCGCCGCCGACCGGGATCAGCGAGCCGTTGTGGGCCACGCAGTTCTCGGTGTCGGCCTGCGGGCGCGGGATCTTGAAGTAGCTCTTGAAGACGAGCTTGCGCTGGTCGCCGCGGCCGGTGATCTCGTAGATGCCGTCGGCTCCCCGGGTGGGGCCGGTGGCCTCGTTGCAGGTGGCGCCGCCACCGCCGCCCAGCTCGTCGGTGAACACCACCTTGTTGGCACGCTCGTTGAAGGTGGCCGAGTGCCAGAACGCGAAGTTGACGTTGTCCTGGACGCGGTCGATGACGCGCGGCTGCTCGGGCTTGCTGATGTCGAAGAGGATGCCGTCACCCATGCAGGCGCCCGCGGCGAGGTCCTTCGAGGGCAGCACGGTGATGTCGTGGCAGCCGGTGGTCTTGGAGACGCCCGGGTTGGTGGGCGCGCCCGGGTTGCCGCCGTCGGGGAAGAGGACCGGGAAGCCCACGACCGCGGCCTGCGTCGGGTTCTTCCTGGGGACCTTCACGACCGAGATGCCGTCGTGCGGCGGCTTGCAGTCGGGGAAGGCGTCGTTCGGGTTGTACGAAGAGACGTAGAGGTAGGCGTCCCGGCCGCCCGGGACCAGCGTGTGGGTGTGGGAACCGCACGGAGTCTCGACGGACTTGATGTACTTCGGGTTCTTCTTGTCCTTGATGTCGAAGATCTTGATGCCCTCCCACGAGGACTTCTCCGTGGCGGGCTGCGAGACGCTGTTGCAGGAGTCGTCGCTGCGCGAGGAGTCGGTGGACAGGAAGAGCAGGTCGCCGTCGACCGAGATGTCGTTCTGCCCGCCGGGGCAGAGCACTTCGGTGATCTTCTTCGGCGCCCGGGGGTTGCCGATGTCGTAGATCACGAAGCCGTTGTAGTTGCCCGCGAAGGCGTACTTGCCCTGGAAGGCCATATCGGAGTTGACCTGGGTCGGATCGGTGCTCGGGATATTGGCCAGGGGTTTGATGTTGCGGCTGTGGACGATCTCGTCCTGGCCGGGTATCTCGCCGGGCGCCAACTCCCGCCCCTCGCCGGCCGCGGTGGCGGCGCTCTGCGGCGCACCCGCGCCCGGGAGCAGGTCCCCCGGGTCCGGGGTGGCGGCCGCGGGTCCGGCCGCCAGTAACGAGGTGAGGAGTCCGGCCGCTGCCGCGGCCACTCCCAGGGATGTGCGCCGCGCTCTGCTGGTGTGCATCGAGGTCACTGTGCCCTCCCAAAGGTCCGGTCGGTTCCGCCCGTGGTGGGAACGGAAAGCGGACCCCGGCAGTATGGTCCTTTGCATGGACATGGCGAAAGTCTCACTCCGGCGAATCGTCGGAGCGGCCCTGACCCTCGGGCTCCTGCTCCCCCTCACCGGCTGCCGCGACGGCGGCGCCGCGGCCGACGGCAAGCCGGCGGTGATCGCCCCCGGCAGACCCGGCGAGAAGGCGCGCACCCTCTCCCCCGAACAGGCGGCGAAGGAGCTGCCCGACGACACCCCCAACACGGCGGACCGAGCGTACGTGCGGAACATGATCGAACACCACGGGCAGGCGCTGACCATGAGCGCTCTGGCCCCCGACCGGGCCTCGGCCGACGGGGTCAAGCGGCTCGCGGAGCGCATCGCGGCCGCGCAGAAGCCCGAGATCGGCGCGATGGAGGGGTGGGCGGCCCGCAACCCGGCGCCCAGCGCCGCCGCCGGAGGCCACGACCACGCGGCCATGCCCGGAATGGCCACCGAGCAGCAACTGAAGGAGCTGTCCGGGGCCAGGGGGCCGGACTTCGACCGGCTCTTCCTCGCCCTGATGACCGCCCACCACGAGGGCGCCCTGAAGATGACCGGCGAGGTCCTGGCCGCGGGCAACAACGCCGCCGTGGAGGAGATGGCCAACGAGGTGGCGGCCACCCAGGCCGCCGAGATCCACCGGATGCGCGCGATGGGCTGACGGCCCCGGCACCCGGTGTCATGCTGGGAACACCTGCGGGAGGAGCTCGGCCGTGCTTCGTATCGCCGTCGTCGGATCGGGCCCCAGCGGGGTCTACGCCGCACAGACACTCGTACAGCAGCGTGAGGTGCCGGGGATCCGGGTCGACGTGCTCGACCGGCTGCCGGCTCCGTACGGGCTCGTGCGGTACGGGGTGGCCCCCGACCACGAGAAGATCAAGTCCCTCCAGGGCAGCCTGCGCACCGTGCTGGAGGACGAGCGGATCCGCTTCCTCGGGAACGTCGAGGTCGGCGGGGAGGCGCTGCCCACCACCCGGCTGCTGGAGCTGTACCACGCGGTGGTCTACTGCGTCGGCGCGGCCCGGGACCGGACGCTCGGCATCCCCGGCGAGGACCTCGTCGGGGTGCATTCCGCCACGGCCTTCGTGGCCTGGTACAGCGGCCATCCGGACGCCGCGGCCGAGGCGTTCGGGCTGCCCGGGGTGGATGCGGCGATCGTGGTCGGCGCCGGGAACGTGGCGGTCGACGTGACCCGGATCCTGGCCCGGGGCGTACCGGAGCTGGCCCACACCGACATGCCGCAGCCGGCCCTGGGCGCGCTCGGCGCCAGCGGGGTGCGCACGGTCCACATGGTGGCCCGGCGCGGGCCGTCCCAGGGCAAGTTCACGACCAAGGAGCTGCGCGAGCTGGCCACGCTGCCGGGCGTGGACGCGGTGGCCGACCCGGCGGAACTGGCCCTCGACCCGGCGTACGCGGACCCGGGCGCGGCCCTGCCCGCGGTGAACCGGCGCAACGTGGAGGTGCTGCGCGGCTGGGCGGCGGCTCCGGCGACGGGCGGCGACCGGCGGATCGCGCTGCGGTTCTTCCTGCGCCCGGTGGAGGTGCTCGGCGGACCGGAGGGCCGGGTCACCGGGATGCGCTTCGAGCGGACCGCCCCCGACGGCCTCGGCGGGGTCACCGGCACCGGGGTCTACGAGGACGTCCCGGCGCAATTGGTCCTGCGCTCGGTGGGGTACCAGGGCGTGCCGCTGGCCGGGCTGCCCTTCGACGAGCGGCGCGGTACGGTCCCGCACGCCGCGGGCCGGGTGCTCCGGGAGGGCCGGGCGAGCGTAGGCGAGTACGTGGCGGGCTGGATCAAGCGCGGCCCGACCGGGGTCATCGGCACCAACCGGCCCTGCGCGAAGGAGACGGCCTCCTCCCTGCTCCAGGACGCGGGGGCGCTGGCCCGGCGCGACCGCGAGCGGGACCCGCTGGAGGCCCTGCGCGAGGCCGGGCTGCGACCGGTCCGGTGGCCGGGGTGGCTGGCCATCGAGACGGCGGAGGCGGAACTGGGCCGCTCCCTGGGCCGGCGCTCCGTCAAGATCCCCGACTGGGAAGGCCTGCTGGCGGCGGCCGGCGGCACGGACTGATCCCCCGCGTCGGGTTCGGGCTGCCCCAGGGCCACCCCAGGACCTCCAGGCCCCCCAGGGCTACCCCATGGTTACCAAGGGCCGCCCGCGGCCGCCCGCATCAGCCCCGTCTCAGCCGCCGTCGCGCGCCTGCTCGGCGGCGGCCGCGGCCAGGACCCCGTCGAGGAGCCCGGGGAACAGCTCGGCCAGCTCGGCACGGCGCAGCCCGTTCATCTTGGCCGTGCCGCGGTAGCACTGGCGCACGACACCGCTCTCGCGCAGGACCCGGAAGTGGTGCGTGGTCGTGGACTTGGTGACCGGGAGCTCGAAGTACGAGCAGGCCAGTTCGGCCTCCGTGGCCGCGAGATCGCGGACGATGGAGAGCCTGACCGGGTCGGAGAGGGCGTGCAGGACCCCTTCGAGCCGGATCTCGGCGGCCTCGGGGTGGGCGAGGACACGGGCCGCGTCACGTTCCGTCATGTCCGTACTCCACTCGCTGGGTGATGCCGCGCTTCCTGCTGTGCCCCATCGTACGAGAACCATCGTAGGACCGGAGCCGAACGGCGGTGCGGTACGGGACCCCCGTCCCCGCACCGCACCGGTTCACCAGGAGCGGTGGTACTGCTCGGGCGTACGGATCTCCGCGCCGAGCTCGGCGGCCGCGCGGCGGGCCCAGAACGGGTCGCGCAGCAGCTCCCGGCCCAGCAGGACGGCGTCCGCCTCGCCGTTGGCCAGGATCTTCTCGGCCTGCTCCGGCTCGGTGATCAGACCCACGGCGGCGACCGGGAGGGTGGTCTCGGCCTTGACCCGGGCCGCGAAGGGCACCTGGTAGCCGGGGCCGACGGGGATCGTCACCCCGGGGGCGAGACCGCCGGTGGAGACGTCGAGGAGGTCCACCCCGTGCTCCTGGAGCAGCCCGGCCAGCCGGACGGTCTCGTCCGCGGTCCAGCCGTCCTCCTCCAGCCAGTCGGTGGCGGAGACGCGGAAGAACAGCGGCAGCTCCTCGGGCCACACCGCCCGTACGGCGTCGGTGACTTCGAGGGCGAGGCGGGTGCGGTTCTCGAAGGATCCGCCGTACTCGTCGGTGCGCTTGTTGCTGTGCGGGGAGAGGAACTCGCCGATCAGGTACCCGTGGGCGCCGTGGATCTCGACGACCCGGTAGCCGGCGGCGAGCGAGCGCCGGGCGGCGGCCGCGAACTGCTCGACGACGTCCCTGATCTCCCGGACCGTCAGCTCGTGCGGGACCTGGTGGTCCGGGGAGAACGGTACGGGGCTCGGGGCGCTGGGCAGCCAGCCGTGCGCCTCGGGGCCGACGGGCTGCCCGCCCTTCCAGGTGCGGTCGGTGGAGGCCTTGCGGCCGGCGTGGGCGAGCTGGATGCCGGGGACCGCGCCCTGACCGGTGACGAAGGCGGTGATCCGGCCCAGCGCCTCGACCTGGGTGTCGTTCCAGATGCCGAGGTCGTACGGAGAGATCCGCCCCTCGGGGGCGACGGCCGTGGCCTCCTGGATGATCAGGCCGGTGCCGCCGGTGGCGCGGGCCGCGTAGTGCGCGAAGTGCCAGTCGTTGGCCACGCCCGCGTCCGGGCCGGACGGCTCGGCGCTGTACTGGCACATCGCGGCCATCCACACCCGGTTCGGGACGGTGACCGAGCGGATGGTCCACGGCTGGAACAGCGCGGCGAAGGAAACGGGGGCAGCACTCATGAGGGTCTCCAGAGGCGACTGGAAGCGCACCGGGGAACCGGCGCCGCTAAGTACGAGATTCACCGTACTACGAAATCCCTCGTAGTACGAGATCCTTCGTATGACCGCGCGGCGTGGAGCCCGCTCACGCGCGGCGGCGCGCGCGGCGACCTGCCGCTGTCAGTGGCCGGGTGCAGACTGGCGGAAAAGCTGCCGTGCAGGACAAAGACGTCCGGAGGTGTCGGCCATGACCGACGTGCTACTGCTCGCGGGAACCCGCAAAGGACTGTTCATCGGCCGCCGGGGCACCGGCGGTACCTGGGAGTTCGGCGAGCCGCACTTCAACGCCCAGGCCGTCTCCGCCGTCGCCATCGACCGGCGCGGCGCCGCGCCCCGGCTCCTGGTCGCCGGGGACAGCACCCACTGGGGGCCGTCCGTCTTCAGCTCCGACGACCTGGGCGCCACCTGGCAGGAGCCCGCCGCGGCCGCCGTGAAGTTCCCCGAGGACACCGGAGCCTCCCTGGAACGGGTCTGGCAGCTCCATCCGGCCGGGCCCGAGGCCCCCGGCGTGGTCTACGCGGGGACCGAACCGGCCGCGCTGTTCCGCTCCGCCGACCGCGGCGAGTCCTTCGAGCTGGTCCGCCCCCTGTGGGAGCACCCGACCCGGGACAAGTGGGTCCCGGGCGGTGGCGGCGAGGGCCTGCACACGGTGATCACCGACCCGGGCGACCCGGATCTGGTCACGGTGGCGGTCTCCACGGCCGGGGTGTTCCGGACCACGGACGGCGGGGCGAGCTGGGCCCCGTCCAACCACGGGGTCTCGGCGGTGTTCCTGCCCGATCCGGATCCCGAGTTCGGCCAGTGCGTGCACAAGATCGCCCAGGACGCGGGCGACACCGACCGGCTGTACCTGCAGAACCACTGGGGCGTGTACCGCAGCGACGACGCCGGCACCAACTGGACGGACATCGGCTCCGGTCTGCCGTCCGACTTCGGCTTCTCGGTGGCCGCCCACCCGCACCGGCCAGGCACCGCCTACGTCTTCCCGCTCAACGCCGACATCGACCGCGTCCCGGCGGAGCACCGCTGCCGGGTCTTCCGCACCCGGGACGCGGGCGCGACCTGGGAACCCCTGACGAAGGGCCTGCCGGCCGGGGACCACTACGGCACGGTGCTGCGGGACGCCCTGTGCACGGACGACGCGGACCCGGCCGGGATCTACTTCGGCAACCGCAACGGCGAGCTGTACGCCAGCCATGACGACGGGGACAGCTGGCAGTTGCTGGCCGAGCACCTCCCCGACGTCCTGTGCGTACGGGCCGCCGTGCTGGGCGGCTGACCACGACGGCCCGTACCGGTACCGGTCCCCCTGCCCGCGTCCGGGGCTCAGCCGGTGAGGCCGCGGGCCTGGTGCACGGCCTGCGCCAGCTGGCGTACGGCCGGGTCCTCGGTGCTCCCGGCCAGCCGGTCGGCGTGCCCGGCCAGGCTCCCCAGCGGTACGGCGCCCGGCACCCGCTCCCAGCCGCCGTCGCGCTCACGCAGGGCGGAGGCGAAGTAGGCGGCCACCGCGGTGACCTGGAACCGCGGGGACGCCGCGCTCCACACGTCGCCGGACAGGGCCGCCGCCTCGATCCGGCCGGACTCCTCGTGTGGGGCCCGGGTGCGCGGGTCCAGCCAGCGCACGGTCGCCGTCGCCAGGTGTCCGGTCGCGCCGGGGCGCAGCCGTACCGCGTACAGGGCGGTCACGGAGTGGCCGGAGCCGACCTCTCCCCCGTCCACGTCGTTGTTCCTGAAGTCGCCGTCGGCGACGCGGCGGTCGTCGTAGCCGATCAGCCGGAACTTTTCGACGGTCCCGGGATCGAAGGCGACCTGTGCCTTCGCGTCGCGGGCCCGCAGCTGCACCTGCGCCGGGAGGTCCTGGCAGAACACCTTGCGGGCGCCCTCCTTGTCGGAGACGTAGGTGGTGTGCCCGTCGCCCCGGTCGGCGAGCTGTTCCATGAAGGCGTCGTTGTACTCGCTGCCCACGCCCACGCCGAACAGGGTGATCCCGTGCTTCTTCCGGGCCTCGCCGATCCGGTCCAGGATGGTGTCGGCGGAGGTGGCGCCGCTGTTGGCCAGTGCGTCGGAGAGCAGGACGACCCGGTTGGTGGCCCCGGTGCGCAGCGACTCGACCGCGACCTCGTACCCGCGGGTGACCCCGGCCTCCACATTGGTCGAATTGTCGGTGCGCAGTGCGGAGATCACCTCGTGGATGCGGTCGCGGTTGCCCGCGAGACGGGTCATCGGCAGCCGCGTCTCGGCCGTGCCGCTGAAGGTGACGACGGCGACCGAGTCGTCTTCGCGGAGCTCGTCGGTCATCAGGCCCATGGAGCTGCGGACGAGGTCGAGGCGGCCCGGCTCGGCCATGGAACCGGAGACGTCCACGACGAAGGTGAGCGCCGCGGGCGGGCGGGCCTCGGCGCCGTCCGCGCCGCCGTTGCCGACCCGGGTGGCGAGGCCGACGCGGACCAGCGACCAGTTCGGCTCGGCGGTGCGGGCTCCGTCCACGGTGACGGAGAAGCCGTCGCCGTCGGGCTCCCGGTAGTCCTGCCGGAAGCTGTTGACGAACTCCTCGGGGCGCACGGTGGCGGGGTCGGGGAGATTGCCGTCCGCGAGGGTGCGGCGGGCGTACCCGTAGCTGGCGGTGTCCACGTCGAGCGCGAAGGTGGAGAGGTAGTCCGGGGGCGGTCCGGTGGGGCGCCGCCCGTCGCTCTCCCCTTCCGTGGCCTGCGTTCCGGGGCGGGAGGCGGACGGCCGCGGCCCGGCGTCGCCGCCGTTCCACTCCCCGGCGCTGCGGTCCGCGCCGCCGCTTCCGCAGCCGGTCAGCAGGAGGCCGCCGACGAGGAGCGCGGCGGCCAGTCTCCCGTGGGCTCTCCGCCGGACCGGGCGGCCCCTGCGGGGCGTGCCGGGTGTACGGGGCGTGCCGGGCGTGGCGCGCGTGGCGGGCGTGCGGTCCTCATGGGGCTCCATACCGTCTCCCTCGAACGTCATCGGTGTTGAATGTGACGTCCGGGACGAGGAGTCGGAGCAATCGAACCAGTTGCGAACAGGTATCGAAGCGACAACGGGCACCCGCCGGAAGGAGGCGCTCCGTCGTGCCCGTCGTGCCCGTCGTGGCGATGAGTTTTCGGACACCGGACGGTCTATCCCTTGTAAGGAGACATACGACTCACCCGGGAGTACGCCATGGGCCTCATCCACATCGAGCTGTTCGCGACCCTCGACCTCGTCGGGCAGGCGCCCGGCGGTCCCGACGAGGACCCGGTGGGGTTCCCGTTCGGCGGCTGGCAGGCGCCCCTGCTGGACGAGGTCACCGGGGCGCAGATCGCGGCCGCGTACGAGGGCACGGACGCCCTGCTGCTCGGCCGGCGGACGTACGAGATCTTCGCCGCCTACTGGCCCCACCAGAAGGGCGGCGAGGACGGCGAGATCGCCACGCTCTTCAACGGAGTCCCGAAGTACGTGGCCTCCCGCGGCAGGCCCGACCTCTCGTGGGAGGGGTCCACCCACCTCGGCCCGGACCTCGCCGGCGCGGTGCGCGAGATCCGCGACCGGCACGAGCACGTGAAGGTCGTCGGGAGCCTGAACCTCGTGCAGACCCTCCTGCGCGAGAAGCTCTTCGACCGCCTCGGCCTCTGGGTGCACCCGATCGTGCTCGGCGTCGGGAAGAAGGTGTTCGACGACGGCGCCGTGCCCACCAACCTCACGCTGCTCGCGCCCCCGGCCACCGGCGCCAAGGGCACGGTGCACCTGCGCTACGGGCTCGCCGGCGGCACTCCCGCGACGGGCGACATGAGCGCCCCCGGCCGCGGCGTCGAGAACAGCACCTGAGGCCGCCCCGGCCCCACGGGCCCGTCCCACGAGGGGTGGCACCGGGCGGCGGACTGGGCCAGTAGAGTGATCCACCGTGGCAGCACGACCGTTGAACGAGATCGTCGAGCCGGGCTGGGCCCGGGCTCTGGAGCCGGTGGCGGCGCAGATCGCCGCGATGGGCGACTTCCTGCGCGCGGAGATCGCGGCGGGCAGGACCTACGTACCCGCGGGGGCGAACGTGCTGCGCGCGTTCCAACAGCCCTTCGACGAGGTGAAGGTGCTGATCGTCGGGCAGGATCCGTACCCGACGCCGGGGCACGCGATCGGCCTGTCCTTCTCCGTGGCCCCCGAAGTCAGCCCGTGGCCCCCGAGCCTCGACAACATCTTCCGCGAACTGCACGCCGATCTCGGTACGGGACGGCCCCGGAACGGGGATCTGACCCCGTGGACCCGGCAGGGCGTCCTGCTGTTGAACCGCTCGCTCACCACCGCCCCGCGCAAGCCCAACGCCCATCGCGGCAAGGGCTGGGAGGCGGTGACCGAGCAGGCCATCCGCGCGCTCGCGGCCCGCGGCAAGCCCCTGGTGTCGGTGTTGTGGGGGCGCGAGGCGCGCAACCTCCGGCCGCTGCTGGGCGATCTGCCGGCCGTGGAATCGGTGCACCCCTCCCCGATGTCCGCGGACAACGGGTTCTTCGGCTCGAGGCCGTTCAGCAGGACCAACGACCTGCTGGTCCGCCAGGGCGCGCAGCCCGTGGACTGGCGGCTTCCCGCCGCGGGGTGAGCGGCCGGGAGACCGGCCGGTGAGCGGAGAGCGGAACCGTATCTGACATTCACCGGATAAATACGGACAGATGCCGCCGGAGAAGGCCCTGCCCGAACACCCGGTTTCGATAAACCAGTAGCATGCGGCGCCATGAGCTCCCCCACTGGGCCCGCAAATGGCCTGCCCGTACGAATGCCGCGACCCCGCCAGACCGGACGGCACCGCCGGCCCGAGCCCGCGGTGGCGCCCGAGGGCGCGCCCGCGCTGGTGCTCGCCGTGCCCGGTGCCCCCTCGGCCGCCTCGCGGGGGCTCGCGGAAGAGATCATCAGCATCGGCCGCTCCGAGCTGCCCGGCCTGGACGCCCGGGTCGGTTTCCTCGACGGTGACGACGCCACCGAGTTCCCGTCCCTGGCGGGTGTGCTGACCACCGTCGCCCGTGACCGCGCGGCACGCGCGGAGTCCGCCCGCGCCGCCGGGCAGGAGGTGCCCGCGCCGACCGGCCCGGACGCCGTGGTCGTGCCCCTGCTGGCCGGCCCCGACGGGGATCTGCTGCGCCGCATGCGCCAGGCCCTGATGGACTCCTCGGCCGCCGCCGAGCTCGCCGACCCGCTGGGTCCGCACCCGCTGCTCGCCGAGGGGCTGCACGTGCGGCTGTCCGAGGCCGGTCTCGCCCGCGCCGATCGGGCCAGGCTCTTCAGCGTGACCACGGCCGCCGACGGCATCGTCCTGGCCACCACCGGCGGCGAGGAGGCCGTGCAGGCCGCGGGCATCACCGGCATGCTGCTGGCCGCCCGTCTCGCGGTGCCGGTGATGGCCGCCGCGCTGGACGAGGAGGGTTCGGTGGCCGCCATCGCCGACCAGCTCCGCCGCGAGGGTTCGACGCAGCTCGCGCTGGCCCCGTACCTGGTGGGCCCGGAGGCCGCCGAGGGGCTCCTCGACACCGCCTGCAAGGAGGCCGGCTGCAGCGCCGCCGACGTGCTCGGCGCGTACCCCGCGCTCGGCAAGCTGGCCGTCGCGCAGTACTCCGCCGCCCTCGGGATCACCCAGGGCGCCGCCGCCCACTGACCTCCCCGGCTCATGCCGTACGCACGAGGGCCCGCGCCACGGACCGTTCCGAATCGAACGAGCCGGGGCGCGGGCCCTCGTGCGTACGGCGGCGGCCCGGGTGTCAGCCGAAGACCACGCAGGTGGCGGCCGGCGCGGCCACCGAGCCGGCCCGGCGCGGTGCGCCGCTCAGCGGATCGACGTCGAACCAGGTGACGTCGCCGGAGCGCTCGTTGGCCGCGTACAGCCTGCGCCCCGACGGATCGGCGGCGAGATCGCGCGGCCAATTGCCCCCGCACGGCACGGCGCCCGTGAGCTGCGGCTTCTCCGCACCGTCGGCGAGGGAGAGGGTGACGATCGTGTCGGTTCCGCGGACGGCCGCCCAGACGAAACGGCCGTCGACGGAGGCCACGACGGCCGAGGGGTAGGCCGTCGGGGCCCCTGGAGCGCCCGTGGAAGCGACCGGAACCTCGCCGACCGGTTCCAGCTCACCCGCCTCCCCGTTCCAGCGGCAGACGGTCAGCTGCGGCTCCAGCTCGTGCAATACGTAGACCACCTCGCCGGAGGGGTGGAAGGCGAGGTGCCGGGGGCCGGTCCCGGCGCGCAGCGCGGTCTCGGCGTGCAGGACCGGGGCTCCGGTGGTGGGGTCGAGCGCGCAGACCCGTACCGAATCGGTGCCGAGATCGACGCTGAGCACCCAGCGGCCACCGGGGGCGGGCACCACCTGGTGGGCGTGCGGGCCCTTCTGCCGGCCGGAGTCGGGGCCGGAGCCTTGGTGGGCCAGTACGGCGGCGGGCTCCCCGATCGAGCCGTCGGCGGCGAGCGGGAGGCTGCTGACGCTGCCGGAGGTGTAGTTGGCGGTCAGCAGCCGGCGCCCGGCCAGGCTGAGGTGGGTGGGACCGGAGCCGCCGACGCGGACGGCCGCGCCGAGGGGGACGAGCCCCGCGCTGCCGGTCCGGAAGGCGCCCGCGGCGCCCTGCCCGGTCTCGCTCACGGCGTACAGCACGCCGGTTGCGGGATCGTGGGCCAGGTACGAGGGGTCCGCGACGGCGTCCGTCGCGGAGAGCGGGGTCAGCGCTCCCGTGACCGGATCCACGGCCGCGGTGATGACACCGCGGCCGCCCCCCGAGGTGAACGAGCCGATCCAGGCCAGGTGTCCGCCGCTGTGGACCGTACGGTCCGTACCGTCCACACCACTGTCCGCGTCGCCCACGGGAGGCCCCTCTCCGCCGTTCCGGATCCTCCCCCAGCTAACGCTGGGAGGTACCCCCTGTGACCGACGATAACAGAAGGTCTAGACCAAATCCCGTCCCTGGGCACGTTCCTGGGCGCCGGGGTGGTGGACGTAGGCCGTCGAGCTCGACCGGTCCTCGTAGGTCCGGTGGAAGACCGGGGTCGCCGACCCGGAGATGGGCGGCACGATCCAGGACCAGTCCGCGCCCACGTCACGGCCCTTGCGCTCCTCCTTCTCCAGGTGGGTCAGGAAGCGCCGGGACTCCGTGTGGTGGTCGGCGATGGTGACCTTGGCGCGGTCGAAGGAGTGCAGCACCGCCCGGTTGAGCTCGACGAGCGCGCGGTCCTTCCAGAGGGAACGGTCGCTGGCGGTGTCGAGGCCCATGCGGCGGGCGACCGCGGGCAGCAGGTTGTAGCGGTCGGTGTCGGCGAGGTTGCGGGCGCCGATCTCGGTGCCCATGTACCAGCCGTTGAAGGGGGCCGCCGGGTAGTGGATGCCGCCGATCTCCAGGCACATGTTGGAGATCGCGGGGACGGCGTGCCAGCGCAGGCCCCAGTCCGACCAGCCGTCACCGCCCGCCGCTCCGTCGGGGTGCTCGATGGGCACCTCCAGGACGGCGTCCGGGGGGACGTCGAACCAGCGGGGTTTGTCGTCGACCCCCTGCACGACCAGCGGAAGGAGGTCGAAGGGGGTGCCGGGGCCGCGGGACCAGCCCAGTGCGAGCAGCGCGCTCGTGAGTTCGGCGTTGCGGGCGTCGCCGACGGTTATCGAGTGGTGGTCGCCGTAGCCGGCGTACCGGACGAGCTGTTCGCTCCAGATGACCGGGCCGGGGCGGTCCGGGGTGTCGGGGGCGAAGACCGTGATGGTGGGCCGGACCCGGCCGCCGTTGGTGGCCTCGCGCAGGTGCTCGAAGCACTCCTCGGCGATCCCGTCGGCGTCGGTGAGGCCGCGGCGGTCGCGGACGCGGAGCGAGTTCCAGTACAGCCTGCCTATGCAGCGGTTGCTGTTGCGCCACGCGACGCGGGCGCCGTGCTCCAGTTCCTCGGGAGTGTGCCGGTACGTGTCCGTCTCGGCGAGCTCGGCCCGTACGGCGGCGAGCCGCTCGCGCGGATCACCGGCCTCCGGGTTCTCCCTGTGGAACAGTCGGATGAACTCCTCGGCCGCTTCCCACACCTGAGCGGTGCTGGAACGCTGTTGAAGTATTTCCATTCCGGGCGGTTACCCCCTGTCCGATCCGACCAGGTCCACCCCGCGCGCCGTGAAGCGGCGCCATGCCGGATGAATGTGCAATGAACAATCACCCGTTGTACACGTCGCAGGTCAGCGGCGTGCGGAAGGCGCGCCCGGAACACTCCTCCGTGTGATCTTCATCGATCGGCCTGCGGACGGGAGTTGGGCGGACGTACCATCCGCGGCAACACCGGAGCGAACGCCGGAGTGCGCGGGCGCGCGCCCCGTCCGCGGATCGCGCCCGGGTCAGGCGCCCACCAGCGGGGCGCGTGACGCGGTGCGTAGAGGTCCGTCGAGCTGCGCGAGGAGCCGCTCCAGCCCGTGCAGGTGCGCCAGCGCGGGCTCCGCGGCGGCCCGCGCCGGGTTCGCCGCCGGCGCGGCCGCCCGACGCCCCGACTCCGTACCGCGGTCCGCTTCAGGGGCCTCCTCCGGCGTCAGCAGGGCTTCCACGGCGGCCTCCACGCGCCAGCACGCCGCCGCGAGCCGGGCGTCGTGGCTCGCGTCCGGGTCCGCCGCCACCGAGACCAGACCGCGGACCTCCACGGCGCACTCGTCGAGCAGGGCGAGCACCCGGCGGGCCCTGGCCTTGCGGCCCCGGTAGGGGCTCAGCGGGTGGACGAGGGGAGCCAGGGAGAGCCGTACCCGGCCCAGGAACAGCTCCAGCTGCGCGGCGTGCGGCGCGGGGTCGGCGACCGGTGAGCCGGCGAGCCGGGCCGCGGCCTCGGCCGTGCAGGTGCGCACGCAGCGCAGGGCGCGCTGGATCCACATGTCGTTGGTCGCGTGGGTGGTCACCGGGAGGACCAGGATCACGGCCAGCCCGGCGCACACCGCGCCGACGGCCGTCTGCTCCAGGCGCAGGACGAGCAGACCCGGATCGAGAACGCCCAGCAGTCCGTAGAGCAGGCCGGCCATCACCGTCACGGCCAGCATCATCCAGCTGTAGGACACGGCGGCGGTGTAGAAGATCCCGAAGACGCAGAGCGCCACGAGGGCGGCCGTGGGCGCCGGCGCCCCGTTCAGCGGGATGGCGATCAGCAGGCCCGCGCCGATCCCGAACGCCGTGCCGAGGACCCGGCGGAAGCCGCGGACCAGGGTCTCGCCGCGCGAGGCGGTGTTGACGAAGATCCACCAGGCGGTACCGACCGCCCAGTACCAGCGGTCCTCCGACAGGACCTGGCCGATGCCCAGCGCGACCGCGCAGGCGGCGGTGGCCTGGAAGGCCTGGCGGGTGGTCGGCCGGGCCAGCCCGGTCCCGGGCGCGGCGGGCGGTACGGCGGCGGGCGGTACGCGGCGCTCGATCGGCCAGAGCACGAACCGCACGGCGCCGGCCGAGAGGAGGGCCAGTCCGACGGCCGCGTAGAGCTCGGGCAGCTGCGCGGGCCGGGCGTGCAGGAACTGCGTGACGAAGAAGTTCATGAACGCGAAAATCCCCAGGGCGTGACCGCGCACCCCCCACCTGCGGGCGTAGACGCCGGCGAACACCACGGCGACGAACACCGCGTCGCGGGCGAGCGGTACGCCGTGCAGGGCGGTGGCCAGGGCCAGTACGGGGAAACCTGCGGCCGGCAGCAGGGCGGTGGTCACCCGCTGGGCGCGCACGGTCGAGTCGGTCACCGTGAAGAGGGCGAGCAGCGCCGCCAGTCCCCCGGTGATCGACGCGACGAGCGAGAGCCCGCAGAGCTCGGCCACGGCCACCGCGAGCCCGATGCCGATGACGGCCCGCAACGCGTTCCTGAGTCTTGCCCGCCCCGGATCCGGAGCCACGAACATCCTCTTCACGGCGGTGTGCCGCCCCCCTTGCGATGGAGCACGCCGGACCCGTGGCCGCCCGGGGGTGGTGGGCGGTGCACGGGCACGGCGAAGGCGCCACGGTCCGGAGCGGCCTCGTTGCCGTCCGGCGCTGCGTGGCGCCGTAGATACATGGATAGGACACAGATAAGCATCCGCAGGGGCAATGGCTCAAGTCGGACCGCCGTGGGTGGGCCATTGGTACAGCAATGGGCGGCGATCTTCGGCCACGGAGAGACCAACGGACCCGCGCGGCGGCGGAGCGGCGTTCGGGTCCCGGCGCGCGGTCGGCGGGTCAGTCCCCCGGAGCGTGCTCCGTCGGGACGCACAGGACCGGGACCGGGGAGAGGTGCAGGAGTTTGTGCGGGGTGGATCCGAGCAGGGCCCCGCGGATCGGGCTGTCGCCCCAGCTCCCCACGATGATCACCCGGGCGTCGTGCCGTTCGGCGGCGTCGAGCAGCGCCTGGGCCGGTTTCGCGTCGGCCACCTCGATCGTGGACGGCACCCCCGCCTCGTCGGCGGCCTCCACCGCCCGGGCGAGCGCACTGCGGCCGGCCTCCCGTACGGCCTCCCGGTGCGCGCGGTACTCCTCGCCGGTAGGGCCCGGGGCGGCGGCCCCGTAGACGAGGACGAGCGGCTCGCCGAAGGCGGCGGCCACCTCCAGGGCCACGCGCAGGGCGCGCTCGGCGCCGGGCGACTCGTCGTACCCGAGGACGACGGACATCGGGGCTCCTCTCCGGCTTCCGGTCGGTGCTGCGGGGCTGTTCGGTGGTTTCAGCTGGGCGGGGAGCTGCGCGGAGAACCGGGCGGGGGCTTCCTGACCGCGTGCACCAGGGCCGGGTCGGCGACGCCGCGGCGCTCCTGCCAGAAGCGGCCGTCCCTGATCCGCCAGAAGCACATGACGAGCACGCCGACGACGGCGATGCCGATCCCGATGACCAGCGGCGGGCCGAGTCCGAACCAGGAGACGCCGCCGGCCGAGTTCTCCGGGTCGGACATGTCGCCGACCGACTGCACGAGCAGCCAGGCCAGCAGGCCGGCGCCGACCACCGGGCCGAGCCCGATCAGCAGGAAGTTGTGCACGCTCTCCAGCAGGTGGCGCCGGTAGTACACGGCGCAGGCCAGGCCGGTGAGCGCGTAGTAGAAGGAGATCAGCAGGGACAGGGCGGTCAGGGAGTCCAGGAGGGCGTTCTCGCTGATCTGGTTGACAGCCAGGTACCAGACGATGGCGATGCCGGCCACCCACCAGGTGCTCACGTCCGGGGTCCGGAACCGGGGGTGGATGTGCGAGAGCTTCGGCGGCAGCGCGTGCCGGCGGGCCATGGACAGGGCGGTACGGGAGGCGGGGATGATCGTGGTCTGGGTGGAGGCGAGGGCGGAGGTGCAGACGGCGAGCAGGACCATCCAGTCCCAGCCGCCCATGACCTCGTGGGCGAGGACCGCGAAGACGGCCTCCTCCTCGCCGGCGTTCGCGGCGAGGAACTCCGTCCCGGCGTAGCCGACGACCGCGAAGCCGACGGACAGGTACGTGACCAGCAGGACGACGGTGGACCAGATGCCGGCCTTGCCGGGTGCGGTGGCCGAGTTCTCGACCTCCTCGGTGAGGTTGACCGCCGACTCCCAGCCCCAGTAGATGAACACGCCGAGCAGCAGTCCGCCGGTGAGGGCGGCGCCGCCGGCGCCGAAGGGGTTGAGCCACTCGAGCGCGGGTCTGGTGCCGTCGAGGCTGCTGGTGCCGGCGTAGACGCGGTAGAGGGCGACCACGGCGAAGGCCAGCAGGAAGAAGACCTGGGCGAGGATCAGGACGTCCTGGAGCCGCGCCGACATCTCGGTGCCGATGACGCAGACGGCGGTCATGGCCAGGATCACGACGACGGTCAGGCTCTGGCGCAGTGCCTCGTTCGCCGCCCAGCCGTCGAGTCCGGCGGCGAGCAGTCCGAAGTGGACGGCCACGTCGGCCAGGGAACCGATGACGAGGACTCCGGTCATCGCGATGGCCCAGCCGCCGAGCCAGCCGGCCCAGGGGCCCATGGCGCGCGTCACCCAGGAGAAGGTGGTTCCGCAGTCCTGGTCGACCTTGTTGAGGTAGTAGAAGGCGGCGGCGATCAGCAGCATGGGGACGAAGGAGGCCAGCATGACGCCGGGGGCGTAGATGCCGGCGAGCGCGACGATCGGCCCGATGACCGCGGCCAGGGAGTAGGCGGGCGAGGTCGAGTTCAGGCCGATGACGAGCGCGTCGAGGAAGCCGATCGCGTTGGCCTTGAGCCCGGGTTCCGCCTCCGCCGCGGGGTCCGTGGCCGTACTGGACCCCGGTTCCCGGTCCGGTGCCGGTTCCGGGGGCTCAGGGGGATCGCCGTCCGAGCCATCGTGGGCCATGTACGCATCGTCACGCAGACGGCGGCCGCGCGCGAGGCGGGGCGGGGCGGGGTCGGAGTGGGCGGCGGGAGTGCTCGGCCCTACTACTGAGGCGGGCGTTCCGCTTCGGGGACGGCCGTTCCCCGTGTCGGTGTGCCGGGGGTCGGTGTGCCCGGTGCATCCGGGGTCGGTGTCCCCGGGGGCCTCACGCCCCAGGGGCGGGAGTTCCAGCTCGCGATGACCGGCAGGCCGTGCTCCGTGGACAGGGCGCTGAAGGTCCCCGTCCGGAGCATGAAGAGCCGTCCGGCCTCGGGCGGCAGACCGAGGTAGCGGGCGGTCAGTACGCGCAGCAGGTGCCCGTGGGCGACCAGGACGACATTGCCCCGGTCCTCGGCCAGTACCCCGGCCACCCGGGCCAGCACCCGGTCCGCGCGGGCGCCGACCTGGGCGGCGTTCTCGCCGGGGTGCTCCGCGTCCCCGGGCGGTACCCCGTCGGTCCACAGGGACCAGTCGGGGCGCTCGCGCTGGATGTCCGCGGTGGTGACGCCCTCGTAGCCGCCGTAGTCCCACTCGTACAGGTCGGGGTCCGTGACGCCACCGCTCAGGCCGGCGAGCTCGGCCGTGGCGGCGGCCCGGCGGAGCGGGCTGGTCAGCACCAGGGCCGGGTGCTTGTCCCGGAAGTACGCGAAGAGCGAGATGGCCTCTTCGACCCCGTGCGGGGTCAGCGGGACGTCGGTGCGCCCGGTGTGCCGCCCGGTCGCGCTCCAGGCGGTCTCGCCATGCCTCACCAGCAGCAGATCACTCACTCTCCGGACCCTAGTCCCTGCGGCATGTCAGCGCCGGACGAGCGGGCCGGATCTGTCAGTGTCGGGGCTCATGAGCCCCGGTTCCCGTACGACGCGGCCCGCGCTGCCCCTCCTGCTGCTGGTCCTGACCGTGGTGACCGGGCTGACCGAGGCGGTCAGCCTGCTGGCGCTGGGGCCCGTCTTCACCGCGATGCAGACGGGCAACGTGCTGTTCCTGGCCTTCGGCGTGGCCCACGCGGGCCCGGTGCCCTCGCTGGCGCCCGCCGTCTCGCTGTCTGCGTTCGCCCTGGGGGTGGCGTGCGGGGCCCGGCTGGAGGCCTTCGTGGAGAGCCGGGGCCGGCGCTGGTTCGTGACCGGACTGTCGGCCGAGGCCGTGCTGGTCCTGGCGGCCGCCGCCGCCGGATGGGGGTTGGCGCCTCGCTACGGAGCTCCTGGCGCCCGGCAGCTGCTGGTCTCCGCGGCCCTGTCGCTGGCGATGGGGATCCGGAACGTGACGAGCCTGCGGGTGAACCTGGCCGGGGTGCCGACCACCCTGGTGACCCGCTCGCTGACCTCCTTCCTCGGCGGCTCGGTCATCGGGCAGGACCGGGCCTTCGGGTACGGGACCGAGGCCTGGGTGCGGCGGGCCTGGTCGGTCGGCGCGATGTTCGCGGGCGGACTGGCCGGAGCCCTGCTCGTACGGACCGGCTGGCCGGTGGGGTGGCTGCTGCTGCCGGCCGCCGTACTGGTCCTGGCGGTGGCGCTGGTGTACCTGACCCAGCCGCTGATGCACCCCGGCGGGGAGCCGTCGGGCTAGGTGGTCTCCTCCAGCCGGGAGAAAACGCTGCGGAAACGGTGCAAGTTGGCTGCGGGTGCCGTTCCCGCGAGGCTCGGGGCATGGACGACCAGGACGGCGCGCGGCTGGCGGCGGGTTTCGCGGCGGGCGACGAGGAGTGCGTGGCGGCGGTCTACCGGCGCTGGCGGCCGCTGGTGCACGCGCTCGCGCGGCGCGCGCTCGGCGACGAGCGGGAGGCCGAGGACGTGACCCAGCAGGTCTTCCTCGCCGCATGGCGGGGCCGCGGCGGGTACCGGCCCGGGCCGGGCGGCCTCGGGGCCTGGCTTACCGGCATCACCCGGCACAAGGTGGCCGACGCCCTGGAGGCCCGCACCCGGCGGGCCCGGGCGGCCCTGGCCGCCGCGCGGGTGTGCACCCAGGTCCGGCCGGAACCGGAGCCGGGACCGGAACGGGCCGTGGAACGGGTCCTGCTGCTCGGCGAGCTGGCCCGGCTGCCATCGGCGCAGCAGCGGGTGCTGCGGCTGGCCTTCTACGCCGACCTGACCCAGTCGCAGATCGCGGACCGCACCGGGCTCCCGCTGGGCACCGTCAAGAGCCACATGAGGCGGGCGCTGCACGTCCTGCGGCAGTCCCTGGAGCCTTCCCTCGCGCATTCCCCGGAGCACCGGGTGCCACAACCGATTCGATGACGGCCAGCCCCGAGCGGAGCCCGAACAGCCGCTCGGCGCGGGCGGGCGGGGCCGCGGCCCCGGATCCCCAGCCGGGTCCGGCGAGCAGCAGCGCCGAGTGGCCGCGAGCACCGCGCGGCCCCCACTCGATGCCCGCCACCGCACTGGCCAGTGCGGCGTCAGCGGTGGTGCGGGACTGCGCCCACAGGACGACGGCCCGCGGACCCGTGCGCCGGACGGCCTCGCACAGGGCGTCGGCGGGCAGGGCCGCACCGAACATCCGCACCGGCAGGGCCCGTTCACCGAGGGCGGCGGCCAACGCCTCCATCGGCAGGCTGTGTTGCTCCCCGGGAGTGCAGGCCAGCAGCACGGGCGGGGCGGGCACCGGCCCCGGGGCGGGGAGCGCGTCCGGGGCGGGCCGGATCCGGTGCAGGGCCGCGGAGACGTACCAGGACAGGAGGTGCTCGACCTCGACGTAACGCTCCCCCGCCGAAGCCCACTTGCGGCCCACGGCGTGCAGGGTCGGCGCGATGACCTCTTCCCAGGCGGTGACCGGGCCCAGTTCCGCGAGCACGGACGCCAGCAGGTCCTCCACGGCCGGCGCGTCCAGTCTTACGGCGGCCCGCGCGAGCCCCCTGCACTCCGGGCGGACGTCCCCGAGGCGCAGCGCGCGGGGCCCTCCGGGGGCCGGGGCGGCGGGAGCGGCTGCGGGCGGGCCGTCCGGGGCGACTCCGCGGGCCACCCGGGCGGCTTCCGACGGGGGTGCGCCCTGGGCGGTGAGCCGGCACATCAGTTCCAGCCGGGCGATGTCCTCGGGGGTCCAGCGCCGGTGCCGGCCCGCTTCGCGGCGGTCCGGGCCGATGGCGTAGCGGCGCTCCCAGGAGCGCAGCGTGGTCGGTGAGACCCCGAGGCGCCGGGCGACCGCCCCCGTGCCGAGGGCGACGGGCGGGGGCTGCTGCGCCGGCGGGGGCTGCGAGGGTCCGGACTCCACCGTTCCACCGTACGGCGCGGCGGGGCGGCCGAGGGTCACTCGGATCCCTGTCCCGCATCGCGGCCCCGGCGGAAGCGGTCCAGCCCGTCGGCGAGGCCGACCACCGGGTCGGGGTAGTCGTAGGCGGCCCGTTCCAGGCCGGGGAGCCGCCAGGGCTCGTGCACGCGCGGCGCCGGGAGTCCGGCCAGTTCGGGGACCCAGCGGTGGACGTAGCCGCCGTCGGGGTCGTAACGCAGGCCCTGACGCACCGGGTTGAGGACCCGGTTGGGGCGGGTGTCGGTGCCCGTGCCCGCCGCCCACTGCCAGTTGAGCTGGTTGTTGGCGAGGTCCCCGTCGACGAGGAGGTCCATGAAGTGGCGGGCTCCGACGCGCCAGTCGACGTACAGGGTCTTGGTGAGGAAGCTCGCCACCAGCAGTCGGCCGCGGTTGTGCATCCAGCCCTCGTGGGCCAGTTGGCGCATGGCCGCGTCCACGACCGGGTAGCCGGTGCGGCCCTCCTTCCAGGCCCGGATCTCCTCCTCGGCGGCGGGTCCGGTGCGCCAGCGGTCGCCGCGGTCCCGGTAGTCCGCGGCGGCGGCGGCCGGCCTGGCGGCGAGCACCTGGTGGTGGAAGTCGCGCCAGCACAGCTGCCGTACGAAGGCCTCCGCACCGGGACCACCGGGGCCGGGGCCACCGGCTGCGCGGGCCCGGTGGACGGCCTCGGTGGGCGAGAGCGTGCCGAAGTGCAGGTGCGGGGAGAGCCGGGAGGTGGCGTCGCCGGCCAGGTCGTCGTGGGTCTCGGCGTAGCGCTCGATGCCCGAGCGCAGCCACCGGGCCAGCAGCCGGCGCGCCTCGGGCTCGCCGCCGGGGGCGAGCCCCGGGGAGGTGCCGGTGACGGCGGCGCGCTCGGGCAGGGGCTCGGAGTGGATCGCGTCGGGCACCGGGACGGCGCGGGGCGCGGGTGCGGCGGCCCGCAGGGGGTGCTCGGACCAGTGGCGGTGGTACGGGGTGAAGACGGCGAAGTGGTCGGCGCCGGACCCGGTGGGGGTGACGGCCCCGGGGGCGACCGCGGTGATCACCGCGTCGTGGACGTGGAACCGCCGTCCCTCGGCTTCGAGTGCCTCGCGCAGGCGCTCCTCCCGCGCGTGGGCGTAGGCGCTGACCCCGGCCGCCATGTGCACCTCGTCGGCGTCGGCCTCCCGTACGACCGCCATGGTCGCCGCGACCGGGTCGCCGGACCGCACGACGAGCCGGCCACCGCGGGAGCGCAGCCCGGCGTCGAGTCCGGCGAGACAGTCGGCGAGGAAGGCGAGCCGGTTGGGCGGGGCGGCGACCGCCGGGTCACGCACGAAGAGCGGCACGACCTGCCCGGAGGAGGACAGGGCCGCCCGCAGCGGCGGATGGTCGTGCAGCCGGAGGTCGGAGGTGTACAGCACCACCGCGACGTTCATGGGTTTCGCTCCGCGTGGGGGATGTGGGGAGGGACTGTCACGAGGTACTTCGCCACCGACCCCCCTCCCGGATGCGATGGCGCTGCCGCGCGGCGCCGAAGGCCCTCCGGGGCCGCCCCCCTGCCCCGCCACGGCCGCCGAGGGACGGCCTGGGGCCCGGGGGGCGTACGGGGCTCGAGGCGGCGGGCGCCGCCCCCGCCCACGGGGCTACGCCGCACCACCGTCGGCTCCGCCGGAGGCGTCCGCTCGCTCCGCCGCTCGGGCGATGTTGCGTGCCATGCCGCCGAAGACGACGGCGTGGAACGGCGACACGCTCCACCAGTACAAGTGGCCGAGCAGGCCGTGCGGATGGAACAGTGCCCGCTGCCGGTAGCGGGATCCGGATTCCCCCGGGGCCGGCGGATCGGCGTGCAGTTCCAGCCAGGCGAGCCCCGGCAGCCGCATCTCGGCGCGCAGCCGCAGCAGCCGGCCCGGTTCGATCTCCTCCACCCGCCAGAAGTCCAGCGAGTCCCCCACCCGCAGCCGCGCCGCGTCCCGGCGGCCGCGGCGGATGCCGACTCCGCCGACGAGCCGGTCCAGCCAGCCGCGTACGGCCCAGGCCAGCGGGAAGGAGTACCAGCCGTTCTCCCCGCCGATGCCCTCCACCACCTGCCAGAGCGCCGCGGCCGGGGCTTCGACCGTCAGCTCCCGGCGGTCGGTGTAGAGGCTGCCGCCCGCCCAGTCGGGGTCGGTGGGCAGCGGGTCGCTCGGCGCCCCCGGGAGGGAGGCGGAGGACCAGCGGGTGGTCACCCGGGCCTCGCGGATCCGCCGGAGGGCCAGGGCGAGGGCCTCGTCGAAGCCGATGGGCGCGCCGGGCAGGTCCGGGACGTGGACGGCGATGTCGTGCTCCGCGCACACCACCTCGTGCCGCAGGGATTCGGCGAGCGGACGCGCCAGCGCCCTCGGCACGGGGGTGACCAGGCCGATCCAGTGGCTGGACAGTCTCGGGGTGAGCATCGGCACCCGCAGGATGAGGCGGGCGGGGAGCCCCGCGACGGCCGCGTAGCGGCGCATCATCTCCTCGTACGTGAGCACGTCGGGCCCGCCGATGTCGAAGGCCCGGTTCACCTCGGGCGGCATGCCCGCGCTGCCGAGGAGGTAGCGCAGGACGTCGCGGACGGCGATCGGCTGGCAGCGGGTGCCGACCCAGCTGGGGGTGACCATGACGGGCAGGCGTTCGGTCAGGTAGCGCAGCATCTCGAAGGACGCGGAGCCGGACCCGATGACCACGGCGGCGCGCAGCACGGTGGCCGGAACGGCCCCGGCGAGGAAGATCTCCCCGACCTCGGCGCGGGAGCGCAGGTGCGGTGAGAGGGCGTGCGGCGGGATGTCCGAGGGGGTGAGGCCGCCGAGGTAGACGATGCGGCCGACGCCGGCGGCGCGGGCCGCGTCCGCGAACGCCCGGGCGGCGTCCCGGTCGCGTTCCTCGAAGCGGGATCCGGTGCCGAGGGAGTGCACGAGGTAGTAGGCGACGTCGATGCCGTCCATCGCCCCCGCGAGGGACGGCGGGTCGGTGACGTCTCCCCGGACGATCTCGGCGGCCCCGGCCCAGGGATGGTCGCGCAGTTTTTCCGGGGTGCGGGCCAGGCAGCGGACCCGGTGCCCGGCGTCCAGGAGGTCGGGTACGAGGCGTCCGCCGATGTATCCGGTCGCCCCGGTGACCAGGCAGTTCTTGCCCGTCATGGCTCTCTCCGCTCCTCGCGCCCTGTCCTTCGGTACCCCTGCCCCCTGCCTCCGTTTCCCGGCGGCGCGCCGGATCGGATGCGGGAATCCCCCGTACGGCACATCCAGGACCCCCCTCGGCTCCGAAGTGGGGGTGAGGGGGTGCACCGGATGACGGGGCGAGCAGAGAGGAACACGATGACCGAACGAGGGGCGCCGCGCCCGAGGACGGCCGTGATCGGCGGGGGCGTGTCGGGGCTGACGGCGGCGTACGTCCTGGCGCGCTCGCACGAGGTGACCTTGTACGAGGCGGACGACCGGCTGGGCGGGCACGCGCACACGCACGAGCTGAAGGGTCCGGACGGGGTGGTCCGATCGGTGGATTCGGGGTTCATCGTCCACAACGACCGCACCTATCCCCAGCTGCTACGCCTATTCGGCGAGCTGGGGGTGGCCACCCGGCCGACGACGATGAGCCTGTCGGTCCACTGCGAGGGGTGCGGGCTGGAGTACGCGGGCGCCCGCGGGCCGCGCGGGCTGTTCGCCCGGCGCCGGTCCGCCGTGAACCCGCAGTACCTGCGGATGCTGGCGCGGATCCCGGCGTTCCACCGGCGGGCCAGGCGGCTGCTGGCCACCGACGCCCGCACCGGCTCGGGCCCGTCGGAGACGACCCTGGCCGAGTTCCTGGAACGGGGCCGTTTCGGGGCGTACTTCACCGCGCACTTCGCGATCCCGCTGGTCGCCTCGGTGTGGTCCTGCCCGCCGGACACGGCGCTCGGCTATCCGGCCCGGTACCTGTTCCGGTTCCTGGAGCACCACGGCATGCTGTCGGTCGGCGGCTCGCCGAACTGGCGTACGGTCGAGGGCGGCTCGGCGCGCTACGTGGAGCGGGTCCGCGAACGGCTGGACGCCGTGTACCTGGCCACCCCCGTACGGGCCCTCGCGCGCTCCCCGCGGGGCGTGTCGGTCACCACCGCCGGCGGGGCCACCGACCTCTACGACGCGGTGGTCGTCGCCGTCCACGCCGATCAGGCGCTGCGCCTGCTGGCCGATCCAACGGACGCGGAACGCGCCGCGCTCGGCGCCTTCCGGTACTCCCGCAACCGGACCGTGCTGCACACCGACACCTCGGTGCTGCCGCGCACCCCCGGCGCCCGGGGCTGCTGGAACTACCGGCTGTCGGGGTGCCGCCCGTCCGACGCGCACGTACGGGTCAGCTACGACATGAACCGGCTCCAGGGACTGGACGGGCCCGAGCCGTACGTGGTCACGCTGAACGCGGACGGGGCGGTGCGGCCCGATTCGGTCCTGGCGGAGATGGAGTACGAACACCCCGTCTACACCACGGAGTCGGTGGCGGCCCAGCGGCTCCTGCCGGCCCTGTCGGGGCCGGTGACGGCCTTCGCCGGGGCCTACCACGGGTGGGGGTTCCACGAGGACGGCTGCCGCTCGGGCGTGGCGGCGGCCGCCGCGCTGGGGGTGACGTGGTGAACCACGGCCCGCCGGGGCCCGGCCCGACCGAGCCCCGCCTCTACCCGACCGAGCCCCGCCTCTACCTGGCCGACATCCGGCACGTCCGGTCGGGCGGGAGCCGCTACCGGCTGCGGCACCGCACGTACCTGTGGCTGGTGGACCTCGACCGACTCCCGCGCCTGCCCCGGCCGTTGCGGCCGCTCGCCCGGTTCGAGGCGCGTGACCACTTCGGCGGCGGCGCCCCCTCGATCCGGGCCGGACTCGACGCCTTCCTCGCGGCGCGCGGATCCGGACTCCCCCCGGGGTCACGGGTGTTGATGCTGGCGCACGCCCGGGTGCTCGGCCACGTCTTCAACCCGCTGACCGTGTACTGGTGCCACGGCCCGGACGGCTCCCTGCGCCAGGTGGTCGCCGAGGTGCACAACACGTACGGCGAACGGCACTGCTACCTGCTTCCTCCGGAGACCGCCCGGGACGACCGCGGCGCCCTTGGTGACCTCGGCGTGTCCCCGGTCCCCAAGGAGTTCTACGTCTCCCCCTTCCTCTCCGTGGAAGGGGCCTACCGCATGCAGCTGCCCGAACCGGGCGAACACCTGACCCTGACCGTCCGGCTGGCCGGCGGGACGGACGGTGCCCGCCTGACCGCGACCGTCCGCGGCGAACGCCGCCCCGCCGGCGCCCGCGGACTGCTGCGCGCCGCGCTGCGCCGGCCCTGGTCCACCGCCGCCGTCAGCGCCGGCATCCGCTTCCACGGCGTCCGGCTGTGGCTGCGCGGGCTGCCCGTCCGGCCGCGCCCCGTCCACGTACCCCAGGAGGGCCTGAAGTGAGCACGTCGACCACCACCAACACCGCCGCCCCGGCCGTGCCGCCCTGCTCCCGGGCCAGGGCCGCCGTCGGGCGGCTGCTGATCCGCCGGGCCCTGGACCGGCTGCCGCTCCAGGTCCGGATGGGCCCCGACGGGACCCTGGGGCGGGGCGGCCCCGCGATGGCGGTGTACGACCCGGACGCCTTCGAACGCCGGATCGCCGCCGAGGGGCTGATCGGCTTCGGCGAGTCGTACCTGGCCGGGGAATGGGACGCGCGCGACCCGGTCGCCGTCCTGACGGTGCTGGCCGGGCACGTGACGGGGCTGGTCCCGGCCCCGCTCCAGCGGCTGCGCGGCCTGTGGGCCTCCCGGCACCCGGCCTCGGAGCGCAACACCCCGGACGGCTCGAGGACGAACGTCCGGCGCCACTACGACCTGTCGAACGAGCTGTTCGCGGAGTTCCTCGATCCGACGATGACCTACTCCTCGGCGGTGTTCCGCACCCTGCCCGCCGGCCCGGAGCAGCTCGCCGAGGCCCAGCACCGCAAGATCGACATGCTGCTGGACCTGGCGGGGACCGGTCCCGGCACCCGGCTGCTGGAGATCGGCACGGGCTGGGGCGAGCTGGCCGTACGGGCCGCCCAGCGCGGTGCCCACGTGGTCACCCTGACCCTGTCGCGGGAGCAGCGGGAGCTGGCCCTGCGCCGGATCGCGGCCGCCGGGCTGTCCGACCGCGTCGAGGTGCGGCTGTGCGACTACCGGGAGGCCGAGGGCAGTTACGACGCCATCGTGAGCGTCGAGATGATCGAGGCGGTCGGCGCCGAGTACTGGCCGGTGTACTTCGCCACGCTGGACCGGCTGCTGGCGCCGGGCGGGCGGGTCGCGCTCCAGGCGATCACCATGCCGCACGAGCGGATGCTCGCCACCAGGGACACGTACACCTGGATCCACAAGTACATCTTCCCCGGCGGCATGCTGCCGTCGGTGCGGGCGGTGGAGGAGATGGCGCGCTCGCACACCGGGCTGCGCGTGACCCGCTCCGAGGCCTACGGGGCCCACTACGCGCAGACGCTGCGGCTGTGGCGGGAACGCTTCGCCGAGCGGGCCGACCGGGTGGCGGAGCTGGGCTTCGACGCGACGTTCCGCCGGATGTGGACCTTCTACCTGGCCTACTGCGAGGCCGGTTTCGCCTCCGGCTACCTCGACGTGCACCAGTTCCTGCTGACGCGCACGGCCCCGGAGGGGCTCGCGGCCGGGGGGCTCGCGGCGGGCGGTGGCCCCCGGTGAACTGGAGCGGCTTCGGGCTCAACCTGGCCGTCTCGGCGGGGGCGGCCCTCGCCGTCATGCTGGCCGCCTTCGCCGTCGGGGTCCGGCTGGGCAGGCACCGCGGGGTGGACGTGGCCTGGGGCCTGGGCTTCGTCGCCGTCGCCGTGGCCACGTACGCGCAGTCGGGCGGCCGGCACCCGCTGCCGGCCGCCCTGTCGGTGGTGTGGGGCCTGCGGCTGGCCGGGCACATCGCGTGGCGGGGCCGGGGACACGGCGAGGACCCGCGCTACGAGCGGATGCTCGCGAAGGCCCCGGGCAACCGGAACGCGTACGCGCTGCGCATGGTCTACCTGCTCCAGGCGGGCCTGGTCTGGCTGGTCTCGCTGCCCGTACAGGCGGCGGCGTACGCGACCGGGCGCCCCGGGGCCCTGGCCGTGGCGGGCGCCGCGCTGTGGCTGGGCGGGCTGCTCTTCGAGGGGGTCGGCGACCACCAGCTGGCCCGCTTCAAGGCCGATCCCGCGAACCGGGGGCGGATCATGGACCGGGGCCTGTGGTCCTGGACCCGGCACCCGAACTACTTCGGCGACTTCTGCGTGTGGTGGGGGCTGTCGCTGACCGCCTGGACCTCGGGCGCGGCGGTGGCGGTGTCGGTGGTCTCCCCGCTGGTGATGTCGTACCTGCTGATCGGCGGCAGCGGGAAGCGGCTGCTGGAGCGGCACATGGCGGAGCGCCCCGGCTACGCCGCGTACCGGGCCCGCACCAGCGGATTCCTGCCCCGGCCGCCGCGGCGCCACCGCAGGTCAGAGCGGGTTTGACGCGGTACACGTTGGTACAGTCGCGGCATGGCGGTGGACGAGCTCGACACACGGATCCTGCGCCTGCTGATCGAGCAGCCGCGTACCAGCGTCCGGGAGTACGCCCGGATCCTCGGCGTCGCGCGCGGCACCCTCCAGGCCCGGCTCGACCGGCTGGAGCGTACCGGGGTGATCACCGGGACCGGGCCCGTGCTCTCCCCCGCCGCCCTCGGACATCCCGTCCTGGCCTTCGTGCACATCGAGGTCACCCAGGGGCACCTGGACGAGGTCGGCGACGCGCTGGCCTCCGTACCGGAGATCATCGAGGCCTTCTCCATCACCGGCGGCGGGGACCTGCTGACCCGGGTGGCCGCGCGGGACAACGCGCATCTGGAGGACGTCATCCAACGGCTGATCCGGCTGCCCGGGGTGGTGCGCACCCGTACCGAGGTCGCGCTGCGCGAGCGGGTGGCGCACCGGCTCCTGCCCCTGGTCGAGTCCGTGGGACGAGCGGCACGGAAGCCCTGAAAATACTGACAAGATGGTACGGACAGGAAGAAGACAGGCACCGGCAGGACGGGCACAACGGATGATCTCCGTCATATTCGATCTCGACGGCACCCTCGTGGACAGCGAGCCGAACTACTACGAGTCCGGACGGCGCACCCTGGAGCGCCACGGCGTCCCCGATTTCACCTGGGAGCAGCACGCCCGGTACATCGGCATCGGCACGCTGGAAACCCTGGAGATCCTCCGGGACGAGTACGGCATCACGACCCCGGTGGAGCAGTTGCTCGCCGAGCAGAACGCCGCCTATCTGGAGCTGGCCCGGACCCACACCGAGGCCTACCCCGAGATGCGCGCGTTCGTGCGGCGGCTGCACTCCGAGGGCGTCCCGATGGCGGTGGCCTCGGGTTCCTCGCTCGAGGCGATCGACGCGGTCCTGGCGGGCACCGGGCTGGACGCGCTGCTGACGACGGTGGTCTCCGCCGAGGAGGTCGCGCAGGGCAAGCCCGCCCCGGACGTGTTCCTGGAGGCGGCACGGCGGCTGGGCGCGGAGCCCGCCGACTGCGTGGTCGTCGAGGACGCGGCGCCGGGAGCGCTGGCCGCGCACGCGGCGGGCATGCGGTGCGTGGCGATCCCGTACGTGGCGGCCATGGCCGACGACCCGGCCTTCGCGGCGGCCGGGCTGCTCTTCCCCTCCGGGCAGACGGAGTTCAGCGCGGAGAGCGCCTACACCTGGCTCACCACCGCGCAGGCGGCCTGAACCCTCCCGGACCCCGGACCCGCCGCACCAACGCGGCGGCCCGGGGTTCCGGCGCGCTCTGGCGTCCTGGGGGCGGCGCTGTCACCATGCCGGGGTGACCGCCACCCTGATGCCCCCGGGCGCCGAGCGCGGACCGCGCCGCTGGCCCCTGGTGGGGAACCTCCCGGCCTTCGCCCGTGATCCGCTGGCCTTCTTCGAATCGCTGCGCGACGAGTACGGGGACTGGGTGCCCTGGGCGCTCGGCCCGCAGCGCAACGTCCTGGTCTCGCGGCCGGAGCACGCCGGTGAACTGCTCGGGGCCGTGGAGTCCACCTTCAGCCCGACCGAACTGGGCTGGGCCTTCCGGCAGTTGCTGGGCAACGGGGTGGTCGTGGCCACCGGCGAGGACTGGCGGCGCAAGCGGGCGCTGGTCCAGCCCTCGGTGCGCCCGCGCCAAGTGCGCTCGTACGCGGGCACGATGGTGGAGTGCGCCGACGCGCTGGTCTCGGGCTGGAGCGACGGCGCGCGGATCGACCTGCACCGGGAGATGGCCGGACTCACCCAACGCATCGCGGTGCGCACCCTGTTCGGGAGCGACGCCGCCGGCCGGGAAGCGCCGATCAGCGCGGCCATGGCCACCGCACAGCGCGAACTGGGCGCCGAGTTCCGGGGCGTGACGATGTTCCTGCCGCCCTGGGTGCAAACCCCGGGCCGGCGCCGGATGCGGGCAGCCGTGGACGTCCTCGACCGCGAGATCGAGCACGTCATACGGGAGCACGAGGCGGCCTCGGCGGCCGGTGAGGAGCGGGACGACCTGCTCAGCAGGCTCCTCTCCGCACGCGACGAGAATGGCGGTCCACTGTCGCGCAAGGAGCTGCGGGACGAGTCGATCACCCTGTACATCGGCGGCCACGAGACCACGTCGACCACCCTGACCTGGGCCTGGCAACTGCTCTCGGGGGCGCCGGAGGCCCGCGAGCGGCTGACGGAGGAGCTGGACCGGGTACTCGGCGGCCGGCTGCCGACGTACGAGGACTACGCACGGCTGCCCTGGACCCAGCAGGTGGTCAAGGAGGCGCTGCGGATCTACCCGCCGATCTGGCTGATCTCCGCGGTTGCCGGGGAAGGCGCCACGCTCGGCGGCCGCCCGGTCCCGGCGGGCCTGTCGGTGTGGATCAGCCCCTGGTCGATGCACCGGGACGCGCGCTGGTTCCCGGAGCCGGAGGCCTTCCGCCCCGAGCGCTGGTCCGCCGAAGCGGCCGCCTCCCACCAGATCCCGGAACACGCCTGGTTCCCCTTCGGCGGCGGCCCGCGCGCCTGCCTGGGTGCCCGCTTCGCCCTGGTCGAGGCCGCCCTGGTGCTGGCCGTCGTGGCCCAGCGCTTCCACCTGGACAGCGGCCCGACCCACGCGAGGGTCCTCCCGGGACTCACCCTCCAGCCCAGGGACCCGGTCCTGGCCACCCTCCGCGCACACCGCCCCTGACCGCTGGCGTCCCGACGGGAGAGATCACCGTCTCAGGGGTCGAGACGCCATTGACCCGGAGCGGTCGAATGGCTAAGTTTCGCCGCATGTTGCGTCCAGTCATGCTCACCACGCGCGGTCACATCGACCTGCTGCGGGTGGCCTCCGCCGCGTGTTGTCGCGGCTGCTGACGCCCTTTCACCTGTGGCACGAGCGCTCCGCGCTCCCCTTTCGCGCGCCCTGAGCCGCTGATCCCCTGAGTCTCTGATCTCCTGAGCCCCGGTCCTCCGCGGCTCGGTCCTCCGTGGCTCGGTCCTCCGTGGCTCGGTCCTCCGTGGCTCGGGCTCCGGCTGCTCCGGTTCTCCGAGCTCCGCGCCCCCCGCACTCCGCCGCCGTACCGGCATGGGGGCCGAGGGGTGCGGGGGCCGATGGCGTGCGCTTCCCCCTGCCTGACTTCTCCCCTCGCCCTCCCCCGCCCTCCCTCGCCTCCCCTCGCCTTCCGTGGAGCACCCATGACCCTCACCAGCCATGCACCGCCGGATATATCGGTTAAAAGAGCATCCGTGCATCTCATCGGCGCCGCCCCCGCACTCGTACCCGTCGTACCCGCCTCGGCGAAGCGGCGCTCCCCGCCCCGCTGGATCCGGCGCACCATCGGACCGCTCCTGCTGCTCGCCGCGTGGCAACTGACCAGCAGCCTCGGCTGGTTGCCCGCCGACGTGCTGGCTCCGCCCTCCACCATCGCGAGCGCCGCCGCCGGCCTGATCTCGGACGGCACGCTGCCCGCCGCGATGGGGGTGTCGCTCCAGCGCGTGGCGATCGGTCTCGTCCTGGGCGGGACGGTGGGGACGGTGCTGGCGCTGCTGTCCGGGCTCTCCCGGCTGGGCGAGGACCTGATCGACGCGAGCGTGCAGATGCTGCGCACGGTGCCCTGGGTGGGTCTCATCCCGCTGTTCATCATCTGGATGGGCATCGGGGAGGCGCCGAAGGTGGCGCTCATCGCCCTCGGCACGGCCTTCCACCTGTACCTCAACGTCTACGCCGGGATCCGCGGGGTGGACGAGCAACTCATCGAAGCGGGCGGGGCCTTGGGGCTGGGCCGCTGGGGACTGGTACGGCACGTGGTGCTGCCCGGCGCGCTGCCCGGGTTCATGACCGGGCTGCGGTACTCGCTGGCCACCGGCTGGCTGGCCCTGGTGTTCGGGGAGTCCATCAACGCCGACGCCGGGATCGGGTTCCTGATGAACCAGGCCCGCGAGTTCTTCCGCACCGACGTCATCGTCGTCTGCCTCGTCGTCTACGCCTTCCTCGGCCTCACCGCCGACCTCATCGTCCGCGCTCTCGAAAGGCTGCTGCTGCAATGGCGACCGACCTTCACCGGCCAGTGACCGCCACCGCCGCCACCCTCTCGGCGGACCCGGCCGTCCCGGCGGACCCCGCGAACCTTGCCGACCCGGCCGATACCGCCGTACGGGTCCGGGGGCTGACCCGGGCCTTCGACGGCCGGGCCGTCATCGACGGACTCGATCTGACCTTGCGCGCAGGGCAGTTCACCGTGCTCCTCGGCCGCAGCGGTTGCGGGAAGTCCACCCTGCTGCGAGTGCTCGCCGGCCTGGACCGGGAGATCGAGGGCGAGGTCCTGGTGCCCGAGCGCCGGGCGGTGGCCTTCCAGGCTCCCCGGCTGATGCCCTGGAAGCGGGTCTGGCGCAATGTGCTGCTCGGCCTGCCCGGGCGCCCCGAACGCGAGCGGGCGGAGCGGGCGTTGGCCGAGGTCGGGCTGGAGCACCGCACCGACGCCTGGCCGAAGACCCTGTCCGGCGGCGAGGCGCAGCGGGCCTCCCTGGCCCGCGCCCTGGTCCGGGAGCCCGATCTGCTGCTGCTGGACGAGCCGTTCGGCGCGCTCGACGCGCTGACCCGGATCAACGCCCAGCGGCTGGTCGCCGAGCTGTGGCAGCGGCGCGGCTGCGCGGTGCTGCTGGTCACGCACGACGTCGACGAGGCGGTGCTGCTGGCCGACCGCGTGCTCGTGATGGACGAGGGCCGCATCGCCCACGACACCGAAGTGCCGCTGGAGCGGCCGCGCTCGGTCGGCGACCCCGGTTTCGCCGCGCTGCGCGCCCGGCTGCTGGCCGAGCTCGGCGTCAGCTGAGCCGCGTCCGGCCCTTCCGCTCCCCCTGCTCCCCCTGCCCCCTGTCCCCCTGCCCTGGTTCCCGTACGAGAGATCGAAGAGAAGCGACATGAGACGTCACACCCTGCCCCTGATCGCCGCGCTGCTTCCGCTGTCGCTGGTCCTGACCGCCTGCGGCGGCAGTTCGGCCGCCGACACCAGTTCCGGCGCGAAGGACGGCGCGAAGAGCGGCGCCAAGGTGACCCTCAACGTGGGTGACCAGAAGGGCGGCTACGAGTCGCTGCTGCGGGCCGCCGGTGAACTGGAGAAGATCGACTACGAGATCAAGTGGTCCACCTTCACCTCCGGCCCCCCGCTGCTGGAGGCCGTCAACGCCAAGGCCGTCGACATCGGCGGTGTGGGCAACACCCCGCCGGTGTTCGCCGCCGCGGCCAAGTCGAAGATCACGGTGGTGGGCGCCTCCCACGGCTCCTCCGCCGGCGAGGCGATCCTCGTACCCAAGGGTTCCGCCCTCCAGACCCCCGCCGAGCTGCGCGGCAAGAAGATCGCGGTGGCGCAGGGCAGTTCGGCCCACTTCCAGCTGATCGCGAGCCTCCAGCAGGCCGGCCTGACCCCGGCCGACGTGCAGATCACCCTGCTCCAGCCCGCCGACGCGCTGGCCGCCTTCAACAGCGGCAAGGTCGACGCCTGGGCGGTCTGGGACCCGTACACCTCCCAGGTGCTGCGCTCGGGCGCCCGCATCCTGACGAGCGGCGAGGGGGTGGTCAACGGGCTCTCCTTCCAGGTGGCGGCGCCCGGCGCGCTGGCGGACGAGGGCAAGGGGAAGGCCATCGGGGACTTCCTCCAGCGCCTCCAGCGGGCCCAGGACTGGGTGTTCAAGCACCCGGAGGAGTGGGCCAAGGTCTGGGCGAAGGAGACCGGGCTGCCGTACGAGGTGGCCTTCGACGCGGTGAAGCGGAGCAACGGCACCCGGGTGCCGGTCGCCGTGGACGATGCGGCCGTGGCCTCCGAGCAGAAGATCGCCGACACCTTCACCGAGCTCAAGCTGATCCCGGGCAAGGTCGTCTTCAAGGACTTCGTCGACACCCGCTTCAACGGGAACCTGCCGCCCTCCACCACCCCCGCGCGCACGTACGGGAAGGACTCCTGATGACGGTACGACTGCACTGGTTCCTGCCCACCGGCGGCGACGGCCGCACCCTGGTCGACCGGCACGCCTACGCCAACAACCACGCCGCCGCCGGGGTGCGCGAGCCCGACATCGAGTACCTCGCCCAGATCGCGAAGGCGGCCGAGCGGCTCGGCTTCGAGGCGGTGCTGACCCCGACCGGCACCTGGTGCGAGGACGCCTGGCTGACGACGGTGGCGCTCGCGCAGCACACCGAGCGGCTGAAGTTCCTGGTGGCCTTCCGGCCGGGAGTGATCTCGCCGACACTGGCCGCGCAGATGGCGGCGACGTACCAGCGGATCACGCGCGGGCGGCTGCTGCTCAACGTGGTGACGGGCGGCGACTCGGCGGAGCAGCGACGGTTCGGCGACCATCTCGGCCACGATCTGCGGTACGCGCGCACGGCCGAGTTCCTCTCGGTCGTCCGCGGGGTCTGGGGCGGGCAGCCCTTCGATTTCCACGGCGAGCACTACCGGATCGACGGCGGCCTGACGGCGCTGCCGCCCGACCCGCTGCCGGAGATCTTCTTCGGCGGGTCCTCGGCCGCGGCGGGTCCGGTGGCCGCCGAGCACGCGGACGTGTACCTGACGTGGGGCGAGCGGCCGCAGGAGGTGAAGGAGAAGATCGACTGGATCCGTTCGCTGGCCGAGGAACGGGGCCGGACGGTGAAGTTCGGCATCCGGCTGCACACCATCTCCCGGGATTCGGCGAAGGAGGCCTGGTCGGCGGCAGACCGGCTGCTCGGCGACCTGGACGACGCGTCCATCGCCACGGCGCAGGCGGCGCTGGGCGCGAGCGAGTCGGTGGGCCAGCAGCGGATGCTGGCCCTGCACGGCGATTCGCGCGACAAGCTGGAGATCTCCCCGAACCTGTGGGCCGGGGTCGGCCTGGTGCGCGGGGGCGCCGGCACCGCCCTGGTCGGCAGCCACGGGGACGTGGCGGACCGGATCGAGGAGTACCACGCGCTCGGGATCGAGAACTTCGTACTGTCGGGCTATCCGCACCTGGAGGAGGCCTACTGGTTCGGCGAGGGGGTGACTCCGGAGCTCGCGTCGCGCGGGCTGCTCGCGCGCTGAGCCGGCGGGGGCGGGGCTGAGGTCCCGGTCCCGGACCGGGGTCCGGGAAGATCTCGACTCCACCCCCAGTTAGTAGAACCGTGAACGATTTCGCGGTGCAGGACGTGGACGTGGTGGTCGTGGGCGCGGGGCAGGCGGGACTGTCCAGCGCCTACCACCTGGCCCGGGCGGGCATCGGCCACGTGGTCCTGGACCACGCGCCGCGCCCCGGCGGCGCGTGGCAGTTCCGCTGGCCCTCGCTCACCTACGGCAAGGTCCACGGCATGCACGCGCTGCCCGGGATGGAACTGACCGGCGCCGATCCTCTGCGGCCGTCCTCCGAGGTGATCGCGGAGTACTTCGCCGCCTACGAGGACCGTTTCGACCTGCGCGTACGCCGGCCCGTGGACGTCACCGCCGTACGCGACGGGGAGGGCGGCCGGCTGATCGTGGAATCCCGGTCGGGTACCTGGTCGGCGCGGGCGCTGATCAACGCCACCGGGACCTGGGACCGGCCGTTCTGGCCCCGCTACCCGGGGCAGGAGCTCTTCCACGGCCGCCAGCTGCACACGGCGAACTACCCGGGACCGGCGGAGTTCGCCGGAGCCCGGGTCGTCGTGGTGGGTGGCGGCACCTCGGCGGTGCAGCACCTGCTGGAGATCGCCGAGGTGGCGGCGGAGACCACCTGGGTCACCCGCCGGCCCCCGGTGTTCCGCGACGGGAGCTTCGGCGAGGAGCAGGGCCGTGCGGCGGTGGCCCTGGTGGAGGACCGGGTACGACAGGGCCTGCCGCCCCGGAGCGTGGTCAGCGTCACCGGGCTGCCGCTGAACGAGGCGGTCCGGGGCGGGCTGGAGTCGGGGGTCCTGGACCGCCTCCCGATGTTCGACCACCTCACGAAGACGGGGGTCGCCTGGTCGGACGGCAGCCGCGTGGACGCGGACGTGATCCTGTGGGCCACCGGCTTCCGCCCGGTCATCGACCACCTGGCTCCGCTGCGCCTGCGCGAGCCGGGCGGCGGCATCCGGCTCGACGGCACCCGCGCGGTCCGCGACGCACGGATCCACCTGGTCGGATACGGCCCCTCGGCCTCCACCATCGGCGCCAACCGGGCCGGCGGCGCCGCGGTCCGCGAGCTCCGCCGCCTGCTCGCCCGCACCGGGGCCGGGGTCAGCTAGGGGACGTCTGGTCGATCAGGAGGAGACGTCTTGTCGATCAGGCCGCGCACGCGGACCGCTCAGGTGGCGCGCGAGGCCGACCGGAGCCGGTTGAACTCGGCCACGTGCCGCTTGTGTTCCTCGTACGTCGCCGAGAAGCGGGTGTCCCCCTGCTTCACGGTGACGAAGAAGAGCCAGTCCCCCGGTGTCGGGGCCACCGCGGCGGCCAAGGCCTGCAGGCCGGGGCTGTCGATCGGGGTGGGCGGCAGGCCCTGGCGTTCGTACGTGTTGAAGGGGCTGTCGATCTTCGTCTCGCTCAGCTTGGTGTCCACCGTGGAACGGTTCAGCGCGTAGTTGATGGTGGAGTCCATCTGGAGCGGCATCGACTTCGCCAGCCGGTTGTGCACCACCCGGGCGACCTTGCCCATGTCCCCGCGGGTCTCGGCCTCCGCTTCGATGATGCTCGCGAGGGTGGCCGTCTGGTACGCGGTCATCCCGTGGGCCTTGCCGCCGTCCGCGACGGCCTTGGTGGCGAGGCTCTTGTTGGCCGTCTCGACCATGTAGGTGAGCAGCGAGGCCGGGGTGGCCTCTGAGGTCACCGGATAGGTGGCAGGGAAGAGGTACCCCTCCGGGTTGCCCTTCGCCTCGGCGGGCAGGGGCAGGGCGGTCGTGGCGGCCGCGGCCTTGGCGGAGCCGGCCGGGAGCTTCAGTTCGCGGTCGATGGCGGCGTAGACCTGTGGGGCCCGCCAGCCCTCGGGGATCAGCAACTGGCGCGGTTTCTCGGGCGCCCGCTCCCCGGGAAACAGGGGGATCAGGAGGGCTGCCCCGAGACCCAGGACGGTTCCGAGGAGGAGCGCCAGCCTGCCCCGGCGAGTGAGCCGGGAACGGCGCGGTGACGGCGGCCGGTTCTCATGACGCATGCGGGCACGCTAACCCGCGAACCGTCGCATTCCCGACATCCGACCCGTGTGCCGGTCATACGATCACACGTTCACCGGGGTCGGTTCGGTGCCGCGCAGGGTGTCCGGCTTGAACGCCCCCGGCTTGAGCAGGCCGGCCGTGTGCATCTCGGAGCCGAGCGCCCCGGACAGGAGGCCTCCGGACGCCGGGGTCTCCGGCGTGAGGACGGTCTCCCGGTCGCGGCGCACGAGGGCGGCGTACCGGCCGTCGGCCTTCAGCAGCTCCTCATGGGTGCCGCGCTCCGCTATCCGGCCTCCGTCGAGGACGACGATCTGGTCGGCGTCGCGGACGGTGGAGAGGCGGTGGGCGATGGTGATGGTGGTGCGGCCCTGAGAGAGGTTGTCGATGGCGCGCTGCACGGCGTGCTCGGTGCGGGTGTCCAGCGCGCTGGTGGCCTCGTCGAGGATCAGCACCGGCGGGTCGCGCAGGATGGTGCGCGCGATGGCCAGGCGCTGCTTCTCGCCGCCGGAGAACCGGTAGCCCCGCTCGCCGACCAGGGTGTCGTACCCGTCGGGCAGGGACTCGATGTGGTCGTGGATCTGGGCCGCGCGGGCCGCCTCCGCTATCTCCTCGTCGGTGGCGTCCGGCTTGGCGAAGCGCAGGTTGTCCGCGACGGAGGCGTGGAAGAGGTAGGTCTCCTGGGACACCACGCCGATGGAGCGGGCCAGGGAGTCGAAGTCGAGGTCGCGCACGTCGACGCCGTCGAGGGCGACCCGGCCGCCGGTGACGTCGTAGAGCCGGGGCACGAGGTAGCTCAGCGTGCTCTTGCCGGATCCGGTCGGGCCGACCACCGCGAGGGACCCGCCGGCCGGGACCGTGATGTCGATGCCCGTGAGGGTGGGGCCGCTCTTCGTGTCGTACGCGAAGTGGACGTCCTCCAGGCGGACCTCGCCCTTGGCGCGGTCGAGGCGGACGGGGTCCTCGCGCTCGGTGATGTCGACGGGCAGGTCGAGGTACTCGAAGATGCGGGCGAAGAGCGCCAGGGAGGTCTGGATCTGGACACCGGTCGACAGCAGGCTCACGGCGGGCCGGAACAGGCCCTGCTGGAGGGTGACGAAGGCGACGAGGGTGCCGACCGAGAGCGAGGGGGCTCCGGTCTGCAGGGCTATGCCGGCCGCCCAGTAGATGAGCGCGGGCATGGCGGCCATGACGATGCCGATGGTGGACATCCGCCAGCGCCCGGCCATGCTGGAGCGCACCTCGAGGTCGACGAGCTTCTCGGACTCCTCCGCGAAGGAGGTGGTGAGCGAATCGGCGCGGCCCATGGTGCGGCCGAGCAGGATGCCGCTGACCGACAGGGACTCGGTGACCGTCGCGGCCATCGCGGCCATCTGCTTCTGGCGCTGCGCGGTGATCTTCTTGCGCTCGCCGCCGACGCGGCGGCTGATCCACACGAAGACGGGCAGCAGGGCGAGCGAGACGAGCGTGAGCCGCCAGTCGAGCGCGAGCATCGCGACGACGGAGGCGATGACGGCCGTCGCGTTCGAGACGAGGGAGGTCGCCGTGGAGGTGACCGTCGCCTGCATGCCGCCGATGTCATTGGCGATGCGGGACTGCACCTCGCCGGTGCGCGTCCGGGTGAAGAAGGCCAGGGGCATCCGCTGGAGCTGTGCGTAGACGGCGGTGCGCAGATCGTGCATGACGCGCTGGCCGACGGTGGTGGATATCAGGGTCTGGAGCACGCCGAAGATGCTGGTGACGACGGCGGTCGCGATCATGCCGAGGGCGAGCAGGCTGAGCAGCCCGGTACGGCCCTGCGGGATCGCGACGTCGAGGACCTCCTTCAACAGGAAGGGGGTGGCGACCCCGACCAGCGAGGAGGCGGCGACCAGGACGCCGACGACGGCGAGGCGGCCGCGGTAGGGCCGGAACAGGCCGACGATGCGGCGCAGCTCGCGGGGCCGCTCGTCCGGGGCGGGACCGCTCGGGTCCAGGGATTCCTTCGAGGGTTCCCACTCGGGTTCTTTGGGGCGCATGGGCCTCCTTCATGACAGGTGACGAGACTCGAATGAGCATAGCTCATTGTTACCTATACTCACAATGAATCTGGTCCTGATATCGTTCCCATTATGAGGACCGCAGCATGAGCACCGCTTCCGAGACCGACAGCAGCCAGGGCGCCGCCGACGGCGCCGACACGACCGACGGTGTGCTCGCCGAGCAGCTGCTCCGCCTGACCCGGCGGCTCCACCGCATCCAGAAGCGCCATCTGGAGCCGCTCGGCATCACCCCGGCCCAGTCCCGGCTGCTGCGCACCGTCGCCCACCTCTCCGCCGTGCGGCCGCCCCGGATGGCGGACCTCGCCGCCCGCCTGGAGGTGGTGCCCCGCGCCGTGACCACGCTGGTCGACGGCCTGGAGAGCGCCGACTGCGTCCGCCGCGTGCCCGACCCGGCGAACCGCCGTGTCATAAGGATCGAGCTCACCGACACCGGCCGCGCCACGCTGCGCCGCCTGCGCAACGCGCGAACCGGCGCCGCAGAGGAGATCCTGGCTCCATTGACCGCCGATCAGCGCGAGGTGCTCGGCGGCCTGCTGAACGCTCTGGCGGACGCTCCGGCGGAGCACGGCTGCTGACGGGCGACGGTCCGGCCGGGACAGGGCTCGGGGGCTGCGCCGAACGAGTGAGATCGACTGAGCGGGATCGACCGACACGGCGCGAGTTGAGGGGCTGCAGATGCCACTGCTGGAACCGAAGCCGGGGGCCCTGCGCCCGCGCACCCTCAGCGGCCCCGCCCCCGACCGGGTGCCCGACCGCGCCTCGACGGGCACCCCCGAGCCGCTGCGGAGCGAGCTGGCGGAGCTCCTGGGCGCCGACAAGGTGCTCTCGGGCGTCTCCGACCTGGTCCGGTACGCCTCCGACGCCTCCCCGTACCGGTTCCTGCCGCAGGTCGTCGTGGTCGCCGAGGACATCGACGACGTCTCCGCCGTCCTGTCCTACGCCCACGGCAAGCAGCGCGAGGTGGTCTTCCGGGCCGCCGGGACCTCGCTCAACGGCCAGGCCCAGGGCGAGGACATCCTCGTCGACGTGCGCCGCCACTGGGCCGGGGTCGAGGTGCTGAAGGAGGGACTGCGGGCCCGGATCCAGCCCGGCACCACCGTCGTGCGCGCCAATGCCGCGCTCGCCCGGCACGGCCGCGTCCTCGGCCCGGACCCGGCCAGCGCCATCGCCTGCACCCTCGGCGGAGTCGTCGCGAACAACGCCTCGGGCATGACCGCGGGCACCACGAGGAACTCGTACCGCACCTTGTCCTCCCTCACCTTCGTGCTGCCGAGCGGCACCGTCGTGGACACCGCCGATCCGCTCGCCGACGAGGAACTGGCCCACGCCGAGCCCACGCTCTGCCACGGGCTGATGGAGATCAAGAAGGAGATCGAGGCCGATGCGGAGCTCGTCTCCCGCATCCGGGCCAAGTACGAGATCAAGAACACCACCGGCTACCGCCTCGACGCCTACCTCGACGGCGCCACCCCGGTGGAGATCCTGCGCGGGCTGATGGTCGGCTCCGAGGGCACGCTCGGCTTCATCGCCGAGGTCGTCTTCGACACCCTGCCGCTGGACCGCGAGCTCACCAGCGCCCTGCTCTTCTTCCCCTCGCTGCCCGCCGCGGCCGCCGCCGTACCGCTCTTCAACGAGGCGGGGGCGCTGGCCGTCGAGCTGATGGACGGCAACACCCTGCGCGCCTCGGTGAGCGTCGCGGGCGTCCCCGCCGACTGGGCCGCCCTGCCCAAGGAGACCACCGCGCTGCTGGTGGAGTTCCGGGCCCCCGACGAGGCCGGCCGCGCGGAGTACGAGCGGCGGGCCGCCGAGGTGCTGGCCGGGCTGGACCTGGTGGCCCCGGTGGCCTCGGTGACCAATGCCTTCACCCGCGACGCCGGGACCATCTCCGGCTACTGGAAGGCCCGCAAGGCCTTCGTCACCGCCGTCGGCGGCGCCCGCGCCTCCGGCACCACCCTGATCACCGAGGACTTCGCGGTCCCCCCGTCACGGCTGGCCGAGGCCTGCGAGGCCCTCCTCGAACTCCAGGCGGAGCACGGCTTCGACGCCGCCGTCGCCGGCCACGCCGCCCACGGCAACCTGCACTTCCTGCTCGCCTTCGACGCCGCCCGGCCCGCGGACGTGGAGCGGTACGCCGCCTTCATGGAGGCCTTCTGCCGGCTCACCGTGGAGCGCTTCGACGGCTCCCTGAAGGCCGAGCACTCCACCGGCCGCAACATGGCCCCGTTCCTGGAGCTGGAGTGGGGGCCCCGGGCCACCGAGATGATGTGGCGCACCAAGCGGGTCATCGACCCCGACCTGGTGCTCGCCCCGCGGATCCTCCTGGACCGCGACCCGAAGGCGCACCTGCGCGGCCTCAAGACGATCCCGAAGGTGGAGGCCGTCGCCGACCCCTGCATCGAGTGCGGGTTCTGCGAACCGACCTGCCCCAGCGAGGACCTGACGACCACCCCGCGCCAGCGGATCGTGCTGCGCCGGGAGATGATGCGCCAGCAGCCCGGCTCCCCCGTGCTCGACGGCCTGCTCGACGCCTACGGCTACGACGCCGTGGACACCTGCGCCGGCGACTCCACCTGCAAGCTCGCCTGCCCCGTCGGCATCGACACCGGCGCCCTGATGAAGGACTTCCGCCACCGCCGGCACAGCCCGCGCGAGGAACGCGCGGCCGAGCTCGCCGCCCTGCGGTTCGGCGCCGTCGAAGTGGCCGCGCGGCTGGCCGTGGCCGCCGCCGACAAGATCACCGATGCCGTCGGGGACCGGATCCTGCAGGCCGTGACGGGGGCCGCGCGCAAGGTCGTACGGCCCGACCTGGTTCCGGAGTGGCTTCCGCAGGTCCCGGGCGCCGCGGCCGGCAAGCTGCCCGCCACCCGGCGCCCCGGCGCCGCCGCGGTCTACTACCCGGCCTGCGTCAACCGGATCTTCGGCGGCCCCGACGGCAAGTCCGGGCCCTCCCTGCCCGAGGCCGTGGTGGCGGTGTCGGAGCGGGCGGGCAGGCCGGTGTGGATCCCCGGGGACGTCCGGGGCACCTGCTGCGCGACGATCTGGCACTCCAAGGGGTACGACGCCGGCAACCGCGTGATGGCCAACCGGATCGTGGAGGCCGCCTGGGGCTGGACGGCCGGCGGGCGACTGCCACTCGTGGTCGACGCGTCCTCCTGCACCCTGGGGATCGCCCACGAGGTGGTCCCGTACCTGACGGACGACAACCGGGCGCTCCACGCCGAGCTGCGGATCGTCGACTCCATCGTCTGGGCGGCCGATGAGCTCCTGCCGCACCTGGAGGTCCGGCGCACGGTGGGCTCGGCGGTGCTCCACCCCACCTGTTCGATGCGGCACCTGGACGACGAGGCGCACCTGCGGAAGGTCGCCGAGGCCTGCGCGGACGAGGTGGTGGTCCCGTACGACGCGGGGTGCTGCGCCTTCGCGGGCGACCGCGGCATGCTGCACCCCGAGCTCACGGAGTCGGCTACGGCACGGGAGGCCGCCGAGGTGACGGCGCGGCGGTTCGACGCCCACCTGTCGGCGAACCGGATGTGCGAGGTGGGCATGGACCGGGCCACGGGCCGCAGCTACTACTCGGCGCTGCTGGAACTGGAGCGCGCCACCCGGCCCTAGAACCGGGTGGCGCCCTCTCCCGGACGGCCCGGTCAGACCACGGTCACCGGGTGGTGCACCACCGCGTCGAACAGGTAGCCCTGCGTGTTGTGGGCCGTGGTCGCCGGCTGGGTCCGGCCGGTGGCGTCGGTGGCCCGCGCGAGCAGCGCCGTCGGACCGGTGGCCCGCGGGGTCCACGGCAGTGACCAGCGTACCCAGCTGCCCCGGCGCGGGGCGTCGTGCAGCCGGGCCCGCTGCCAGCGGACCCCGCCGTCGGTACTGACCTCCACCCGGTGCACGGGCGCCGCGCCGGACCACGAGCGTCCGGTCAGCAGCCGCGGCCGGTGCGCGGACACGGTCGCGCCGTGCTCCAGTTCGAAGGCGCTCTTGAGGGTCTGGCGGGTCAGCGGGGCACTGCCATGCGGCGGCTGGTCGGGCCCGAAGAGCCGGTACAGGTCGGTGTTCCACGGTGTGTAGAGGGGCTGTGCACTCACCTCGATGTCCCCGACCCACTTGATCGAGGAGATCCCGATCCAGTTCGGCACGACCACGCGGACCGGCCCGCCGTGGTCGGGCGGCAGCGGCTCGCCGTTCATCTCGTACGCGAGGATCACGTCGTCGAGGGCCTTGGAGACGGGCAGCGGGCGCCGCACCCGGCCCAGGTTCACCCCGTTCGTGACGACCTCGTCGTCCAGCCCGCGCGGCAGTACGTCCACGGCCCCGGGGGCCAGGCCCGCCCGCCTCAGGACGTCGGAGAGCCGGGCGCCGCGCCAGCGAGCCACGCCGATCGCGCCGAGGGTCCACGCGGTCCCGGTCACCGGCTGGCCCTGCTGCGTGGTGTAGAAGCTCCGGCCGTTGCCCGCGCACTCGATGAACAGGGTCCGCTCGACGGCCGGCAGCGCGCGCAGCCGGTCGTAGGAGAATTCGACCGGCCCGCCGGTCAGGGCGTCGCCCCACACCTTCAGCCGCCAGTCGTGCGCGTCGAGGCGCGGGGTGACGGTGTGGTTGCGTACGAAGAACCGGTCGATGGGGGTCAGGGGGCCGGTGCCGCGCAGGGCGGCGAAGTTCGTCTCCGCGTTGGTGCCCCGGATGGTGAACAGCTCGGGCGGCAAGGGCTTCACGGTCCCGGGCGCCGCGGCGGCGGCGGTCGTCGCACCGGCCGTCTTCGCGCCGTCCGTCGTCGCGCCGGCAGCGGGCGTCGCGCCGACGGCGGTTCCGGCGGCGCCCAGGCCCAGAGAGCCGGCCGCGGCCCCCGCCGCGAACAGTTTGAGCAGGTCGCGGCGGTCCACCCCGGAGGAGCGGGCGCGGCCACGCGCCCACTGCCGCAGGCGCGCGCGGTCGTACTGGCTCTCGTCCGACAGGTCGAGGGGCATGGCGGGACACTCCTTGGTCGTGATTCCCGACGGACCGTAGAAGCCCGGCCCCACCTGCGGGAACCTCCTCGCCCCGATGGCCACGAACCTGCAACACGGCTGCAACGGCGGACGGTTCGCGGGACGGCGGGTTCAGGGGCTGGTGTCCAGTTGCCAGAAGAGCCGGTTCCCCAGGCATTGCGTCAGGTAGGGGACGCCGTCGGTGTAGCCCGAACCATGGGCGTCGCCGAGCATGCGTGCGGCGAGCCCGCGGTGGGCCGACTTCCACCGCTGGTGCCCGTTCTCCAGACGGCCGATCGCCCGGTCGAGGCGGTTCCACCGGGCCCGGTCGAAACCTCCCTCGTTCCGGAGGTCGAGACAGGCCCGGGTGATGGTGTCGTGGCCGGGATCCTCCGTCTCGGCCCGTACGAAGGGCACGCTCGTGAACGCGGACGACCGCAGGCGCGGCACGGGCGGAACACCGCACAGGCTCTCGAAGCGTTTGTACTGTTCGGACTGAATGGCGCTGGCACCCTGGGTGTACTGCCGGAAGGCGGAGAACTGCTCCGGCCTCATCGTGGCCACGACGCGGAAGAGCGTCGCGGCCCGCTCGAACATCACCACCGCTCGGTCCACCAGCTCCGCGGCCGCTTCCGGATTTCCCGCGCGCAACGCCCCGATCACCTTCTTCGCGACGGCCGCCATCGCGGTGAAATACATTTCGTGGGTCTGGAGGACCCGGATGAAGAAGTATTCGTCATGAACGACGTGGACGGGCTGGACGGTGACGTCGAACCAGCGGGCGCAATCCGTCGCCGGCGGCCGGGGAAGCCGATCGGCAAGGCCTTCCAGGCGGGAGCGGGGAACGTGCTCCCGCCGCGACGGAAGGTCGTCGGACTCGGACTGCCCCGGCCCCGTCGTCACGAGTCGCAGGGCGTGCCTCAACCGCGTGTTCAGCGTCGCCTCATCGGGCCGGTCCCGCCCGGGCCCCTCCAGCGGCCCGGCCGCCGCCTCGATCTCGAAACGCACCACGTCGGCCATCAGCAGGGACGCCATCCGGTCCGCACTAAGCCCGGCGTGCCGTTCGTCCATGAGGAGTTCCAGGACCGGCAGCGCAAGGTAGGTGCGGTTCTGGAAACGTCCCTCGTGTTTGTCGAGGACGCAGTCGAGAAAGGCGCTGAGGAACGGCCGGTTCGTCCCGTGCCGTCGCTTGATGTCACTCAAACGGACAAGCGTCCGATCCGACAGGAGATGCTTCCCTTTCAGCCGCACGTGTTCCGTAATGGACCGCGCGAGGGAAAAGCCGTCGGATTCCTCCGGTATTCGTTCAGCGGTCGCCCAGCGATTGATCTCGCGCAGGTTCGCCGCCCGCGATCCGCACGTGTCACGCAGCGCGCATGCGGAGCCGCCGGCGATTTTCCGTGCGCACGCGAGCGTATCGATCTCAGGGTTCGTCGACATTCGTCTCTCCCAAGCCGTCATGCGGGGTAAAGGGTCGCTTTCCACTAGGCATGATCGAAAGACCGCGCGTCATGTCTCGGGAATTCGTGCCTTGACAGCGGACCCCGATCCCCCTTCGACGCCCCCGGCCGTCGATCCGCGCTCCCGGGCCCGGCCGGGGGCAGGACGGCGCCGGGCTTCCGGCTCGCTCCCCGGGTGAGCAGACCCTGCTGCGGAGGGCTGCGGGCAACGGAAAATCGATTGCCCCGGACCGGTCCGGAACGCGAACCTTGCACGGTTTGGAACACTCGACGAGTCATGGGGCGTCATGCAGATCAGCGATCTTCCGTATCCGGACCCAGGGGTACCCGATGCTCGCTCCGGCCCCCGCTTGCTCTGGTGGCTGGGCCGGAACCAACTCGGCGGACAGGCCAAAAGCCTGGGCTGGGGGATGCTTCACTTCGGCGGCGTCGCGGGACTGCCGTACACCGTGGGCCTGGGCATCGACGCGGTCGTGGACCACGACGGCGGCCGACTGCTGTGGGTCGGTGGTCTGATCGCGCTGCTCGGCGTCGCGATCTCGCTCGGCGACGCGATGCTGCACCGTACGGCCGTCACCAACTGGATCACCGCCGCCGCGCGGGTCCAGCAACTGCTCGCCCGCAAGACCGCCGAGCTCGGTTCCGCCCTGACCCAGCGGGTCGCGGCGGGCGAGGTGGTGGCCGTGTCCACGGGCGACGTGGAGAAGATCGGGTGGTTCGTCGAGGCGGTCTCCCGCTTCCTTGCCGCCGCCCTGACCCTGGTCGTCGGCTGTGTCGTCCTGCTCTTCTACGCGCCCACGATCGGCGTGGTCGTGGCCATCGGCATGCCGGTGCTCGCCCTGGCGGTCCTGCCCCTGCTGCCGCGCGCCACCCGGCGCGCCGACATCCAGCGGGAGAAGGCGGGCAAGGCCACCGAGCTGGCCTCGGACACCGTGGCGGGCCTGCGGGTGCTGCGCGGCATCGGCGGCGAGGAACTGTTCCTCGGCCGCTACCGCGAGGCCTCGCAGCAGGTCCGGGAGGCGGCGGTGCACAGTGCCCGGATGTGGGCGCTGATCTCCGCGATCCAGGTGCTGCTGCCGGGTGCGCTGCTGGTCACCGTGGTCTGGTACGGATCCTCGCTCGTCCTGGACGGCCGACTGGACGTCGGTGAACTCGTCGCCGCCTTCAGCGCGGTGGCGACCATGCTCTACCCGCTGCGGCACTTCGAGGAGATCGCGATGGCGTACTCCTTCTCCCGCCCCTCCGCCAAACGGGCCGCCCGGGTGCTGTCACTGACCCGGACCGGCGCGACGGCGGAGGCCGGTTCGGAGCCGGAGGGTGCCGCGGAACCGGTCGTGGCCACCGAGGCCACGCGGGCCCCGGCCTCGGGCGGGGACCTGTACGACCCGGAGACCGGGCTGCTGGTCCCGGCGGGCCGGCTCACCGCCGTGGTGTGCGGGGACCCCGACCTGGCGGGCCGGCTGGCCGAACGGCTGGGCGGGCACCCGATGGACGCCGCGACCGGGCCCTCCGTCCTGCTGGGCGGGGTCGCCCTGGACGAGCTCGCCCTCGGAACCGCGCGCGAGCTGGTCCTCGTACAGGACAAGGATCCGGTCCTGCTGTCCGGGACGCTGCGCGAGCTGTTCGACGTACCGGCGTCCGGAGCGGTCGAACCGCCGGCGGCGCTCGCGGCGGCCCAGTGCGCGGACGTACTGGACGCCCTGCTGCAGTCCGCCCCGGACGGGGTGGACGACCCGATGGACGCCAGGATCACCGAGCGCGGCCGCTCGCTGTCCGGCGGGCAGCGGCAGCGGCTGGCACTGGCGCGGTCCCTGGTGACCGATCCCGAGGTGCTGGTGCTGGACGAGCCGACCTCGGCGGTCGACTCGCACACCGAGGCCCGGATCGCGGACGGGATCTCGGCCCTGCGCTCCGGTCGCACGACGGTGGTACTGGCGTCCTCGCCCCTGCTGCTGGACCGCGCCGACCGGGTCGTCCTGATCCACGAGGGCAAGACGGCGGCGAGCGGTACGCACCGCGAGCTGCTGCACGGCGACCCCCGTTACCGGGCGGTCGTCACCCGCGAGACCGAGGAGGAACAGCGGCTCCCGCGGCTGGAATCCGTACTGACCGAGATCGAGCTGACAGAGATCGAGGAATCCGCATGATCGGCGTGGCGCCGCCGCAATACGATCCGGCCGCCCCCGAAACGGCCACGACCCTGCCCGTGGGCAGTGCCGCGACGGTACGGGGCTACGTGCGCGGCCTGTTCCGCCGCCACCGGCGGGCCTTCCTGGTCCTGGTGGCGGTCAACACGGTCGCCGTGATCGCCTCCATGGTCGGCCCGTACCTGCTGGGCCAGGTCGTGGACCAGCTCTCGGAAGGGACGCGCGAACTCCATCTGGGCCGGGTGGGGCTGCTGTTCGCCCTGGCGCTCGGCATCCAGACCGTGTTCGTGCGGCTGGTCCGGCTGCGCGGGGCGATGCTCGGCGAGGAGATGCTGGCCGACCTGCGCGAGGACTTCCTCGTGCGATCGGTGGGCCTGCCGCCCGGCGTGCTGGAGCGCGCGGGAACCGGTGACCTGCTGTCGCGGATCACCACGGACATCGACCGGCTGGCCAACGCGATGCGCGAGGCCGTTCCGCAGCTGGCCATCGGTGTGGTCTGGGCGGGGCTCCTCTACGGGGCGCTCGCCGTGACCGCGCCGCCGCTGGCGCTCGCCGCGCTGGTGGCGCTGCCGGTGCCGGTGATCGGCTGCCGCTGGTACTTCAAGCGGGCGCCGCGGGCCTACCGGTCCGAGGCGGCCGGGTACGCGGCGGTCGCCGCCGTGCTCACCGAGACGGTGGACGCGGGCCGCACCATCGAGGCGCACCGCCTCGGCGCGCGCCGGATCGAGCTGTCCGAGCGGCGGATCAAGGAGTGGACGGCGTGGGAGCGGTACACGCTGTTCCTGCGGACGGTCCTGTTCCCCGTCGTCAACGTCACCTACGTGACGATCCTCGGCTCGGTGCTGATGATCGGCGGGTACTGCGTGATCCAGGGCTGGATGTCGGTGGGGCAGCTGACCACGGGCGCCCTGCTCGCGCAGATGATGGTCGACCCGATCGGCCTGATCCTGCGCTGGTACGACGAACTGCAGATCGCGCAGGTCTCGCTGGGCCGGCTGGTGGGCGTACGGGAGATCGAGCCGGACGCGGGCGACGCGGCCGTCTCCCCGGACGGCCGGGACGTACGCGCCGACCAGGTGCACTTCGGGTACCGCGAGGGCGTCGACGTGCTGCACCAGGTGTCGATGTCGGTGCCGCCGGGCACCCGGATGGCCCTGGTCGGGCCCTCGGGCGCGGGCAAGTCCACGCTGGGCCGGCTGCTGGCGGGCATTTACGCGCCGCGGACCGGTGAGATCACCCTCGGCGGGGCGCGGCTGTCGCAGATGCCGGCGGAGCGGGTGCGCGAGCACGTGGCCCTGGTCAACCAGGAGCACCACGTGTTCGTGGGCTCCCTGCGCGACAACCTGCGCCTCGCCCGTACGGAGGCGGGTGACGCCGAGCTGTGGGCGGCGCTCGGCGCGGTCGACGCGGAGGACTGGGCGCGGGCGCTGGACGCCGGCCTGGACACCGAGGTCGGCTCGGGCGCCTCGGCGCTGACCCCGGCGCAGGCGCAGCAGATCGCGCTGGCCCGGCTGGTGCTGGCCGATCCGCACACCCTGGTGCTGGACGAGGCCACCTCACTGCTGGACCCGCGCGCGGCACGGCACTTGGAGCGCTCCCTGGCCCGGGTGCTGGACGGCCGGACGGTGATCGCGATCGCGCACCGGCTGCACACCGCGCACGACGCGGACGTGATCGCGGTGGTCGAGGGCGGCCGCATCACCGAGCTCGGCTCGCACGACGCCCTGGTCGAGGCCGACGGCGCGTACGCCGCCCTGTGGCGCTCCTGGCACGGCTGACCGCCACCGCCCCACCTGCCCCGGACCCCTCTCCTACGAGGTCCGGGGCAGGCGGACGGCCCCGCTGTGTGTTGAGGAACCGCACCGGCCGGTCCGACGTCGGCCTGCCGGGGGGGCTCCTGCGCGGTCTGTCCGACACGGGCCCCGTCTGGGATGCTGAAGGCCGGACTGGACGGGGGCGGACGGTGTTCACGGAACCCATGGCGCGAGCCGTTGTGGAACCAGCGGTACTCGAGCTGGTGCGGCGGTACCCCCGCGGCAGGTCGTTCTCCACCACGGTCGCGCTCGGCGGGGACGACTTCAGCATGTGCGCCCACGTACGGGCGCGGTGGGCGGCACCCGGGCAGGTCGAGATCGCGCTGGCCTGCTGGGTCGTCAACAAGGACACCGCGCGCTATCTGGGTGGCAGCCCGCCGGCCGCGGAGGAGTCGCGCCTGCCGCCGGAAGGCACGGCGCGGTGGGACGAGGAACTGACCGGCCGGGTGATCGGCCACCTCGCGACACGTATGAACGCACTGACCGCCGCCGTGCCGACCGGCGACGACCACCTCACCGTCACCGTGCCCCTCGTCCTGACGTAGTCCGGTGACCGGAGCGGGACCGGCCGACGGTCCGGCCGGCGGTCCGGCGAGCGGGCCCGCCCGTCAGAAGAAGCCGAGGGCCGAGGCTCCGCCGACCCCGCCCAGCAGCATGAAGACCGGCATGAGGACCTTGAGCTCCACCCAGCTGCCGGCGCGGAAGCGCATCATCTTCGGCGGGCCGATCGGGTACCAGCGCTTGCCCGCGATGGGCAGGGGCCACAGGATCGGGCAGCCCGAGACGGTCAGGGCGTCGCCGATGTCGTGGACCAGGGCGCCGAGCACGATCGGGATGCCGAGCCACAGGTATTCCTGGCCGGGGGCGGTGAAGAGCCAGTCGGAGCCGTTGCCGGGCTGGTCGAGCACGCCGGCCAGTATCCAGGCGCTGGTCGCGCCGAGGAGCCAGACCAGCACGTCGCTGGACATGCGGGCGGCCCGCCACAGCAGGCCCTCGACGGCGAGGACCAGGTGGACGAAGAGGAGGGCGAGGACGCCCCACCGGTCCGTGGTGACGGCGATCGCGGAGGAGCCTGCGCCGATCAGGACGGCCCAGACCCAGGTGTGGGTCAGGGTGCGGTGACCTCCGGTGCGGCGGGCATCGCGCGGGGACCGGGTGGCTTTGTAGACCCCGTAGGAGATCTTGTCGACCACCTCGCACAGGACCCGGGAGAGCGGGCCGAAGGCGCGGGAGATCGTCGCCGACTTGTGGTCCAGGTCGGGAGCCAGGGCCGCTCCGGCGCAGATGAGCGCGCCGACGACGAGGACGGGCCAGGGCATCGGGTGTCCGGCGGCCGCAGCCGCGGCGCCCACCCCCAGCCAGGCCGCTGCCCCGGACAGTGAGTGCGCCGGACCCATCATGGTCGTTCCCCGCCCCGGTGGTGTGCTGGTAGGGCCCTGTTGACGGTGTCGTTCGGGCCGCGTCGACGGCACAGCGTACCGTCGATGATCTTCCTTCTGTCCTCCGGTTCCCTGATCCGGGGGGAAGCCAGGCAAGATGGGGGGTGTGACCCTCATTGATCAGCTCCCGCCGAACGCCGACCCCGACGCCCTCTTCGAGGCTTTCTCCTCGTGGGCGGAGGACCAGGGCATCACCCTGTACCCGGCTCAGGAGGAGGCGCTGATGGAGGTGGTCACCGGCGCGAACGTGGTCCTGTCCACCCCGACCGGCTCCGGCAAGAGCCTGGTGGCGGCGGGCGCGCACTTCACGGCCCTGGCCCAGGACAAGGTCACCTTCTACACCGCGCCGATCAAGGCGCTGGTCTCGGAGAAGTTCTTCGACCTGTGCAAGCTCTTCGGCACCGAGAACGTCGGCATGCTGACCGGCGACGCCTCCGTGAACTCGGACGCGCCGGTGATCTGCTGCACCGCCGAGGTGCTGGCCTCGATCGCCCTGCGCGACGGCAAGTACGCCGACATCGGCCAGGTCGTGATGGACGAGTTCCACTTCTATGCCGAGCCGGACCGCGGCTGGGCCTGGCAGATCCCGATCCTGGAGCTGCCGCAGGCTCAGTTCATCCTGATGTCCGCGACGCTCGGCGACATGAAGCGGTTCGAGGAGGACCTGACCCGGCGCACCGGCCGGCCCACCTCGGTGGTGCGCTCCGCGACCCGGCCCGTCCCGCTGTCCTACGAGTACGTCACGACGCCCATCACCGACACCATCACCGAGCTGCTGGAGACCCGGCAGGCGCCGGTCTACATCGTGCACTTCACCCAGGCCCAGGCGGTCGAGCGGGCGCAGTCGCTGATGAGCATCAACATGTGCACCCGCGAGGAGAAGGACAAGATCGCCGAGCTGATCGGCAACTTCCGCTTCACCACCAAGTTCGGCCAGAACCTCTCCCGTTACGTCCGCCACGGCATCGGCGTGCACCACGCGGGCATGCTGCCCAAGTACCGCCGCCTGGTGGAGAAGCTGGCCCAGGCCGGTCTGCTGAAGGTCATCTGCGGCACCGACACCCTCGGCGTCGGCGTCAACGTCCCGATCCGCACCGTGCTGTTCACGGCGCTGACCAAGTACGACGGCACCCGGGTCCGCACGCTGCGCGCCCGCGAGTTCCACCAGATCGCCGGCCGCGCCGGCCGGGCCGGCTTCGACACCGCCGGTTACGTGGTGGCCCAGGCGCCCGAGCACGTCATCGAGAACGAGAAGGCCCTCGCCAAGGCGGGCGACGACCCGAAGAAGCGCCGCAAGGTGGTCCGCAAGAAGGCCCCCGAGGGCTTCGTGGCCTGGTCGGACATCACCTTCGAGAAGCTCATCGCCGCCGACCCAGAGGCCCTGACCTCGCGCTTCAAGGTCACCAACATCATGCTCCTGTCGGTCATCGCCCGGCCCGGCGACGCCTTCAAGGCGATGCGTCACCTGCTGGAGGACAACCACGAGCCGCGCAAGGCCCAGCTGCGCCACATCCGCCGGGCCATCGCCATCTACCGCTCGCTGCTGGACGGCGGTGTCGTCGAGAAGCTCGACACCCCGGACGCCGAGGGCCGCACGATCCGGCTGACCGTCGACCTCCAGCAGGACTTCGCGCTGAACCAGCCGCTGTCCACCTTCGCGCTGGCCTCCTTCGACCTGCTGGACCCGGAGTCCCCTTCCTACGCGCTGGACATGGTCTCGGTGGTGGAGTCCACGCTGGACGACCCGCGCCAGATCCTCGCCGCCCAGCAGAACAAGGAACGCGGCACGGCCGTGGGCGCGATGAAGGCCGACGGGGTCGAGTACGAGGAGCGGATGGAGCGGCTCCAGGAGATCACCTATCCGAAGCCCCTCGAAGAGCTGCTCCTGCACGCCTACGACGTGTACAGCAAGAGCCACCCGTGGGTCCGCGACCACCCGGTCTCGCCGAAGTCGATCATCCGCGACATGTACGAGCGTGCGATGACCTTCACCGAGTTCACCTCGCACTACGAGCTGGCGCGCACCGAGGGCATCGTGCTGCGCTACCTGGCGAGCGCCTTCAAGGCGCTGGACCACACCATCCCCGACGACCTCAAGTCCGAGGACCTCCAGGACCTGATCGAGTGGCTCGGCGAGCTGGTCCGCCAGGTCGACTCCAGCCTGCTCGACGAGTGGGAGCAGCTGGCGAACCCGGAGGTGGAGACGGCGGAGCAGGCCCAGGAGAAGGCCGACCAGGTCAAGCCGGTCACCGCGAACTCCCGCGCCTTCCGCGTCCTGGTCCGCAACGCCATGTTCCGCCGGGTGGAGCTGGCCGCCCTGGACCACGTCAACGTGCTGGGCGAGCTCGACGGCGACTCCGGCTGGGACGCCGACGCCTGGGGCGAGGCCATGGACGGCTACTGGGACGAGTACGACGACCTGGGCACGGGACCCGACGCGCGCGGCCCCAAGCTGCTGCAGATCGAGGAGGACCCGGCGCACGGCCTGTGGCGCGTCCGGCAGACCTTCGCCGACCCCAACGGGGACCATGGCTGGGGCATCAGCGCCGAGGTGGACCTCGCCGCCTCCGACGAGGAGGGCCGGGCGGTCCTGCGCGTCACCTCGGTCGGCGAACTCGGCCAGCTCTGACCCTCCTCCGGCTCCGCCCGGGCGGGCACCCGCCCCGCCACCGACCCCCGACCCGCAACCGGCCGGCGCCCTCACGGCGGCCCGGCCCGACAGTGGAGATCCTCCGATGACGAACCCCGCCGAGAGGCTGGTCGATCTGCTCGACCTGGAGCAGATCGAGGTCAACATCTTCCGGGGCGCCAGCCCCCAGGAGTCCCTCCAGCGCGTCTTCGGCGGCCAGGTCGCCGGCCAGGCGCTGGTGGCGGCAGGCCGCACCACGGAGGGCGACCGGCCCGTCCACTCCCTCCACTCGTACTTCCTGCGCCCCGGGATTCCCGGAGTGCCGATCGTGTACCAGGTGGAGCGGGTGCGCGACGGGCGCTCCTTCACCACCCGCCGGGTCACCGCGGTCCAGCAGGGCAAGACCATCTTCAACCTGACCGCCTCCTTCCATCAGCCGGAGGAGGGCAGCATCGAGCACCAGCTGCCTCCCCGCCTCGACTTCCCGCACCCGGACACGCTCCCGAAGGTCGTGGACGAGATCCGCGAGCACCTGGGCACGCTGCCGGAGGCGCTGGAGCGCATGGCCCGCCGCCAGCCCTTCGACATCCGCTACGTGGACCGGCTCCGCTGGACCCCCGAGGAGCTCAAGGACGCCGATCCGCGCAGCGCGGTGTGGATGCGCGCCGTCGGCCCGCTGGGGGACGACCCGCTCGTGCACACCTGCGCCCTCACCTACGCCAGTGACATGACCCTCCTCGACGCCGTGCGCATCCCCGTGGAGCCCCTGTGGGGCATGCGCGGTTTCGACATGGCCTCCCTCGACCACGCCATGTGGTTCCACCGGCCGTTCCGGGCGGACGAGTGGTTCCTGTACGACCAGGAGTCACCCATCGCGCACGGCGGCCGGGGCCTGGCCCGCGGCCGCATCTACGACCTCGAGGGCAAGCTGCTGGTCTCCGTGGTCCAGGAGGGGCTCTTCCGCCCCTACGGCGCCAAGGCGTCCAAGCCGGCCGTGTCCCCGCGGTAGTCCCTCCCCTCCCCGAAGAACTGAGTGCTCGCATGCCCACCCCGGCTCCCGCTCCAGCCGTTCCCTGCCCCTGCGGGCTGCCCGCCGCCTATCCGGAGTGCTGCGGCCGCTTCCACTCCGGCGAGCGGCAGGCGCCCACCGCCGAGCTGCTGATGCGCTCCCGCTTCAGCGCCTTCGCCGTCGGCGACACCGCCTATCTCCTGCGCTCATGGCACCCCTCGACCCGGCCGGGCGTGCTCGACCTGGATCCCGGGCAGCGCTGGGAGCGGCTGGAGATCCTGGCCACCGAGCGCGGCGGGATGTTCGAGACGGAGGGCTCGGTGGAGTTCCGGGCCCACTACCGCGAGGGGCGGCACACCGGATCGCTGCGCGAGCACAGTTCCTTCGCCCGGGAGAACGGGGCCTGGGTCTACGTCGGCCCCCTCTCCCCCGTCGACTTCGACTGACCCCTCGCTCCGGTCAGGGCGAAGTCGAGGCTGGTGCGGTACCACCCGATCTCGTCCGGTGGCCCGGCCCGTAGCAGCCGGGCCGCCACCTCGGCGGCCGGCGGAACCTGTGGGTGCCCGTAGGGCGGGGGCGGTGCGAGCGCCCCGAGCAGGATGCGTTCCGCCGGGTCGGGCACGGTCGCGCGCACGTCGTCCTCGGGGAGCACCGAGGCCAGGACGGCAGCGCGCTCCCAGGGGTCGGCGGTTCGTCTCAGCAACAGTCCGACGTGCCGTTCGCGCCACTTCCGGGGACGCAGGTCGGCCTTGGCCGCCATCAGCTCCCGGTCCGCCCGCGGCGCGCTCCCCGTCAGCATCGCGGGCTCGCGGGCCGCGAAGTCCCGTAGCTCCGCGGTCAGATAGAGCCACACCACCGCCCGGTAACGGTTGATCCGGTATCCCACCGGAATGAGGTGTCCGCAGCGTGCGAGCCGGGTGAACCGGCTCGGGCCGACCCCCAGGACGGTGGCCGCGGCCTCCGCTCCCGCGACCGTCTCCACGCGTCGGCGCAGCGCGTCCGGGAATCCCCCGGCCGACCGGACCCGGTCGAGCTCGGTCCGGGTGTACCGAGCTGTCCCGGCGACCCCCGGGGGCCCGGCCCGTACGAGCCCCAGCTGTACGGCGCGGGCGAACTCGCTGCGGCTCAGCCCCAGTTCTTCGGCGGCACGTCCGCCGCCCAGCAGCCCGGCGACCTCGCCGCACCCCGCCACCGCGGACTCCGCCGTCGCCGCTACCGTCGTCCGAGGCGCCTGAATCGTCTGTGCCATCGCGCTCTCCCCACCAGAGTGATTACCGTGTGTGAAGAACGTAACTCAGAGCGACGGCATCCCGCAGGGCCTGTGGACAAGCCGGCTCAGCCGCCGGTGATCCGCCGCTCCGCGACACCGAGGTGCTCCCCCACCCGGTTCACCAGCAGCGTCATCTCGTACGCCACGTGCCCGATATCGGCCTCGGAGGCGCTCAGCACGCACAGGCAGCTGCCCGCACCCGCCGCCATGACGAACAGGACCCCGTCGTCGTACTCGACCATCGTCTGGCGGACCTCACCCGCCCGGAAGTGCCGCCCCGAGCCCTTCGCCAGGCTCTGCAGCCCCGCCGCCACGGCCGCCAGGTGCTCCGCGTCCTCCCGTGCCAGCCCCGCGCTCGCGCCCGTCACCAGGCCGTCGTTGGAGAGCACCACCGCGTGCCGCACCTGCTGCACCCGCCGCGTCAAGTCATCCAGCAGCCAGTCCAGCTGCTTGTCCAGCGCCATATACAGTCCCTCCCCCTCGACGCGGCCGGACCGGCCGCGCCCCACCCCGCATGCTCGTGCCGCCAGCCTTCCCCACCAGGGGCTTTCCGGCAAGGAGGATGGGCCCATGGTGAAGAAGATGACTCAAGAGGAATGGCGGGAGTTCGTCTCCCACTCCACCCGCACCGGAAAACTGTCCACCGTACGTGAGGACGGAAGCCCCCACATCGCTCCCATCTGGTTCGTTCTCGACGGCGACTCCTTCGTGTTCAACACCGGGAAGGACACCGTCAAGGGGCGCAATCTGGCCCGCGACGGCCGCGTCGCCCTCTGCGTGGACGACGACCGGCCGCCCTTCTCCTACGTCGTCCTCCAGGGCCGGGCGGAGATCAGCGAGGACCTGGACGCGATGCTCCCCTGGTCGACCCGGATCGGTGCCCGCTACATGGGAGCCGAGCACGGCGAGGCCTTCGGCCGCCGCAACGCCGTCCCCGGCGAACTCCTCGTGCGCGTGCGCATCGACAAGGTGATCTCGGCAGCCGGCGTGGCCGACTGACGGCACCCCCGCGTCACCCCGCACCACCCCCGCAGCACCCCCGCAGCACCCCCGCGACACCGCTTCACCGCGGGCCGGTTCACACCGAGTCGGCCCGCGGTTCCACGGACTCCAGCAACCGCGCCGTGTGCACCCGGCCCGCGTACTCCACCAGCCGGATCAGCACTTCCTTCCCCGAGTCCTTGTCCCGCGCGTCGCACAGAACCACCGGCGTCCCCTGATCCAGGTCCAGCGCCCGCGCGACCTCGTTCGAGGCGTACCGACGCGCGTTCGCGAAGCAGTTGACGGCCACCACGAACGGGATCTTGCGGTGCTCGAAGTAGTCCACCGCGGGGAAGCAGTCCTCCAGGCGCCGCGTGTCGGCGAGGACCACCGCGCCCAGCGCGCCCTGGGACAGCTCGTCCCACAGGAACCAGAACCGGTCCTGCCCCGGCGTCCCGAACAGGTAGAGCGACAGCCCCGACCTGATCGTGATCCGCCCGAAGTCCATGGCCACGGTGGTGGTCGTCTTCTGGTCGACCCCTCCCGTGTCGTCGACCAGCTCCCCGGCCTCGCTGAGCAGTTCCTCCGTCCGCAGCGGCCGGATCTCGCTGACCGAGCCGACCAGGGTCGTCTTCCCCACGCCGAAGCCGCCCGCCACGAGTATCTTCAGCGCGAGCGCGGCCAGTTCCTCTCCGCCCTCGGCCGCCGGCGGCGGCCCGTTGTCGTGCAGTCCCATCACAGCGCTCGCAATCCCTCGATGACTTCACGCAGAATCCGCTCGTCCGGCAGCTGTGCGGGCGGCACGGGCCGGCTGACCTTGACGTGCCCGGCCTCCAGCAGGTCCCCGAGCAGTACGCGCACCACGCCCACGGGCAGGTCCGCGTCCGCCGCGAGTTCGGCCACCGACTGGGTCTCGTCCCGGCACAGCCCGAGCAGTGCCCGGTGCTCCGGTCCCAGCAGCGACTCGGCCGCCTCGTCCGTTCCCGCCGGGTCCACGACGACCAGCGCGATGAGGTCGAACCGGACCCCGTGGGGTCCGGGCTTCGTCCGTCCGCCCGTCATCGCGTACGGACGGACGAGCGGGCCCGCGTCGGCGTCGTACCACTGGCCGTTCGTGCTCAAGGCCGCCGCCCTAACCGGCGGCCGGCGGCCGCGCCGCGAACCGGGCCGGGGTGTAGAGGTGCTCGCCGACCCGCTTGACCAGCCGGGCCATCTCGTAGGCGATCAGCCCCATGTCGGCGCCGGCCCCGCTGAGCACGGCCAGGCAGGAGCCGTCTCCGGCGGCCGCCACGAAGAGGTAACCCTCGTCCATCTCCACCATCGTCTGGCGCACGCCCCCGGCGTGGAAGTGCCGGCCCGCGCCCTTGGCCAGGCTGTGGAAGCCGGAGGCCACGGCCGCCAGGTGCTCGGCGTCCTCCCGGCTGAGCGCGCTGGAGGCGCCCACCGCCAGGCCGTCGTTGGACAGGACCACGGCGTGCCGGACCTCGCGCACCCGGACCACGAGGTCGTCCAGGAGCCAGTCGAGTTCGCCCGACCTGCGGACGCCGTCGAGGTCGATCCTCTGATGTTCGATCATCATCGTGCTCCTTCACCTTCGCCAGTACTGCCTGTGCCGCCCGCGCCGCCCGTGGACCCCGGGGCGCCCGCACCGCCCGCACCGCCCGGACCGTCCGCGCCGGCCTCGGCGCTCGCCTGCGTGCCCCGCACCCAGCCCGCCCGGTAGGCCGCCATCCGCTCGCGCGCCTGCTCGGGGCTGCGCCCGGGCGGCCCCGCCGCCCCCCGGACACCGGCGGGAGCCTTGGTTGCGGGGGCCTCGCGCAGCTGCGGGACGAGGCTCGCCTGCCGGACCCGGCGCGGCAGTTCGGTGACCGAGGCGGCCGGGCCCGAGGAGGCCGGGGGGCCTGAGGGGGCCGGGGGGCCTGAGGGGGCCGCCGTGACCGCCGGGGCGGGCGTACGGGGAACCGCCCCCGCGGAGCCGCGCGGCCGCAGCGGGGCCACCGGGGAGGGCCGCGGTTCCTCCCGTACGGGGCTGCGGTCCGGGACCGGGACCCCGCGCGCGTCGTCCCGTACGACGCTGATGGCCTGGGAAGGCTCCCGGAACCGCTCCCGTACCGGCTCGGCGACCGGCTCCGGAGCCGGAGTCGGAACCTGTGCGGCAGTGCGCTCTTCCTCGTGCTGCGGGGCGGCGGCCGTGAGGGCGCCCTGGAGCAGGGAGTTGGGGAGGAGCACCACCGCGGTGGTGCCGCCGTACGGTGACATGCGCAGGTGCACCTTCACACCGTGGCGGGCCGAGAGGCGGCTGACCACGAAGAGCCCGAGCCGGTCACTGTCGAAGAGGTCGAGGGCCTCGGACTGCTCGATGCGCCGGTTGGCCTCCTGGAGGGATTCGCGGCCCATGCCGAGCCCCCGGTCCTCGACCTCCAGGACGTAGCCGGCGCCGACGGGTTCTCCGCTGACCCGGACCTTGGTGTGGGGCGGGGAGAACTGGGTGGCGTTCTCGATGAGTTCCGCCAGCAGATGGGTGAGGTCGGCGACGGCTCCGCCGACCACCGCGGCCTCGGCGAGCTGGCGGACCTCGACGCGCGGGTAGTCCTCGATCTCGGAGACGGCGGCCCGTACCACGTTCGTGAGCGGGATCGGCATCCGCCAGGCGCGCCCGGGAGCCGCTCCCGACAGGATGATCAGGCTTTCCGCGTGCCGCCGCATGCGGGTGGTCAGGTGGTCGAGCCGGAAGAGGTCGCCGAGCTCGTTCGGGTCGTCCGCGCGCCGCTCCATCGAGTCGAGCAGGGTGAGCTGCTTGTGCACCAGGACCTGGCTGCGGCGGGCGAGGTTGACGAAGACCCCGCTCACGCCGCTGGCCAGTTCGGCGCGTTCGACGGCGGCACTGAGCGCGGCCCGGTGGACCGTGTCCAGGGCCTCGCCGACCTGGGCGATCTCGTCGTCGGCGGCCGGGCCCCGCGGGGTCTCGGCGGCCACGTCGATGTCCTGGCCGGCCCGCAACCGGTCCATGGCCCGCGGGAGTTTGCGGTGGGCGATCTCCAGCGCGGTGTTGCGCAGCGAGACCAGCTCGACGACCAGGGCCCGGCCGATGCGGACCGAGATGACGAGCGAGGCGGCCACGGCGGCCAGGCCCAGGAGGACGGCGGCTCCGGCGGGACTCAGCGCGCCCGCGCCGAACGGGTCGGCGCGGTCCTCGGAGGCCGCGCGGGCGGCGTCCCCGATCTCCCGCATCGAGCCGGCGACGGAGGTGTACGCGGCCTCCCAGCCGGCGGGCGGGCCGGCGGTCCCGGCACCGGCCGCGGCGGCCAGCGCCCGGTCCTCGGCCCCGGTGAGATCGGCGTAGGCGGCGCTCTTGGCCACGGACTGCCAGGCGTCCTGCTGTGCGGCGGGCAGGTCCCGGGCGGCGGAGGCGGTCAGGGCCCGTCGGGTCTCGACCGCGCCGGTCAGGCGGCGAAGCGTTTCGGCGGTGCGCGGCCCCGGCGCCGTCAGCAGGGCGTCCTCCCGGGACAGCTGCTCCCCGGCCCGCGCGAATTCCAGCAGGATCCTGGCGTCGACGCCCAGTTCGGCGTCCCGGCCTCCTCCGGTGAGGGCTCCGCCGACCTCCAGCGCCGCGTCGATCACCCGGCTGTACGTCTCGTAGGCCGCTCCCGGGGTTGCCCGGTGCCCGGCGACGTCCTCGCGCACCGGGCCGAGTCCCTCGGCGGCGGCGACGAAGGCGCGCAGCCGGATGACGATGTCGGTGCCGTAGTCGCCGGAGTCGGCCACGGTGTTGCTGTCGCCGAGCCGCAGGGCCCGTAGCGAACCGTCCGTCCGGCGTGCCTGTTCGTCCAGGGCGGCGGCCTGGCCGGGGGCCTGGGCCGCGGCGGCCTGACCTCCGGTGGGATCGGCCAGCAGCCTTACGGCCGTGCGCCGTTCGGCCTGCAACGCGGTGACGGTGGCCTCGATCGGTGCCCGCAGTTCCCGGTCGACGCGCTGGACTCGGGTGAGGCGGGCGATGTCCTGGGCCGCGTCGACGGTCGCGAAGGCCCAGAGGGCGAGCAGCGAGACCACCGGCACCATCAGCAGCGAGACGATCTTCGCCCGGACGGTGGCGGGGCGCAGCCGCAGGCGCGGACCGCGGCCGCCTCCCCCGGTGGCGCCGGGTATCGCCCCGAGCGCGTCGAGGGCCGTGCGGTCGGCCGGCTCCTCGGCGGGCGGACCGGCGTGCGCCCGGCGGCCCGGCCCCTTGCCGCGGCCACCCGCCGGCGCGGGCGCGGGCGGCCGCGACGCCGCTGCTTCCGGTGTGGTGCGGGGTCTGCGCATGGGCTCCTCGTTCCGGGCGGTGCGTACCTACGTGACGGTCGCGGGGGCGGTGGCGTGGCGGCGGTGGCATGGCGCCGGTGGCGTGCGGGGCGGCGGGCATCACCGGCGGCAGGGGGAACGGCCGGGTGGCGGCGGGGCCTCAGCCGGCGGGTGCGGTGGCGGCCCGCTCCCCCAGGCGCAGGTCGGCGGAGGCCATCGCGGAGGCCTCCCGCTCGTCGGCGGTCGGCGAGAGGGCGACGAACGCGGAGGTGATGAAGAGGTAGGAGCCGAGGCCGACGGCGAGCGGGAAGATGAACTGCATGGCGGTGGCGCCCGGCAGGGCCGCGTCCGAGGGGGTGACCTGGACGGCGACCGCGAGCATGCCGGTGTAGTGCATGCTGCTGACGGCGCCGCCCATCACGAGCGAGGCGACGGCCACGGCGACCGGGGACTTGATGTTGAGGGCCGCCCACAGGGCGGCCGTGGCCGCGACGACCGCGATGGCGACGGAGAGTCCGACGGTGAGCGGCGCGTAGGAGACAGAGCCGTGCAGGCGCAGGGCCGCCATGCCGAGGTAGTGCATGCTGGCGACGCCGAGGCCGGTGGTGAGTCCGCCGACGACGAGGGCCCGGCCGCGGTCCTTCCCGTAGCCGACGGCGAAGACTCCGGCGCCCACGACGATCATCGCGACGAGGAGGCTGAGGATGGTCAGCGGCACGTTGTAGCGGATCTCGGTCCCGGTGACGTGGAAGCCGAGCATGGCGACGAAGTGCATCGTCCAGATCCCGGTTCCGATGGCCGAGGCCGCTGTGAGGAGCCAGTTGCGGCGGGAGGCGCCGGTCGTCGCGGCGAGCGCGCGAACGGTGCAGCGCAGGCCGAGGGCGGCGCCGATCGAAGCCATCACGTATGACAGCACGGGGGTAAGCCAGCCGTAGGCGGCGTGGTCCAGGTGTCCCATGGCCACGGAAGCTAGTCCGGGTGAGGGAGCGAACACGGGCAGCATTTCGAAAGCCACTGGAACTGCTGGAATATGACAGAGATACGTTCATCTTCGATCACGCCGGGTACCACCTTGCACACGTTCCGCAGGCATGTGCCGGAGCACCGGTGAGGGATCATGGGCACATGAGCGAAGAGCGTACGCAGGACCACACCGGGGACCGGGCTCAGGACGGGACTCGGGACCGGGTTCGGGACGGGATTCGGGACGGGGCTCAGGACGGGGTTCGGGAACCCGCTCGGGAGCGGCCCCGGGACCAGACGCGGGACCGCGGCCACGTCCAGGAGTTCTTCGGGGCGCGCGCGGCCGGCTGGGATGGCAAGTTCCCCGGGGACGGGCCCGCCTTCACGACCGCCGTGGGTGAGTTCGGGCTGCGTCCCGGCGACCGGGTGCTCGACGCCGGCTGCGGCACCGGGCGGGCGCTGACCGCGCTCCGCGCGGCCGTCGGCCCGTCGGGGACGGTGCTCGGCGCCGATGTCACCCCGCAGATGCTCGCCGCCGCGCAGGAGGCCGGCCGGGACGCCGCGGGCGCCCTGCTGCTGGCGGACGTGGCCCGCCTGCCGCTGCGCGACGGGGTGCTGGACGCCGTGTTCGCCGCCGGCCTCATCGCCCACCTGCCCGACCCCGGGGCCAATTTGCGCGAGCTCGCCCGGGTCGTGCGCCCGGACGGCCGGCTCGCACTGTTCCACCCGATCGGCCGGGCGGCCCTCGCGGCGCGCCACGGCCGCGAGCTGACCCCGGACGACTTGCGGGCCGAGCACAACCTCGGCCCGCTGCTGGCCGGTTCGGGCTGGCGGCTGACCTCGTACGCCGACGAGGACGCCCGCTTCCTCGCGCTGGCGGTCCGTACCGCCTGACGTACTCCCTGAGCACCGCGGCGCGGCGTCGGTGGCGCCGAACCGTATCCGTGCCGGGCCGCACGGCCCTCCGTGCAGGTGGCGGGCTCGGAAATCGGCTCCCGCCAGCTCTCGACGCGGTGGTTACTCGCTGGTTAGGGTGCGCCGACGAGAGAACGACCGGGAGGCCACGTGTCCGAAGAGGAGGACGGCGGTTCGCTGTACGTGCTGACCGCCGTGCTGCTGACCCCCGCGCAGTTCCCGAGCATCCTGGGTGACGACTACCCCGAGGCCTGCTCGCTGCTCGGCGTGCCGCCTGCGGCCGCCGGGTACGGCCTGGTGCTGGGGCAGGACGAGGAGGGCGCGCGCTGGACGGTCGTGATCGACGACGTCTCGCTCGCGGCCATGGCCATCGCCTCGTGGGACTGCGGGATGGAGTACGACCTGTCGCCCGACGAACGGTCCATCGTGGTCTCACTGGCCGGCTGGCCGCTGGCGCTCACGGTGGCCACGCCCGGGATCCCCGATCCGCACGATCCCGAGCAGGGCGCGGACGGTACGGGGCGGGTGCCGCTGGCCCCGCCGTCGGCCGAGGCCTGGGGTCCGGTGCAGCGGCGGATGGGCGCCGACCAGATAGCCCGGGAGTGGACCGACTGGAGCGCGCGCGTGGCCACGGACGGCGGGGCCGCGGCCGCCGCGCACCCGGGACTGGCGCGAGCCCTGGAGGAGGCCCTGGGCTACACCCAGAGCCCGCCGCCGCCCGGCAGGGTGCGGTCGGCCTTCGCGGGCGAGGAGACGCGGACCCTGCGCGCCGACGGGCCGGGGTGGTCGCTGGTGGCCCGTACGGACGGGGCCGCCTTCGTACTGCTCGACGAGGAGCCGAGCGAGGTGCTGGCCGTACCGCACGAGGCGCACGGAGAGCTTCCGGAGCTGTCGGAGCTGCTGGCGGCGTTGGACCGGGTCGCCGTGCGGCCCGCCTGAGCGGGGTCCGCTCGCGGGGATGCCCGCGTGCGGTGCTGGGATCGAGGGGGAGGACGCGCTGATGGATCCGGTGGAAGTGGTCCCGGTCGGCACGGTGGTGGGCGGCCGCTCGGCGGTCGTCGACGACGACTGGGGGCGGGAGACCGCGGTGATCCGCCTGGACCGGGAGCGGTTCGGTCCGGAAGCCCTCTACGGACTGGAGGACTTTTCGCACGTCGAGGTGGTCTTCCACTTCGACCGGGTGCCCGAGGACAGGATCGAGGCGGGCGCGCGGCGCCCCCGGGGCAATCCCGACTGGCCGCTCGTCGGCATCTTCGCCCAGCGCGGCAAGAACCGGCCCAACCGGCTGGGGCTCTCGCGCTGTCGCGTCCTGAAGGTGGACGTACTGGCGGCGGACGGCCCTGAGTTGCACGTGGAGGGGCTGGACGCGGTCGCGGGCACGCCGGTGCTCGACCTCAAGCCGTACATGACGGAATTCGGCCCGCGCGGCGAGCACCGCCAGCCGCAGTGGGCGACGGAGCTGATGCGCGACTACTACTGAGCCGCGCGGGGTGGGGTCGGGGCGCCGAGTGTAGGCTCCGGGATTCCGTGAGCACCTGCGGCAGGCCGCGAAGGGAAGCTCGGGGAACAGGGCCGGTGCTGGGCGAACCGACAGGAGTGCGGCATGACTGTGGTGACCCGTCTGGTCACTTACACCGATCTGGACGCCGGCGGTACGAGCGCGCGGCAGTTGTCCGTGTCGGCACGGCTGGAGGCCGTACTCGCGGACGGACGCAGCGTGGTGCTGCTCGACGATCGCGGCTGGAGCTCCTCGGGCCCGGCGGGCCTCCTCGCGTCGACCTCCGGCGAGGACCTCGAGGAGACGGCCCGGACGGTGGTCGGGCCGGACGAGCCCTTCGACGGCATGACACGGGAGCAGATGGCGGCCGGGCACTGGGGCCACCTGGCCGACGTCCTCGGGCAGCACGGGGTGGACGTGGCCGCGCACGAGTTGGAGCGGCTGCCCCATGACGTGGTGCTCAGCGCACGCCTTCGGGCATGGATCGGCTGAGGGACCGGGCGGGAGACCGGCCGTGAGACCGGCCGAGTGGACCCGGCCGGCCCCGGGCTCTGCCGGTCAGACCCGGTCGAGCGGGATGTGCGGGGTCGGGGGGAGGGTGACCTCGATGGTGTCGCCGGGGTGGATCGTGCCGCCCCGGTGGACCACGCCCATGATTCCGGCCTTGCGGAGCAGGTTGCCCTCGTCGTCCCTGCTCACCACCTGCTTGAGCAGCCCGTGCTGGAAGTTGTCGATCTGCAGGCACGGGTTGCGCAGCCCGGTGACCTCGACCACCGCGTCCGCCCCGAGGCGCAGCAGGGTGCCGGTCGGCAGGCCGAGCAGGTCGATGCCTTCGGTGGTGACGTTCTCCCCGAGCTGGCCCGGTTCGACCTGGTGGCCGGCCTCGGCCACCTCCTCGAAGAGCTCCCGGTGGATCAGGTGCACCTGCCGGAGATTCGGCTGCGTGGGGTCCTGGGCCACACGGGAACGGTGCTTGACCGTGACCCCCGCGTGGACGTCCCCCTCGACCCCGAGCCCTTCGAGGAGCCTGATGCTCTCGCGCGTGGGCTTGGTGAACGAATAGACCGCGTTGCTGCTGACCGCCGCGACCTGCGCCACGCCTGCCGTACTCCCCGTGCTCATGGTTGGCCCCCCTGCCGCCCTCAGCGGCCGATCTGCTTCCTGGATATACCCCGCAGCCTACGACGCTGGGAGGAGTCCAACAGCAGGTAGGCGGCCACGGGGACGCCGATCAGGACCAGCAGTCCGGCCCAGAAGCCGACCGCCCAGAACAGCACGATGGCTGCCACCACACCGGCAACCGCGATCTTTCCGCTCGTGGACATCTGCGGCACCCTCTTTCTCCGTCGGTCGGCCACTACCCCGCACAACGCGCGCTCCCGCCCCCGCGTTCCCGCGCCGCGGTCCCGCTCGCACATTTCCTTCCCGTCCCCCCGTCCCCCCGTCCCCGCATGTCGGCTCGCTCGCACGCAGACGTACGCAGGAGGAAGTGACCCGGGTCACGGTGTCGCCGTGGGCCCGGGCGGCCGCGGGTGCGTTACTCTCGGCCACCCTGTATTCGGTAGTCAAGTTTGAGGAATGCGTGCTCCCAGCGATCTCCGGTCTCATCCCCTGCTCCGCCGTCTTCCTCCCCGCCGAGCCGGCCCGCGACGGCCGGATCGCCTTCTGGCAGCTCGACCCGGACGGGCCCGACCCGGACAGGCCTGACCTGGACGGGCCGCCCGCCCCGGACGAGGGCCTCCACCTCGGCGGCCGGGGCACCCCCCAGCGGCTCACCATCGTCACGCCCGACCTGCGGCACACCACCGTGACGGCCCTCGTCCTGCCCCTCGCCGAGGCCCTGCCCCTGCTCACCCGGGTCCGGTCCGCCGCGTCGGCCGGGGCCGCGCCGTTCTGGGGCGCCGCCGCACTGCTGGCCCTGCGCTTCGCGGCCCGCGGACTGCTGCTGCCCGGCCTGAGCCCCGCCGGGTACGACGCCTGGCGGCTCGGGCCGCTGGACGCCGCCGACCTGGAGGAGGTCCGGGAGCTGGCGGCGGCCATGCCGCCCGACGCGCACTGCGTACCCGTGGACCCCGGCGCCACCGGCGCCACCGGCGACGTCAGCGCCGGGGGAGGCACCCGGGCAGGCACCGGGCAGCCCGACACCGCCGCCCCGCCGCGGCTGCCCGCCGCGGAGCCGCTGCTGCGCGCCTTCCTCGACGCCGTCGCCGACACCCTGCCCCGCTCCCCGGCCGCACCCGCCGCCGCCGGCGGTCCCGCCTACGCCGCCCGCCCGGCCCGGCTCCACCCCGAACTGCGCGACTGGGCCGCGGAGGTCGCCGCCGGGCACGACGCCGGGGTGCGCGTCTCGCTCCGCATCGAGGTGGACCCCGAAGCCCGGCCCCCCGCCTTCCGTGCCGTCCTGCAGATGCACGGCCTCGCCGACGCCACCCTCGTCGCGGACGCCGCCGACGTCTGGGCCGGCTCCGGACCCGCCGCGGCCGCCTTCCCGCCCCGCGCCCGTCTGGACGCGCTCCGGGCCCTGCGCCGCGCCGCCCGCCTGTGGCAGCCGCTCGCGCCGCTGCTCGGCGCCGCCGTCCCCGACGCGGTCGACCTGGCCGACGAGGAGGTCGTGGAGCTGCTCGGGGAGGCCTCCGCAGCCCTGGCGGCCGACGGGGTGCAGGTGCACTGGCCGCGCGGGCTCGCCCGTACGCTCACCGCGCGGGCCGTCGTGGGCAGGCCCGCCGCCGGCTCGGACCTGCCGGGCCTGGCCGGCCCGCTGTCCGCCACCTCGGCGCACCCCGTCGGCTGGCGCTACGGCCTGGGCGAGCAGGGCGATCTGACCCTCGACGAGCTGGACCGGCTCGCCGAGTCGAAGCGGCCCCTGGTCCGGCTGCGCGACCAGTGGGTCCTGATCGATCCCGCCGCGGCCCGCCGCACCCGCGCCCTCGCCGGCCGGCTCCGCGAGGTGACGGCCGCCGACGCGCTGGCGGCCGTACTGACCGGCTCGGCGGAGCTCGACGGCACGCGGTACGACGTAGAGGCCACCGGTCCGCTGGAACGGCTCCGCACCCTCCTCACCGCCGATCCCGGGCACCCCGCCGCGGAGCATTCCGACGTACAGGCCCCGGCCGCCCTTCGCGCCGCGCTGCGCGACTACCAGCTCCGCGGCCTGCGCTGGCTCGCCCGGCTCACCGGGCTCGGTTTCGGCGCCTGCCTCGCGGACGACATGGGCCTCGGCAAGACCGTCACGCTGATCGCCCTGCACCTGCACCGCCAGGAGCAGGTGCACGAGGGTCCGACTCTGGTGGTCTGCCCGGCCTCCCTGCTGGGCAACTGGCAGCGGGAGATCGAGAAGTTCGCCCCCGGCACCCCCGTGCGCCGCTTCCACGGCCCCGGCCGCGAACTCGAAGGGGCGGCCGGTGCACCCGCCGGTGGATTCGTCCTCACCACCTACGGCACCATGCGCCTGGACGCGCCCCGACTCGCCGCCGTGCGCTGGGGCATGGTGGTCGCGGACGAGGCCCAGCACGTCAAGAACCCGCGCTCCTCGACCGCCAAGGCCCTGCGCACCATCCCGTCGGCCGCCCGCGTGGCCCTCACGGGCACCCCGGTCGAGAACAACCTGTCCGAACTGTGGGCCGTCCTCGACTGGACCACGCCCGGCCTCCTCGGCCGCCTCGGCACCTTCCGCACGCGCTACGCCGAGCCGGTCGAAAGCGGTCGCGACCCGCGGGCGGCGGCCCGACTCGGGGCGCTCGTAAGGCCGTTCCTGCTCCGCCGCAAGAAGTCCGACCCGGGGATCGCGCCCGAACTGCCGCCCAAGACCGAGACCGACCACGCCGTGTCCCTGACCCGCGAACAGGCCGGGCTGTACGAGGCGGTCGTGCGCGAGACCCTCGCCGCGATCGCCGCAGCGGACGGGATGGAGCGCCGCGGGCTCGTCGTCAAACTGCTGACCTCGCTCAAGCAGATCTGCAACCACCCCGCGCAGTACACGAAGGAGCCGCACGGCCCGAAGGAGTCCGCCGCGGCGGGCTCCGGCAAGCTGGAGCTCCTCGACGAGCTGCTCGACACGATCCTGGCCGAGGGCGGCTCGGTGCTGGTCTTCACGCAGTACGTGACGATGGCCCGGCTCATCGAGCGCCATCTGACCGCGCGCGGCATCTCCCACCAACTGCTGCACGGGGGCACGCCCGTTCCACGCCGCGAGGAGCTCGTGGACCGCTTCCAGGCGGGCGAGGTGCCCGTCTTCCTGCTCTCCCTCAAGGCGGCCGGCACCGGCCTCAACCTCACCCGCGCCGGGCACGTCATCCACTACGACCGCTGGTGGAACCCGGCCGTCGAGGAACAGGCCACCGACCGCGCCTACCGCATCGGCCAGACCCAGCCCGTCCAGGTCCACCGGATCATCGCCGAAGGCACCGTCGAGGACCGTATCGCCGAACTCCTGGAACGCAAACGGGCCTTGGCCGATGCCGTGCTCGCGGGCGGCGAGGCCGCGCTGACCGAACTGAGCGACGCGGAGCTGGCCGAACTCGTCGCCCTCCGCCCGACCGCCTCCGGGAAGTGACACGGATGAACGCGCAGGACCCGTACGAGAAGACCTTCCCGGCCCTGGCGCCCGCCCCGGGCCGCGGCTTCGCCCACACCTGGTGGGGCCATGCCTGGCTGCGCGCCCTGGAGGACAGCGCGCTCGACGGACAGCAGGTCAAGCAGGGCCGCCGGTACGCACGTTCCGGCGCGGTCGGGGCCGTTTCCGTACGCCCGGGCGGGCTGACGGCCGTGGTGCGCGACCCGGACGGGACGGCGCACCGGACCGACGTGCTGGTCCAGGAGTTCACGGAGGCGGAATGGGACCGGCTGCTCGGCATGGCCGCCGCCGAGTCCGGCCACATCGCGGCGCTGCTCGACCGGGAGGTCCCGCCGGAGCTCGCGGAGGACGCGGCGGCCGCCGGGGTGGACCTGCTGCCCGGGATAGGCGACCTCGATCCGCGCTGCGACTGCGAGGAGTGGGACCACTGCCCGCACACGGCGGCGCTCTGCTACCAGGTGGCGCGGCTGCTGGACGAGGACCCCTTCGTGCTGTTGCTGCTCCGCGGGCGGGCGGAGGCCGGTCTGGTGGCCGAGCTGGAGGAGCGCAGCACGGCGGAGGCGGAAGCGGGATCTGCGGACTTCGCACCCGACGTCGGCGTGCTCGCCTCCGAGGTGTACGCCGAGGCCCCGGCCCTGCCCCCGCTGCCTCCGCCCGCGGCGCTGCCGGACGGGCCGGGCCAGCCTCCGACGCTGGACACGGAGTCGGGGACGGAGCCGCCGGGCCTGGACGTGGACGGGGTGGAGTTCCTGGCGCAGGCGGCCGCGGCGCAGGCGTACCGGCTGCTCGCGGAGGCGCTTGCTCCGGCCCACGCGGACCACGCCCCGCAGCCCGGGCCCCCCTTCGCGTACGACGCCGTACGGCTCACGGCCCAGGCCCACGACCTTCGGGTCCGCTCCCGCCTGTCGGAGGCTTCCGACAGGGACCGGGCGGCCATGGACCGGGCCGTACTCGCCTGGGGCTTCGGCGGGGCACAGGCCGTCGCGGTACTGGAGGAGGACTGGACCCCGGACCGGGCGTCGCTCGCCCGGGCCAGGGCCGCGCTGGCGGCCGCCCGGGCCGACGGGGCGGAGGCGGACACGGACGACGCCGACGCCGACGCGCCGGCCCCGACGCTGCGCCGGGTCCGGTCCCGCTGGACCGAACCGGGCGGCGACCGCCAGCTCCGCCTGGGCCGCGACGGCCGCTGGTGGCCGTACCGGCGCGCGGCGGACCACTGGCTCCCGGCGGGCCCGCCGTCCACGGACCCCGCGGCTGCGCTGGCCGCGCTGGACCCGGAGGAGTAGGCCCGGGACGGCGCGCGCACCGATCGGGACCGGCCGAGCTTCGTCACGCACTGGCCGACGTACCGCTTGCCGGGGCGGCGGGCCGGTACGACGATGGGGCGCTCCGGGTACCACGGCACCGCGAGAGGGCGACATGGACGATCCTTCTGTGGCTCTGCCGGGCGGGGCCGACCCCGCCGAGCGGACGCGGGAACTACGGGCGGCCCACGCCGCGTTCACCCGGGACGGGCGGGTCGAGGCCCCGGTGCGGGCGGTCATCGCGAGGTCCTGGCGCCGCTGCGCCCGGGCCCGGGTCAGCCCGGAGTGCGCGCCCCGGATGGAGCTGGCCGGGGCGGAACTGCGGTCGTACCGGGAGCAGCATCCGCTGGCCCGGGTGCTGCCGCTGTTCCGGGACCTCGTGGGCGCCTTCGCCTCGGACGGGGCCCATCTGCTGGCGGTGTGCGATGCGCGGGGCAGCCTGCTCTGGGTGGAGGGCGAACCCGCCACGATGCGGCGCGCGGAGGGCCTCGGCTTCGTGCCGGGTGCCCGCTGGGCGGAGACGGCGATGGGCACCAACGCCCCCGGCACGGCGGTGGCGGTCGGGGAGCCGGTCCAGGTCTTCGGCGCCGAGCACTTCAGCCGTCGGGTGCACCCGTGGACCTGCGCGGCGGCTCCGGTCCGCGATCCGCACACCGGAAGGCTGCTCGGGGCCGTCGACGTCACCGGGGGCGACTGGCTGGCCCACCCGCACTCCCTCGCCTTCGTGGCGGCGGTGGCGTGCGCGGCGGAGGCCCGGCTCGCCCTGCTGGATCCGGGGCCCGGGGCAACCGGGGTTCCCGGGGACCGCCTCACCGCACTCGGCCGCGAGGAGGCGCTGCTGACCAACGGTGGCCGCGAGCTCCGGCTCGGGCGGCGGCACAGCGAGATCATGGCGCTGCTCGCGCACCACCCAGAGGGGCTGTCGGGGGAGGAACTGTCGATCGCCCTGTACGAGGACGAGTCGGTGTCGCCGGTCACCCTGCGCGCCGAAATGTCGCGGCTGCGCGGCCTGTTGGGTCCCCGGGCCCCGCTCTCCCGTCCCTACCGCACGGCCGTGCCGCTGGAGGCCGACTTCACCGCCGTCACCCGCCACCTGGCCTCCGGAGCCGTCTCGGCGGCCCTGGCCCGCTACCCGGGCCCGCTGCTGCCCGCCTCCACGGCGCCCGGCATCGTCCGGCTCCGGCGCCGCATCGAGGAGCAGGCGCGGGCCGCGGTGATCGCGCGGGCCGACCCGGGGCTGCTCACCGACTGGGTGTGCAGCCCGTGGGGCGCGGAGGACGCCGAAGTCTGGCGGGCCCTGGCGGCCGTACTCCCTGCCGCCGGCCGGACGGCCGCGCTGGCCCGCGTACGGGCCATCGACGCGGAACTCGGAGCGGAGGGCCTGCAGACGGACCTCGGAACGGACCCGGACCCGGGCGCGGGCCTCAGAACGGACCCGGGCGCGGGCCCCGGCACGGGCCTGGGCGCAGGCCTCGGAACGGGCCTGGGCGCGGAACTCGGCAAGGCCCTCGGAACGGGACCGGGCGCAAAACACGGCTCGCCGGCCGCACACTTGCCGGTCGCCGGGCCGCCCGCGCGCCGTCGGCCGGCGCCGGAGGGGACCCCGACCGCCACCGCGCCACCGCCCGCGGCGGTCCGTTCACCGCGCGGCCGCGCAACGTACCGGCAACCTGCCCGCCCCTAGCCTCACGTCGAGCACCGGCCGATGGCGGCCGGCGCCCGGCAAGGGGAGGTCCTCCATGGCCCGTTACGCTGCGCCCGGTACCGAAGGCGCGCTGATGTCGTACGCGTCCCGCTACGGCCACTTCATAGGCGGCGAGTACGTCGAGCCCGCCCTCGGGCGGTACTTCGCCAACCCCTCCCCCGTGACCGGCGAGACCTTCACCGAGGTCGCGCGCGGCACCGCCGAGGACGTCGAGCGCGCACTGCACGCGGCGCACGCCGCCGCGCCGGCATGGGGAAGTACCTCGATCACCGAGCGTTCCACGATCCTGCTGCGAATCGCGGACCGCATGGAGCGGAACCTGGAAGCGCTCGCGGTCGCGGAGACCTGGGAGAACGGCAAGCCGGTCCGCGAGACCCTGGCCGCCGACATGCCGCTCGCCGTGGACCAGTTCCGTTACTTCGCGGGTGCGCTGCGGGCCCAGGAGGGGGCCCTCAGCCAGATCGACGAGGACACGGTGGCCTATCACTTCCACGAGCCGCTGGGCGTGGTCGCCCAGATCATCCCGTGGAACTTCCCCATCCTGATGGCCGTGTGGAAACTGGCGCCGGCCCTGGCCGCGGGCAACACGGTCGTACTGAAGCCGGCCGAGCAGACCCCGGTGTCCGTCCACTACTTGATGAGCCTGATCGCGGACCTGCTGCCGCCGGGCGTGGTGAACATCGTCAACGGCTTCGGCGAGGAGGCGGGCAAGCCGCTCGCGTCCAGCCCGCGCGTGGCGAAGGTGGCCTTCACCGGGGAGACCTCCACCGGGCGGCTGATCCTGCAGTACGCGGCGGAGCATCTGAAGCCGGTGACGCTGGAGTTGGGCGGAAAGAGCCCCAACCTCTTCTTCGACGACATCTGGACCGCCGACGACGACCTGCGGGACAAGGCCCTGGAAGGCTTCACGATGTTCGCCCTCAACCAGGGCGAGGTGTGCACCAGCCCGTCGCGCGCCCTGATCGAGCGCGGCCGCTACGGCGACTTCCTCGACGCGGCGGTGGCCCGCACCGAACTGATCGTGCCGGGGCATCCGTTGGACACGGACACGATGATCGGCGCGCAGGCCTCGGCGGAGCAGCTGAAGAAGGTGCTGTCGTACGTGGAGATCGGCCAGCAGGAGGGCGCGAAGATCCTGACCGGCGGGCAGCGCATCGACCACGGCGGTGAACTGGCGGGCGGGTTCTACGTCCAGCCGACCATCTTCGAGGGCGACAACCGCATGCGGATCTTCCAGGAGGAGATCTTCGGCCCGGTGGTGTCGGTGACCTCCTTCCAGGACTTCGACGACGCGGTGCGCATCGCGAACGACACGGCGTACGGCCTGGGCGCCGGCGTCTGGACCCGCGACATCAACACGGCCTACCGCGCGGGCCGCGCGATCCAGGCGGGCCGCGTCTGGACCAACTGCTACCACGCCTATCCCGCCCACGCCGCCTTCGGCGGCTACAAGCAGTCGGGCATCGGCCGCGAGACCCACAAGATGATGCTGGAGCACTACCAGCAGACCAAGAACTTGTTAGTAAGCTATTCCCCCAAGAGGCTCGGCTTCTTCTAAGAGTTGAGCACAGCGCCTGACCTGCACAAACGACCGGTCAGGCACCGCGCCCTGCTCTCCTGATGGCTACCGAAGCCGCTTGATTCCTGGGTTCATTTGCCTCCGGAATCCCACTTCCCAGAGAAGGTCCGGGCCAGTCACGGACCAGCGCGATCACCGGTCCACCACGCATACCAGCAGACAGTGGCCGCCTTGGAGCCCGTAGCCACCGTCCACCCCGTCTGCGCAGTGAACGACCCGCCCCAGACGTCGAGCAGCAAGCGGCTCTGGTGGACGTGTCTCTCGGTCTGCACCGGGCTGCCATCACCGTCGGCGTGGGCGACAACTGCCACGTCACCGAATCATCTTCATAATCGTCATCAATGACGGCCCACTCTCCGATTTCACGGAGCATGGGCCGCGGCCGGAAGGCAGGCCACGACTGCCCCGTGCGGCTTTGTTCGGCCTGCGGGCCGCCGTGCTAGAGCCGAGCGGGATGCCCGAGATCCGGTCGGCCGCCGTGAGGCGGAGCGTCACGGCGGCCGACGGGGCTCTCGCACTCAAACGCTCCGGACACGGCCAGGCCGCCACCGGCGGGGGTGACTCTGTCCCGGGATGGCTTGTCGAGGCGGTTGCCGACCAGGGCGACCTGATCCTCGACCAAGGTGGCACCCAGCAGCCCACGCACCGTCGTGGTCAAGGTGATCTCGTTGCCCCAAGAGCCGCCCAGGCCCGGTAGCCCGGTGCTGAGGGTGCCGCTGACGGGTGCACCCTCACCTTGCCCAGACAGGTGATGACGGCCAGGCCTGTCGCGCTGTGGCCGATTTCGTCGCTGGCGTGAACCGCGACCGTGTTGGCGACACCCCCGAGCACGAGTAACTCCCCGACCAGGCGACCGTGCCTCCAGAGCTGTGCGCGGAGACGACCTTCGCGTCACGGTCCAGGCCAGGACCGCGCTCTCCGGCAATCTGGCCACCTACGCCGGGACTGTGCTCCCGCACCGGCCGTCGCAGACTGAGTCCTGCGAAGGCAGGTACAGCGCTCCACGTGACGCGTCGCCAGCCCCGTACAGGACCCGGCCAACGTCGCGCCTGCCGATCAGCAGGCGCGACGCCCCTTGTGGGAGGCAATGAACAATCGGACCTCGACCGGTAGGTGCGGCCAGTCGGTCGAGGTCCGGGCATCCTGGATCGGCCCTGCCTGCAGGATGTTCAGGACCTCGCGCAGGTTGCCGGTAGGGGTCATGATCACCGTAAGGTCCATTCGGGGGCTGGTACCCCCGCCGTTCAGGCGTACGTGGGCCTGGTGGACTCCGGGGACGGCCAGAGCTTGTTCCCGGACGGCCCTAGCCAGCGCCGAGCCACGTACGGTGATGGACCCTCGTTGTGCAGGTCCGCCCACGGGAGCATTGCGGGGCATGAAGCCGGGAAGTTGCCGCAGCAGCCAGACGAGCCCGAACAGCACGACCAGGGCCAGTACGGCCAGGGTCACCGGCAAGGACCCCGGCCATGCGGCAACGCCATCGCGTGCAGCGGAGCGCAGGGCCTCGCCCGGGCTGGTGGGTATCCACTGGGGTGGCCGAGGCAGGTCCCAACGGCGGTACAGATCGAGGCCGGCGGCCAGAGCCAAGCATCCGGCGCCGAGCAGGGTCGCCCCGATCGAAGCCAAAAGGGCACGGTTGACGACGGGTTGCACTCGCATGACAGATCCCCGGGACGAAGTTTGGCCATGTGGCAGTGGGTGCGGGCTCCGGGCGCTAGGACGTGCGCCGTCGGGTGCGGAGCGTCAGGGCCGGGGAGTGGGTCAGGCAGAGCCCGTCCAGCGCAAGATTCAAAGCCTGGCTCAGATCCGTGTCGATCTGCTGCGGATCGCCGAAGCTGCTGACAGCTCGCACGGTGATCCGGCGTCGTAGGCGTACTCGCGCGGCGGTGACGCCCGGCACGCTCAGCGCCGCATCGCGCATCGCGTCGGCTGCGCTGGCACGGTCCAGGCTCGCCCTCAGCAGCTGTTCCTGGTCCTGGTCCTTCCGACGCAGGGGCAGCAGACGGCGACGCCCAGCGGTCAGTGCCAGGACGACGAGCCACAGGCCCAGCGTGGCGCAGAGTCCCGCTGCAAGCACCGGCCAGGCGCTGCCCAGCGGATGATCGGTCAGCTGGCGGACCACCAGGCTCTGGTCCCAGCGGGGCAGATGCTCATGCCCGACGGCCACGACGTCGTAGCTGACAAGTCCGGACCCGGCCATCACCAGCACGGCTGTCAGTGCGGCGGGGATCCGGCGTGCCGACCACCAGCGGTACGGCACGCGCGCCGCGTGGTTCACGGCCGCGCCGTCAGCCCCGGCGAGCGCCGGACTACGGAACGCAGGATGGGCTGGTGGCTTGGCGAGGTCCACCGCCGGGCCCCGGGCCGTGCCGGCGGGGTCGATGATGAAGTGCTGGATTTCGACCCGCACCTCGGGGACATGAAGACCCGTCATTTCGGCCAGGCGCACGGCGACGTGGTCCTGCAGCCGGGTGCAGACCCCTGAGAGATCAGCCGGGTAGGGCAGATGGATCTGCAGCGCTACCCGCACCGCACCCCCGGCGGTGGCGATCCGCGCGTGCGGTGCCCTGCTGCGCCGTCCGGGGCTGGCGTGCGCATCGAGCGCGTCGTCCGCCAGGCGGGCGGCGAGGCGTGCCACGACCCGGCCCTCAATATGGGTGGTCCCGCGCCCCGGAGCCGCCACGGCCTGCTGTCCGTGGGGCTCGGGCGGCACCAAGGCGGTTCTCATCATCGACCTCGCCGTGCCCCCAGAAGGGCGCCCAGGTCCAGGCGCCCCTCCAGAACAAGCCCCGTCACCAATCCCGCCGCTCCCATGACGGCCACCAGCAGGAAGGCGAAGAATCCGCCGAAGTAGCCGGCGAACGCCAGGGCCATCCCGGCCAGCAGGCCGATGGCGGCGCTGTGTTCGCCGGGGTACCGCCCCGGCTCAGTGCCCGACGCGTGCTCGCGCCAGGTCGTGCGCTCCACCGGGGGAGGCGTCACTGCACCCGGCTCTCGAGGGGTGCGGCCTCGTCCTCGTCCTGGGGCAGGTGGACGTCGACGACGGAGATGTTGACCTCCACGACCTCCAGGCCGGTCGTCCGCTCCACCTCGGAGATGACGTGTGCGCGAGTGCCTGCGGTGATGTCGAGGATCGCGACGCCGTACTCGACCACCACGTCCAGGTCCACGGCCGCTTGGCGCTCGCCGACCTCGACCTTGACTCCGCGGGAGAGGTTCGAGCCTCCGCCGGGGACGTGGTCGCGCATCGCGCCGATGGCACGGCTCATCCCGGCGCCCAGGCTGTGGATGCCAGGGACTTCGCGGGCAGCCATACCGGCGATCTGCGCCACCACGCTGTCCGCGATCGTCGTCCGGCCCCGAGACTCCGGTGCGGGCAGGTCGGCAGTGCTCCGTTGGCGCAGGTCCTTGCCATTGGTGCTCGGCACGCTCTCGATGGGGCCCCGGGTCATGGTGTCGGTCATGTTGTCTCCTTGAGGCAGGCGCCTCGGGTGCTTCGGAGAAGCACCGCATCTTCCTGCTTGCACCGACAGTGTGCTCGGGATAGGCCAGCGGCCGAAGGGCCGAACGGCCCAATGCGCCGGACCACTTGGACCCCGCCATCGCACCGCCATGCCCCCACCAGAGAACTGCGCCACGCAGGTGCGGCGCACGTATGCGCGATACTCCGCGTCGCCACACGAGCAACACAGCCTCAAGGCGATCAAGGTCAACCTCGTCGCGCGGATCGCCGAAGCGCACCGGCAAGGCTGGCTCGGTATGGCTGGACGAAGAAGAGCCGACGACTGACGGCCCCCGGCCCTTCTTCCTCCGGGAGCCGCCCATCCACGAAGTGGCCCTGGTCTGACGCTGTTCAGCACGTCGTGCGCAAGCCGACGCGGCCGTCACGGCGCCGCCATGGAGATCCCGACGGCCGGCCGTCCTGGGAGCGGTCTGCCCGTCGGGCTCGGGTTAGGGCAGGCGGATGGTCGGCACCGTGGGCGCGGACATAAGGACTTCGCCTGGCACGGGCGGCCGGACATACAGCCGTTAGACGCCCGCTTCGCTGCCGCGTCCGACCAGACCTCATAGCTGACCCACGGGACGTGCTCGTAGGTGTCGGTGTAGCTGTAGTCCCAGTCCCACAGGTTGGCGTCGAAGGCGAAGGTGCTGTCGTTGGTGAACGGCCGTGTCCTGTGCTGAGAGGCTGCATGCCGAACAGCCGGAACCCCGGCCAAGGGCGTTTCGCTTCAGCCGTGGGAGTTCGCCGTCGTCCGTCGCTGCGCGTGGAACGCCGTCCGTACGAAGCGGGCGGCGATGAATCCGGTCAGGGCTGTGGCCGCCGCCAGTCCGATGCCGGTCAGGTCGAGCGGTTCGGTTTCCAGGATCGAGCGGAGTGCGGGGAGGTAGAGCGCGGCTGCCGCGAGGAGTGCGGAGGCGAGGACTGCCAGGGGAAGGAAGAGGTTCTCCTTGGTCAGGAGGCGGGCTCGCAGGCCCAGGACCACTCCGAGCTGGCCGGCGAGCAGGGCGAGGAAGAGCACGCTCTGCCACGGCAGGTCCCAGGCGCGTGCGGTGAGGGCGGCTGCGAGGCAGGAGGCGGTGACGACGGTGGCGAGCAGGAGGAGTCGCTGCCAGGCTCCGGCGCCGAGGATGTGCTGTCCGGGCGGGCGGGGAGGTCTGTTCATGACGCCCGGTGAGACCGGTTCTGCGCCCATGGCGACACCGGTGAGGCCGTGGGTGAGGAGGTTGATCCAGAGGATCTGGCCGGCCCGCAGGGGCAGGGGGAGACCGATGAGGGGGCCGGTGAGCATGACGAGGATCTCGGCCGTTCCACCGGCCAGGCCGTACACGAGGAAGCGGCGGATGTTGTCGTAGACGCGACGGCCTTCCTCGACCGCCGCGACGACCGTCGACAGTTCGTCGTTGGTGAGCACGAGGTCTGCCGCCTGCCGCGCGACCTCCGTGCCGCGCGCGCCCATCGCGACGCCGATGTCGGCCTGGCGCAGGGCGGGTCCGTCGTTCACGCCGTCGCCGGTCATCGCGGTGACGGCGCCGTGGGAGCGCCAGGCTTCCACGATGTCCAGCTTCTGCTGCGGATTCGTACGCGCGAAGACGCGGACGGTGGTGAGGTCCTCGACCCGGCCGGCGGTGAGGTCCGCACCCGTGACCACGTTCTCGTGCGTGCTGTCGGAAGAGAGCAGGCCCACCTCGGTCGCCACGGCGCGCGCGGTGGCGGGGTGGTCGCCGGTGATGAGGATGGGGGTGATGCCCGCCGCCCGACAGGCGGCGATCGTGGCCGCGGCCTCCGTTTTGGGCGGGTCGCTGATGGCGACCAGGCCGAGCAGGTGGAGGCCGGTCTCGGCGTCCGCGGGGTGGTCGGGGGCCTCGTCCCGTGTCCCTGAGGCGATGGCAAGGACGCGGAAGCCGCGGGCAGCGAGTAGCGCGGCCTGCTGTTCCGCTGTGTGGAGCAGGTCCGTGGGGTCGGCGAGGACGGCGGGGTCGAGGATCGCTTCGGGCGCGCCCTTCAGGCACACGAGCACCCGGTCCTCGGGTGTGGTGTGCAGGGTGGTCATGCGTTTGCGCAGGCTGTCGAAAGGCGCTTCGTCCGCGCGCGGGTGGCTTTCGTGGAGGCTGGCCTGATCGGCGCAGCCCGCCTTGACCGCGGCCGTCAGGAGGGCCGCCTCGGTGGGATCCCCCATGGGGGTCCAGCGGTCGTCGGGCGCGGCGGATCCCGTCGGCGGGCGGATGGAGGCGTCGTTGCAGAGTGCCGCTGCGGTCAGCAGTTCGCGTAGCGGCTCCCATTCCCTCGGCGTCGGGCGTCGGCCGGCGATCAGGACATCGCCTTCCGGCTCGTAGCCGACGCCGGAGAGGTCGGCCGTGGCATGGGGCATCCAGACCTGCTGGACCACCATGCGGCCCTCGGTGAGGGTGCCGGTCTTGTCCGTGGCGAGGACCGAGACGGAACCTAGCGTCTCCACGGCGGGAAGGCGGCGTACGAGCGCGTGCCGCGTGGCCATCCGGCGGGCGCCGAGGGCGAGGGCGAGGGTGACTACGGCGGGCAGGGATTCCGGTACCGCGGCGACCGCCAGGCTGATGGCCGTCACGGCCATGATCCCGACGGGCAGGCCTTGCAGGAGGCCCAGTACGAAGACGATCAGGCACAATCCGAGGGTGGCGGCGGCCAGGATCCGTCCGAGGGAGGCCAGTCGGTGCTGCAGCGGGGTCGGCTCCCGACCGCCTTCGAGGAGGGCGGCGATACGGCCGAGCGCGCTGCCCCCGCCGGTCGCCGCAACGGTGGCCACGCCCCTCCCCCGTACGACGACCGTTCCGGCGCTCAGGGCCGTACCCGGCTCCTTGCCCACCGCGACGGACTCGCCGGTGAGCATGGACTCGTCGACGAGGAGGGCCGATGCCTCGGTGAGTTCGGCGTCGGCGGCGACGATGTCGCCCTCGCCGAGGAGGAGAACGTCACCGGGTACGACGTCGGTGGCCGGGACTTCGCGCGGTGTGCCCTCCCTCAGCACGCGTGCGCCCGGGGCCGACATGGCCGAGAGTGCGGCCACCGCGTTGTCGGCGCGGATCTCCTGGGTCACGCCGACGGTGGTGTTGAAGAGGATCACCAGGCCGATGACGATGGAGTCGGCGTGGTCGCCGATGGCGATCGTGAGCAGGACCGCGCCGATCAGGACCATGACCAGGGGGTCTCGGAGCTGTGCCAGGACCCGGGCGTACAGGGGTGCGGCCGGCCGGGCGGCGATTTCGTTGCGGCCGTGCTCGACGAGGCGTCGCCCGGCCTCCCGTTCGGTGAGTCCGCCGGGTTTCAGCGGGGTGGCGGGTGCTTGGCTGGCCGCGGGCGCGGACATCAGGTCCCTTGCGCGAGGGGGACAGTGATGACCGGGCAGTGTGCCCGGTGCAGCAGTCCGTGGACGACGGAGCCGAGCCGCATGCCGGTGTAGCCCCCGTTTCCACGGCGGCCCAGGATCACTACCAGTGCGTGTTCGGCCGCCTGCGCCAGCTCCTCGACCGGGTGGCCCGCCAGCACTTCGTGGGTGAGCGCGACGTCCGGGTACTTCTCCGACCAGCCGGCGACCGTCTCGTACAGCATGCGGCGCTGCTCCTGGAGACCTTCGTCCCTGTTCTGGAACGAGAGCAGGGGCAGGCGCCACACCGAGATGGCCCGCAGCATGCACCCGCGAACGCTCGCTTCCTCGAAGGCCACGGCCAGCGCCGCCTTCGAGGACTCGCTGCCGTCGACCGCGACGACCATGTACGGCGACAGTTGGCTGACGTGCTCCGCATCGCCGACGACCACGACCGGACAGTGCGCCTGCGCGACGACGGGCACCACCAGCGAACCGGCACTTAGGAACTCCTCGGTGCGGCTGAGGTGTCGCGAACCGAGCACCAGCATGGGGGCCTTGAGGGAAAGCCGGCCGAGGACGGGGGCGGGAAGCCCGTCGAGCAGGTGGGTGGACGGTTCGAGATCCGGGTGACGCGAGCGCGCCCACACGGCGGCCGCTTCGAGGGTTTCCGCTCCGGTCCGGCGCAGGTCGATGCGGTGCGTGCCCCCGTCGGCGTGCTGGGTGTCGTGTTGCGGTGGCACCACCAGGACGAGACCCAGGCCGAGCGCCCGGCGGTGCGCCTCGTCGGCGGCCCAGGCCAGGGCCATGTGCCAGTCCCTGACCGGGTCGATGCCGACGACGATCTCACGGTCCGTCATGTTCTTCATCACGACTCGTTCCCCTGGTCGTTGGCGTGCCGCGGGATGAGCAGCACGGGACACCGTGCGTGATGCAGGAGGCTGTGGCTCACGTGCCCGAGCGTGCGCCCGATGTAGCCCGGCGAGCGCTTCCCGCCGACGACCAGCAGGTCCGCGTCCTGCGAGGCCTCGGCCAGTACGCCAGCCACCGAGAAGCTCCTCTCCAAGTCGGCGTGCACGGTCAGATCCGGGAACTCCTCACGGATCAGGCCTGCCATGGCCGTCAGGCGCTCCACGTGCCGACCGCTGACCTCCTCGACGTCGTCGAGCATGCTCACGACGTTGCCGACGGAGTGCAGCGGGCTCCATACGTGCAGCAGCCGCAACGACGCCTTGCGCAGCCCCGCTTCGTGCGCGGCGTACCGGACGCAGTCGAGGTCGTGTTCGTCGTGGACGCCGGCCAGCACGCTGCCGGTTTCGCCCCGCGGGTCCGTGCCCCGCACCACGACGAGGGGGGTGGTGGCGCTCGCGGCGGCCTTGAGTCCGACGGAGCCGAGCATCAGCGAGGTGAACCCGCCGAGACCGCGGTTGCCGATGACGATCGTGCCGTGGACGCCGGCGGCCCTGTGGAGGCTGAGTACGGGTGCGTTGCGGCTGAACTCCATGGTGACGTACAGATCGGGATGGAGTTCCGCTACGGCGGCGGCGGTGTCATCGAGTAGTTCGCGGCCCGCGGTGCGGACCCGTTCGATGGTCTCCACCGATGCGTAGACGGCTCTGCTGTCCGTATCCGCGGCGTGGACGATGTGCAGGGTGCTCCCCCGCCGTACGGCTTCGGCCGCGGCCCACAGGACTGCCCCGCGTGCGGGGTCCGACCCGTCGACGCCGACGATGACCGTCCCGAGTTCCGGACCGGCAGTGATGCCTTCCATGTCTTCTCCTGATCGAGGGCCATCGTGCTTGCCCTCTCACGCTGGCATCGCGGGCGAGTGGCCGGCGAGGGCCATAGGGGCCAGGGCAAGGGCCGACCGGTCCCTCCCCGGTTCCCCTCCCCGGCGCTCGGAATCGGCGCACGCCCCCGTGGACTGACCCGGTCGGCCCTCTCACAGGACCGTTCGGCCCTCGATACGGATGCCGGCGGGGCGGATGGTGGCTGGTACGGGTGGTGCACACCAGCCCTCTGCGCCCCCGCATGACGACGTACAGGAGGTCCGGTCGTGAAGCACACCCAGGTCGGCGAGGTGATGTCGGCAGATGTCGTCTCGGTGGACCGTTCGACGACGTTCAGGGAGATCGTCAAGCTCCTCGCCGACCACGACATCACCGGACTGCCCGTCGTGGACGGGGACGACCGGGTGGTCGGCGTCGTCTCCGAGAGCGATCTGCTCGCCCGCAAGGCCCTGACGGCCGCCGACATCATGACGGCTCCCGCAGTCACCATCCGCGCGGCGGGAAGGCGTCTCGGAGGCCGGGCAGCTCATGACGCGCCTCGGTCTGCAACGCCTTCCGGTGACCGACGAGGAAGAACGCCTCGTCGGCATCGTCACCCGGCGTGACCTCCTGCGCGTCTTCCTGCGCCCCGATGCCGAGATACGGCGGCACGTGAGCGAGGACGTGCTGTCGGAAAGCGTCGGGGCGCCCACCGGGGCGGTGGACATCCACGTCCTGGACGGTGTCGTGACCCTCGCGGGCCGACTGGAACGGCAGAGCCAGATCCCCCTCGCCCTGCGACTCACCGCACGACTGGACGGCGTTGTCGCCGTGGTCGACGAGCTCACCGCCCGCACGGACGACTCCCGTCTGATCCCACCGGAGCGCGGAGCACAACCCATCACCTGGTGACCGCGGAACACTCCGCGCAGCCCGAGGAGGCCACCGTCATGAACCACCACGTAACCGTCGGCGTCGACGGCACCCCCAGAGCCTCTCCGCAGCCCGCTGGGCAGCCCGCGAGGCCACGCTCCGCGAGGCCCCCCTGCGGATCGTCCACGCCGAGGACTGGTCCTCCGGCACCCTGATACCTGAACTGGACCCCGGGACGCACGACCGCTGGGCCGACGAGGTCCTGACCTCCGCCACCGACGAGCTGAAGCAGGCGTATCCCCGCCTGGAGATCTCCGCCCGTCGCCTCTCCGGCAGGCCTTCCACGGCTCTGGCGGCAGAGGCCGAGAGCGCCGGCCTGCTGGTCCTCGGCTCCCGCGGGCTGGGCAGTGTGGTCGGCTTCATCGTCGGCTCCGTGGGCCTGTCCACCCTCACCGCCACCGAGACGCCCGTCGTCCTCGTACGGGCGGAGGAGGACGACGGGGAGAACGCGGCCCGCACCCCGTACGGCGAGATCGTCGTGGGCGTCGACATCCACCAGTCCTGCGACAGGGTCCTGGCCTTCGCCTTCGAAGAAGCCTCGCGCCGTGACTGCGCGTTGCGGGCGGTACACGGCTGGAAGCTCCCTCCGGCGTCCGGCTACTCGCCCGTCCTCAAGGCCTCGGTCGCACGCGAGGTCGACCACACCGTCGCCGAGATGCTCGACGACATGCTCATGCCCTGGCGGATGAAGTTCCCGGACGTACGACTCGAGGAGCAGACGTTCATCGGATCGGCGGGACGTGAGCTCGTCCAGGCCACCACGGGCGCGGACCTCGTCGTCATCGGGCGCCGCATCCGCCGCTCGCCCATGGGCACGCACCTCGGCCCGATCGCCCATGCCGTGCTCCACCACACGGCCGCACCGGTGGCCGTACTCGCCCACGACTGACCGCCGGCCAGAGCCGACCGTTACCGCTCCACACCCGGCAGCCCTGCCGGGGGACCTGCGCGCCCGCTCTCCGAGGAGGACTCGTGAAGGACCTGAGCACCAAGGTGGCAGCGGAGCGGCAAACCCGCCTCTCCCGCCGGGCGCTGCGCGTCATCGCGTACGGCGCACTCATGACGGACGAGTACCCGCCCTTGCGGCTCGACCTGGGCGGTGCCGAGCCGCAGCTCACTCCGGACACCGCCCGGCAAGGGCCGGTCGGCTCAACAACGGACTCCTCGGCCCCCCTTGGAAGCGGTGGCCGGGACGGAGTCTGGAACTCACACGTCAACTCAGGGAGATGGGCACCATGGCCAACCTTGTGACCGCCGGCCTCGACGGCTCGCGCGAAAGTGTCGCTGCGGCCCGATGGGCCGCGCACGAAGCAAACCTCCGCGGGGCACCTCTGGCCCTGGTCCACGTGGAGGAGTGGCTGGAGCGGCCCCCTCTCACCGTCGCGACGAGCGAAGTCCAGAGCGAGTGGGCGCAGGGACTGCTCCGCGAGGCCTCCGAGGAGATCAAGGGGCTTTACCCGAACCTGGAGATCACCTCCCGCCGGCTGTCAGGGATCCCGGCTACGGCCCTGGCCCACGCGGCTGCCTCGTCGGACATGCTGGTGCTCGGTTCCCGAGGGCTAGGCGGCATCGCCGGGTTCATCCTCGGGTCCATCAGCGCCGGGACCATCGCCGCAACCGATCAGCCGATCGTTCTCGTCCGGGCACCGCACGATGAGGCCACGCCCGCCGAGGAGCGCGGCACCGATGGCCCGATCGTGACGGGAGTGGACATCGGGCGCCCCTGTGACGCACTGCTCTCCTTCGCCTTCGACGAGGCGGCACGCCGCGGGTGCGCCCTGCGGGTGATCCACGCCTGGTCACCGCCGCCCGTCGTCGGCTCCGGCTACAGCTACGGTCTCGATCTCGGCGTGCAGGAGGAGATAGGTCGGGGGATCGCCACGGCCGTGGACGAGATGATCCGCCCCTGGTGCGAGAAGTACCCCTCGGTGGCGGTCGCCCCCGAGGTGTTCATCGGCCAGTCCGCGATCCAGCTCGTGGACGCATCCAAGGGTGCCGCGCTGGTCGTGGTCGGCAGGCGCATCCGGCGCTCCGCCTACGGCACCCACATCGGCGGGATCGCCCACGCGGTCCTGCACCACGCCGCCGCGCCCGTCGCCGTCATCGCCCACGAGTGAAGGCACCTCCCCGGCCGGTGAGCGCCTCAGTCGTCGTCGACTCCTGATTGAGTGGGCAGTCGGCCCGACCAGCCGGGTTCCACGCGCTGCCAGTCCCGTCCCCACATGGACAGGCTGCGCGCATGGACGGTTCGGAGCCTCAGGTGGACGACGCCTGCGGCTGTCAGCGCGATCAGGGCCGCGGCAGTGGCACCGACGGTCATCGCGGCGAAGGCCCGCTCGCCCGCGGATGGGTGCCCCTGGACCGTACGGCCCGAGTCGTCCACCCAGATCACGACGGGACTACCCGCGGGGGTTTTGGGCTGGACCGTTACGAGTCCCGTGCGCCGGGTGGCCGAAGGGTACTGCCAGGCAGCCTGTGCTACGGACGCGGCGGCACCGCCGCTCCAGGAGTCGGGTGCGTGCTCGGCGGCCCCGAGCGTGGTGGCCGTGATCCGGTGCGCGTGCTCGGCCTCTTCCCGCGCAGTGCGGTTGTCGACGTTCCACACGGCCAGCCCGACGGCCACTCCGCAGAAGGCTGCGACGAGAGCCGACAGGACGAAGGCGACGAGCCACCGGGTGCGCGTGCGGTCAGATTTCCGCCGCAACGGATTGGGCGGTGTTCCGTGAAGCATGGCGGGCCTCCGGCACCAGGAGTCTTCCTACGGGGCGGGTGAGGCGGCCGCGGTGAGTTCGGCACCGATGTGGTGGGCCCAGGCCTGGATGCGCTCGGGGTTGCGGAAGTCTCCGGCCTTGCCCTGGCGTACGAGGGTGCGGGCGAGCAGGCCGGGCGTGCCCTCCGTGAGGCTGCCGCCGAAGGTGACGTGGTCGCGGGCGCCGAGTTGTCGCATCTGCCTGGCGACGGCCCTTACCGGCGGGATGTCGTTGCGTTCGGCGGAGGAGTCGACCGGTCCGCTGCTGAACAGCCAGACGGGACGGTGCTTCAGATACCGGGCGTTGCGCTTCGCGCAGCGCCGGGCCCGTCCGTTCCACCGCCCCGCGTACAGGGATCCGCCCAGCACCACCCCGTCGTAGCCGCGGACGTCCGTGACCTCGTCGGCCGGGACCACCCAGACGTCGATGCCGTCCTCACGCAGTGCCGATCCGATCTGCTCCGCGATCCCGGCGGTCGCACCGTGCTTGCTTCCGTAGGCGACCAGAACCTGTTTCGCACTCATGCGCTTCCTCCTTCGGTCGTTCCTGCGAGCCCGTGCGTGATGCATCTTGACGCTTCCTCCACTCTCCCCTCGGGGACGAGCCGTCCGTAGGGGCCCAACCGGGGCCTGAGTAGGGGCCGTTCGGCCCTCTCGTGGATGCCAGGACCCTTTGAGGGGGACCTCCTCGAAGCAGGGATCAGTCCGGTGGCAGGCGGAACAGATGCTCGTCGCCGGCCGCCACCACGACGGCCTGCCCCCCGGGCAGCATGAGGGCCAGGGGACTTTGGCAGGATTCCGGCACGGTGATGCCGAACCTCCCGGGGAGCAGGCGTACGCGGACACCGCGGTGTCCCCGGTGGCAGAGCGTGAAGGAGACGGGCTCGATCTCCCGCAGGGGGACGGGATCGACGTACAGGCCTTCGGGGCCGGCCTCCAGGCCCGTGACGCCGCGCTCCGCGAGGTCAAGGGTGCCGGCCATGGCGCCGAGGTGGATTCCCTCGCCGGTGGTGCCCCCCTGGATGTCCGTGACATCGCCGAGGAGTGCCTCCTCGCAGTACTTCCAGGCGTCCGGGTCCTTCTGGCGGGCCAGCACCCAGCCGTGGACGAGGCTGCTGAGCGTCGATCCGTGGCTGGTGCGCTGCAGGTAGTACGCTACGGTCGCCCGCCACACCGCGTCGTCGAGCCGGTAGCCGAGCCGGGCGAAGAGGGCGTACAGCTCGGCGGGCCGGAAGAGGTAGCCGAGCATGACCACGTCGGCCTGCTTCGACGCCTGGTAGCGGTTGACCGTATCCCCCTCGGCTTCCAGGATCCGGTCGAGCCGGCGGATGTCGCCGTACCGGGCGCGGTAGGCCGCCCAGTCCAGCTCGGCCAGGTCTCCGTATCCCTCGAACTGGCTGATGACGCCCCGGTGGAACGGGACGTACAGGCGACGGGACACCTCTTCCCAGTGCACGAGCGCACCGCGGTCCAGGGCGAGCCATTCGGTCAGCTCCGTCCGGCGGGCCGGGGGCAGCTCGTCGAGCAGTTCGAGCCCCTGCTGGATCACCCAGGCGGCCATGACGTTGGTGTACGCGTTGTCGTCGATTCCGGGTTCCGCGGCCTCCGGATAGGCGTCGTGGTACTCGTCCGGGCCCAGCACGCCGCAGACGCGGAACCGCCCCCGTTCCGAGTCGTAGACGGCGGCTCCGGCCCAGAAGCTCGCGATCTCCAGCAGGAGTTCCGCGCCCGGGCCGTGCAGGAAGCCGGTGTCCCCGGTGGCCCGCCCGTACCGGCAGACGTTCAGGGCCATGGCGGAGCCGACGTGGCGCTGGAGGTGCGAGTGGTCGGGGAGCCAACGGCCCGAGCGGGGGTTGAGGTGCAGGGCCTGACTCTCCTCTTGTCCCGAACTTCCGCTCTGCCAGGGGAACATGGCCCCGATCTGACCGGCTTGCCGGGCAGCGTCGCGGGCGGCCGGAAGGCGTCGGTGGCGGTACATGAGCAGGGCCCGCGCGACTTCGGGGAAGTGCAGGGTGATGTAGGGCAGGACGAAGAGTTCGTCCCAGAAGACGTGCCCCCGGTAGGCCTCGCCGTGCAGCCCCCGCGCGGGGACGCCGACGTCCAGCTCGGCGGTGTGCGGGGAGAGCGTCTGGAGCACGTGGAAGGCATGGAGGCGCAGGATCCGGCCCGTCTCCCCCGAGACGGTCAACTCCCCTTGTTCCCAAAGTCGTTCCCAGGCCGAGTGCTGTGACGTGAGCAGCTCCGGGAATCCGGGGGCCCGCGAAGCGTGCTCGATCGCGCGCGGCAGGAGGTCTCCGTTCGGCCGGTCGAGGGATGTGTACAGGGCCGCGGTCTTCACCACCGTCGCGGATCGCCGGGGAGCCACGGGCAGTCTGAACGTCTGCACCGTCCCGGCCGCGGTGGAACTCGTCATGGTGGCCGCTCGGGGTCGGGTGACCGTCTTTACGGCAAGGGCGATTTCGGTGAGGGCGGAGGTGGTACGGCAGGCGATCCATACGACGCCGTGCGGTGCGAAGCCCGTCCGGTGGTCGGTGAGGTGGCGGCCGTCGAGCCCGCCGTAGCGTTCCACCCCCGCGTTGACGACGTCCCCGTCGAGCGCTGATTCCACTTCGACCTGACCGCTCCAGCCGTACGCGTGGAAGGTGGTTCGCTGGGCCGCGAGGTAGGGGTCCCCCATGTGCACGAGGCGGACGTGAGTGACGCCGAGGCGGCGGCCGTGGCCGCTCTGGAACAGCATGTGCCGGGTGAGCGTTCCCCGGCGCAGATCGAGCACCACCTTGTGGTGCAGCAGGCCGGGGTCGTCGGGAGTCAGCCAGTCGCCCGGGCGTCCGTCGTCGGTGATGCAGCGGTAGCGCAGTGCCGTCCAGTTGGGCAGGTTGACCATGTCCTCGTTGTCTACCTGCTGGCCGGCCACGTGGGAGGTGAGCCGGTTGGAGCAGCCGGCGGCGTAGGTGGCGGGATAGTGCACGGGGCCCGCCGGGGTCTCGGGGGCCGCACCACGCGTGGCGAACCTGCCGTTGCCCAGCGTGCACAGGGCTTCGACGAGTCGCTCCGCCTTGGGGTCGTAGTGGCCGTACTCCCACGTCCACGAGGCGGTCACGGTCCGGCCCCGCAGACGGTGTCGGCGACGGCGTGGAGTTCGGCGGCGACCAGGTCCGCCCCTCGTTCCCGTAGTGCCCGCGCGGTGGCGGGGCTCGTCGTCCGGTCGAGGCCGACGACGAGGCCGAAGCGGCCGCGCCGACCGGCTTCGACGCCCGCGAGGGCGTCTTCCACCACCGCGCAGCTGGCGGGGGCTATCCCGAGGCGTACGGCCGCTTCGAGGAACAGGGCGGGGTCGGGCTTGCCCGCGAGCCCCAGTTCGGCGGCGTCCGTACCGTCCACCACCGCGTCGAAGTAGTCCAGGAGGGAGGCTGCTCCGAGAAGCGGCCGGGCGTGCCGGGAGGCCGATACGGCGGCGCAGCACACTCCGTGCGCCCGCAGCCGGGAGAGCGCCGGAGCGACGTCGGCGAAGGCCTCCACGGCCCCCGCTTCCAGCGTCCGTACGAACGCCGCCTCCTTGCGCGCGGCGACCGCCCAGACCGTGTCGTCGCCCGGTGCGCTGTCGGGAGTGCCGGCCGGCAGGTCGATGCCACGGGAGCTCAAGAAGGATTCCGCCCCGTCCAGCCGGGGCTTGCCGTCCACCCACCGGCGGTACTCACGGTCCGCGTCGAAGGGAGGCTGCCGGCCGTTCCCGGACGCGGCCCAGGCGTCCAGGCAACTGTCGAAGGCGGTCTTCCAAGCCGCGGCGTGCCGCCGTGCCGAGTCGAGCAGTACTCCGTCGGTGTCGAAGACGACGGCATCCGGGGCGCTCACCCGGATCCCACGCGCCGGCCGGAGACCCGGGTCGGGGCCACGGTCATCCAGTGCGTACGGGGTCCGCCGGCCCAGGGGAGCGAGCGGGCTACGGAGTACAGGTGGCTGACGCGTTCCCCGTCCGTGATGCCGGACAGCTCGCCGACGGCCATGACGCTCCAGCCCTCTCGCATCGCGTCGTCGATGTGGTCCACCTCGAAGGCGACCTCGGTGCCGGATGCCTCGGCGAGGCGCGAGTCGGCCGCCGTTCGGAACGCGATCTCGGCCCCGACAACGACGTAGTTGACGGGAAAGACGGCAAGCCCTTCCATCCCGGAGAAGCCCACCCGGCCGATGCCGTGGGTGGAGAGCAGCCGGTGGCACTCGGCCTCGCTCAGCACCGTCGAGGCGGAACCGCGCATCGAGGTCCCCATGCCGGGAGGACTGTCCGTCGTTCTCCCGGTCAGCTCCCCAACGGTGGTCTCCAGACCATCCGCGAGACCCACGAGCATGCCCATGCTCGGCGCTGCCGCCCGTTCTTCCACGTAGGCGATGTACGACGCGGCGGCCCCACAGCGCTCTCCTAGTTCCTCACGCGTGATTCCCAGCTCTTCGCGTCGGGCCGTCACGCGTCGCCCGAGGTCACCCCGGGCAGCCGGAACCTTGATCGGGGACGCGTCTGCCGTGGTCTCTCCCATGATCGTCACACCCTTGCGGTTCTTAGCCGGTACAGGAACTTCGGCGACGCACAGGTCGTCACCCTCAGGTTGTACCCGCCACCGGTGCACGCACAGGGCCGGACGGTCCCCTACCGGGGCCGGTCGGACCCATGCGGGGCCGCGGCCGTCCGGGCCCGGTGCGGCGGCGCCGCACCGAGGGGCACGAGTACGCGTTCGGGCTGCTGCTCGCCAGCCCGTGCCCGGGTTCGGCCACGTCTAGGCCGTCTCTTTCGGATCTTGCCGGGCCCGCGACGCCTGGCGCCGCGGGCTCGGCCGACAAGATCCGAAAGAGACGGGCTAGGGCGTGTCCGCAATGTCAGTTGGGGAGCCATAGCCGTAGGCAGGCAAGGGTGACCAGGGCTTTGTAGTGGCGGGCTCGTTTGTCGTAGCGGGTGGCGAGGGCCTTGTTCTGCTTGAGCCGGTTGAAGCAGCGTTCGACGACGTTGCGGCGCCGGTAGACCGCACGGTCGAAACGGCACAGGCTCTCGCCGCGCCGCATACGCCCGCTGATCTGGTCGACGCGCTCGGGGATCGTGCAGGCGATGCCGCGTCGCCGCAGGTAGGAGCGGATCTTGCGGGACGAGTAGCCCTTGTCGCCGACCACCCGCTCCGGCCGGGTGCGGGGCCGGCCGGGCCCGCACCGTTTGATGCGGATGCGGGCCATGACCAGCTCGAACTGCGTGCAGTCGTTCACGTTCCCGCCGGTGATCGTGAACGCGAGAGGCCGGCCCTGCCCGTCGCAGGAGAGGTGGATTTTCGTGCTCAGTCCGCCGCGGGAGCGTCCGAGTGCTTCGCCGGTCCAGGGCCCCCTTTTCGGGCCCCGGCTGCGTGCTGGTGAGCTCGCACGATCGTCGAGTCGACGCAGACGATCGTCCAGTCGACCTCGCCGATCGCATCCGCGTGCTGCTGGACGTGGGCCAGGAGCCGGTCCCAGGTTCCGTCGGCTGACCAGCGGCGGAACCGTTCATAGACCGTCTTCCACGGCCCATACCGTTCCGGCAGATCCCGCCAGGCCGCACCCGTGGACAGCTTCCACAGGATCCCGTTGAGGACCTGACGCCGGTCTCGCACCGGACGACCCATCCGGGGCGGAGCCAGCAACGGCCCGATGACATCCCAGGCCTGATCAGTCAGTTCATGACCTCGCACCACGAACGGAGTAACGACCGATCGACATTGCGGACACGCCCTAGGCGTCCTGGACTGCTGACCGAGGCCGCTCAAACTCCGACCGGGGCCGTCATGTGCGCTGTGGCCCCCTTCACCGTGCCGAGGACCCGCCGTCGCTGTCCACTTCGGGAACCAGCCGGCTGTGGAGTTCCGTGGTCATCGCGTGGATGGCACGGGTCAGTTCCGTATTGGTCTTGAGCTCCAGCTCCTGCTCGACGAAGTCGTGGTCGGCCTTCTCCTGCTGGAACACAGCCTGCCGGTTCTGGCCGATCATCACGAAGGTCGACAGGAAGATCGCCTCCAGGGAGACGACGAGGGTCAGCATCGGCCAGGGATTGGCCTCCACGAACACCATCCAGAAGGCGAAGCCGATCGCGTGGAGGTAGACGAACGGCATGGAGCCGGCGAATTTCGTGATCGCGTCGGCGACGCGCAGCTGGACATCGGCCGCCCGGTTCGTACGGTGTGCGACGACAACGGGATGATGCCGCGCCTCGGCTTCGGCCTCGGCCTGGGGTCCCTTCACCTGCCTGCCTCCTCGGGACGAGCACCCTGACACGGTTCTGTGGCCCGCATCGTCTCAAACCGGCCGGCGTTCCCGACGTACCGCCAGGCCCCGCCCTGACGGCGCGGACATGCCCCCGCAACGGCCCGACTGCCCACACTCCACGCCCGGCTGTTGTCGCAGAAGGGGCCGACCGGCCCCCATGCAGGGCCGTTCCTGCCCTTCCCGCCCCCGGCCCCGCAGGAGCACGGTTCAAGCATCGGCTCGACCGGCCCATTCCCCGGACTGCGGTTCGAAGGAGTCTCAATGATGGAAGTCAAGCCGGATGCGTGACCGGCGGAGCGGAGGTGAACTCCCTCCCGTCACGCAGCAGTGTCCACAACACACTCGCCCGTCGTCGGGCCAGGGCGATGACGGCCTGGACGTGCTTGCAGCCCTCGGCGCGCTTCTTGAGGTAGAAGTTCCGGTTCGGGCCGTCGCGGATGATGCTGGTCTGCGCGGACATGTAGAACACCCGCCGCAGTCGGCGGCTGTAGCGCTTGGGCCGATGCAGGTTGCCCGTCCGGCGGCCGGAGTCCCGGGGGACGGGTACCAGCCCGGCCGCCGAGGCCAGGTGACCGGCATCCGCGTAGGCGGTCAGGTCGCCCGCGGCGACGACGAGCTCGGCGCCGAGTATCGGGCCCATGCCGGGCATCGACTCGATGATCCCGGCCTGCGGATGGGTACGGAACGTCTCGCGGATCTGCTTGTCGACGCGCTTGAGTCGATCGTCCAGCGCCAGGATCTGCCCGGCCAGGTCGGCGCTGATCTGTCCTGCAACGTCCTCGCCGGGCAGCACCGTGTACTGGGCTCCGGCCGCTTCCAGAGCGGTGGTTGCGACGGTGTCGGCGTTACGGACGCCGCGTTTGGCCAGCCATGCCGTGAGCCTGGTCTGCCCTCGCCTACGCAGGGCGGCCGGGGTCTGGAAGCCGGTCAGCAGCACCAGTGCACCTCTGTGACTGCTGTAGTCGAAGGCCCGTTCCAGCGAGGGGAAGACACCGGTCAGCACATCGCGGAGCCGGTTGATCATGCGTACCCGGTCGGCCACCAGGTCCGAGCGGTGGGCGGTCAGCAGTGCAAGGTCGGCAGCGAGCTGGGCGGGGACCTCAATCGTGGCGAAGTCCCGCCGGTGGCGGGCGGTTTCGGCGATGACGTAGGCATCTCGGGCGTCCGTCTTGGTCTCGCCCCGGTAGGCCCCGGACATGCGGTTGACCGTGCGGCCGGGCACGTAGACGGTCTGCTGGCCATGGGCCGCGAGCAGGGCCAGCAGCAGCGCGGAGGACGTTCCGGAGATGTCCACCGCCCAGCGGACCTCGTCGGCAAGCTCCAGGATCCCGCCGAGTGCGGTCAGGATCGCCGACTCGTCATTGTCGATCTTTTTCGACCACAGGGTGCTGCCGGATTCGTCGACCACTGCTGCCCAGTGGTGTCCCTTGCCCGCGTCGATGCCGGCCCAGAGCCGGGCTCGTCGCTCGTTCATCTACCCCTCCTCGTTCCGCACGGCTTGCCGTCGGCCCGAGGGACACCCCGCTGTCATCTCCGTAATCAGCGACCGAAGCGCACATCTCAATCAGCAGCCAGGGCGCCCAAGAGAGCCGGGCGGCCACTCCTTCGAAGCCACTGAAGGCAGAGCCTCATCAGCCACACCCGGCCCTCTCGGGCCGCCTAACAACTTACGGAGCACTCATGACGACCACGTACCGGATCACTGAGCTGGACGCGCATTGGCGTGCCGCGAACTATCTGACCGCCGGCCAGATCTACCTCCTGGACAACCCGCTGCTCGCCGAGCCGTTGCGGCCGGAGCACATCAAGCCTCGCCTGCTCGGCCACTGGGGCACCGCACCCGGCCTGAACCTCGTCCACACCCACCTGAACCGGGTGATCAAGGAGCGTTCGCTGGAGGCCCTGTGCGTCTGGGGACCCGGCCACGGCGGGGCGGCGGTCCTCGCAAACTCCTGGCTGGAGGGCACGTACACCGAGACCTACCCGGACCTCGGCCGCGACACGGAAGGGATGCGCAAGCTGTTCCGCCAGTTCTCCTTCCCCGGCGGCGTGCCGAGCCACGTGGCGCCCGAGACGCCGGGCTCCGTCCACGAGGGCGGCGAGCTCGGCTACTCACTGGCCCACGCCTACGGGGCCGCCTTCGACCATCCCAGCCTGCTCGTCGCCTGCGTCATCGGTGACGGCGAGGCGGAGACGGGACCGCTGGCCGCTTCCTGGCACTCCAACAAGTTCCTGGACCCGGTCCACGACGGCGCCGTCCTACCGATCCTCCACCTCAACGGATACAAGATCGCCAACCCGACCGTGCTGTCACGGATCCCCGAGGCCGAACTCGACGCGCTGCTGCGCGGCTACGGGCACGAGCCCCTCTACGTCTCCGGCAGCGACCCCGCACTCGTCCACCCGGCCATGGCCGGAGCCATGGACCAGGCCCTCGACCGCATCCACACCATCCAGAGCGAAGCACGGGCCGCAGGCACGGATCCGGGCGCCGAGCGCGCACGCTGGCCGATGATCGTCCTGAGGACCCCCAAGGGCTGGACGGGTCCCGCCGTCGTCGACGGGCAACCCGTCGAGGGCACCTGGCGCGCCCACCAGGTGCCGCTCGCCGAAGTCCGCGAGAACCCCGAACACCTGCGGCAGCTGGAAAGGTGGATGCGCTCCTACCGGCCCGAGGAGCTCTTCGCCGGCGACGGCCGTCCGGTGTCCGCCGTACTGGCCTGCGTACCGGAAGGCGAGCGGCGCCTGGGCGCGAGCCCGTACGCCAACGGCGGCCGGCTGCTGCGCTCGCTCCCCCTGCCCGGGCTCGACGCGTGGGCCGTCCCCGTGGAGAAGCCCGGAAGCACCCTGCACGAGCCCACCCGCGTGCTCGGCCGCTACCTCGCGCAGGTCATGGCGGCCACGGCGGGACGGCGGGACTTCCGGGTCGTAGGACCGGACGAAACGGCGAGCAACCATCTCGACGACCTGTACGCGGTGACGGGCAAGGCCTGGCAGGGCATGACGGAACCCACCGACCAGCACCTCTCCCGCGACGGCCGGGTCATGGAGATCCTCTCCGAGCACGTGTGCCAGGGCTGGCTGGAGGGGTACCTCCTCACGGGCCGCCACGGACTGTTCTCCACCTACGAGGCCTTCGCCCACATCGTGGACTCCATGGTCGGTCAGCACATCAAATGGCTCAAGAACGCCCGCGAGCTGAGCTGGCGCGCACCCATCGCCTCCCTCAACTACCTGCTCACCTCGCACGTCTGGCGCCAGGACAGCAACGGCTTCTCCCACCAGGACCCCGGCTTCGTCGACCACGTCCTCAACAAGAGCCCCGAGGTCGTACGGGTCTACCTGCCGCCGGACGCCAACACCCTCCTCGCCGTGGCCGATCACGCCCTGCGCAGCCGCGACCGGGTCAACGTGATCGTCGCGGGCAAGCAGCCCTGCCACGACTGGCTGGCCATGGACGCGGCACGGGCACACGTCGCACGGGGCGCCGGAGTCTGGGCGTGGGCCGGGACCGACGACGGGACCCGCGCACCCGACGTCGTACTGGCCTGCGCTGGGGACGTGCCGACCCTGGAGGTCCTCGCAGCCGCGGCCCTGCTGCGTCAGCACCTCCCGGAGCTGGCCGTGCGCGTGGTCAACGTCGTCGACATCGCCCGACTCATGCCGCGGTCCGAGCACCCGCACGGCATGACGGACCCCGAGTACGACGCGCTCTTCACCACCGACAAGCCGGTGGTCTTCGCGTACCACGGCTATCCGTGGCTGATCCACCGCCTCGCCTACCGCCGGACCGGCCATCCGAACCTGCACGTGCGCGGCTACAGGGAGTCCGGCACCACCACCACCCCCTTCGACATGGTCGTGCGCAACGACCTCGACCGGTACCGGCTCGTCATGGACGTCATCGACCGCGTCCCCGGCCTCGCCGGCCGCGCCGAAGGCCTGCGCCGGAGCATGTGCGACCAGCGGATCCGCCACCACGACTGGATCCGCTCCCACGGCACCGATCTCCCTGAGGTCGCCGACTGGTCCTGGCCTTACTGATCAGCCCGCCCGAGCTGGCACGGGTGGGCCGCCCGGGTCGGAGAGGGTACCGATCGGCCCTTTCCGGGCAGGCCGCCGCCGACGGAGTGTGAAGGTGGACCCGAACGGAGAAACGCCATGAGCACCTCCTCCCCCCACCGGCTCACCTCCTCCCCCAACCGCTTCGACCACGCCCTCTCCCCGGAACACCGTGGCAGCCTGCTGGCCCTCGCCCACGAGGCGGACTTCCCCGCCGGCACGCGCATGTACAACCAGGGCGGGCACACCAGCCACTTCTGGGTCATCCGGTCGGGGAACGTCGGCATGGACGTGCACGTACCCGGCCGGCAGGCCGCGGTGGTCGAGACCGTCGGCCCCGGCGAGCTCGTCGGCTGGTCCTGGCTGTTCCGCCCCTACACCTGGCACTTCGGCGCCGAGGCCATGACGCCGGTGCGCACCGACGAGTTCGACGCCGCCGCCGTGCGCGAGCTGATGGACACCGACCCCGCCCTCGCCTCCGCGATGTGGCAGTGGGTGGGCCAGGTGCTCGCCCACCGGCTCGTCTCCGCCCACGTCCGGCTCCTCGACCTGTACGCACCCCACGGCAGCGGAACCCACATCTGAGACAATAGACCCGAGACGTATCCCGACCCGAGAGTGTGGCGTGGATGTCCGATGCACCAGCTGCCGCCCAGGACCCCATCCGGGTGTTCCTCCTCGACGACCACGAGGTCGTCCGGCGCGGCTTGCACGATCTGCTGGACTCCGAGCCCGACATCGAGGTGGTGGGCGAGGCGGGAACGGCCGCACAGGCCCTGGCCAGGGGGCCCGCCCTGCGGCCGGACGTGGCGGTGCTCGACGTACGGCTGCCCGACAGCGACGGCATCACCGTCTGCCGCGAACTCCGCTCACGCATGCCGGACCTCGCCTGCCTCATGCTGACGTCCTTCGACGATGAGGAGGCCCTCCTCGACGCCATCATGGCCGGAGCGGCCGGGTACGTCCTGAAACAGATCAAGGGCTCGGACCTGCTCACCGCCATCCGGACGGTGGCGACGGGCCAGTCGATGCTCGACCCCGCGACCACCGCGCGCCTGATGAGTTCACTCCGGGATCCGGCCGCCGGGAAACCGCCCGGGGACGAGCGGCTGACGGTCCTCTCCGAGCGCGAGCGCGCCGTACTCGAACTCATCGGCGAAGGACTCACCAACCGTCAGGTCGGCAAACGGCTCTTCCTGTCCGAGAAGACGGTCAAGAACCACATCTCGCGACTGCTCGCCAAACTGGGCGTCGAACGCCGTGTGCAGGCCGCCGTCATCGCCGCCGAGGTCCGCGAACACGACGAGACCGGCCGCTGAGACCCGCGCTCACCTGGTGGGGCCCAGCGGGATCCGCCAGTCCAGACGCGTTCCGCAACTGCCGGAATGCGGCGAGACGGACAGCTTGCCCCCGCGGGCCTCGGCGCGCTCCGCGAGGTTGCGCAGACCACTCCGACGGCCACCGTCCGCGAGACCCACCCCGTCGTCACTCACCGTCACGGCCAGCACGCCGTCCGCCAGGACGATCCCGACCTCCACCCGCGCCGCCCGCGCGTGCCGGGCCACGTTGGTCAGAGCCTCCCCCAGCACCGCCACCACGTCGTCGGCGACCGGCACCGGTACATCCGTGTCGATCAGACCCTCCATACGCAGGGCGGGAGCGAAGCCCAGTACCGCCGCCGCCGCGCCCACGGCGCGCACCGTGCGGGCCCGGAGCCTCGGACTGCTGCCCGCCGCCTCGTGGTCGCGCAGTCCGAAGATGGTTGTACGGATGATCTTGATCGTCTCGTCCAGGTCGTCGATCGCCCGGCTCAGCCGCTCGGACGCCTCGGGGTGCTCCACGAAGCGCTGGGCGCTTTGCAACGTCATGCCCGTCGCGAAGAGCCGCTGGATCGCGAGATCGTGCAGGTCGCGGGCGATCCGGTCACGGTCTTCCAGCAAGCTCACCTGCTCGCTGTCCCGGCGCCGGTCCGCGAGCTCCAGGGCCAGGGCGGCCTGTCCCGCGAAGCCGGGCAGGGGCGCCACCTCGGCCCCGGCGAAGGCCCGCCGGCCAGTACGCCTCGCCAGCATCAGCACGCCGCGCAGCTTCGCCCTGGTGCCCACCGTGACGGCCACGGCCGGGCCGAAGCCCGTCCATGCGTCCGGCTGCGCCGCGATCCGGGCGTCGGTGGCCACATCGGCCAAGGTGATCAGTCCGTCCGGGGCCAGGGTGAGTGCGGCGAGTATCCCCTCGCCGCCGGGCAGCACGATCCCGCGGTGCGCTTCGGCACCCGCGCCCAAGGCCAGGGAGCCGCGCAGCTCGCCGCTGGGCCCCGACTGGTAGAAGACACACATCTCGGCCGAGATGATGTCGCGGGCGCGCTCGAGCATGCCTTCCAGTACCTCGATCTCGGAGGAGCCGGACAGCAACGCGTTCGTGAAGTCCGAGCCGGCCTCCAGCCAGCGCTCCCGAAGGCGGACCTCTTCGTACAAGCGGGCGTTGTCCACAGCGACACCGGCAGCGACCGCGAGTGTGGACAGGACCCCCTCGTCCTCCGCGTCGAAGCCCTTCCCGCCCCGCTTCTCCGTCAGGTAGAGATTGCCGAACACCTCACCCCGGGCCCGTATCGGTACACCGAGGAAGGAACGCATCGGCGGATGGTGTTCCGGAAAGCCGGCGGAGGCCGGGTGCTCCGAGAGGTCTCCCAGGCGCAGCGGCCGCGGGTGCCTGATCAGCTCGCCCAGCAGTCCATGCCCGGCGGGTAGGGCTCCGATCCGCGCCCGGAGCTGGTCGCTGATGCCCACCGGGAGGAACTCCGCGAGCTTCTCGTCGGCTCCCACCACGCCCAGTGCCCCGTACTCCGCGTCCACCAGGACGACCGCGGCCTCCACGATGCCCCGCAGCACCTGGGCCAGGTCCAGCTCCTGCCCCAGCGACATGACCGCTTCCAACAGGCCTGTCAGCCGGTCCCGGGTATCCCGCGCGTCGTTGACCTCTGCCTGGAGCGCGTCAAGCCTCGGCTGCGGAATCCGGCTCGTCGGCGCTTCGCGATCATCCCCGACCATGGGCACCTCCGCCAGTATCGAGGGGCTCTGCGCACCAGCCCGGCCTTCAGCCTAGTCCCCCTTCCCACAGGCCGGTCATTTCCGAAGCCTTGCGTGGGAGATGAGGGGCGTCGAGCCGTGGCGAATCCGGTCAGGCTGTTGCCCCTGAGCGAGGGGCTTGGGGTCCGTTCATTTGCCCGGGACGGTGACGACCGGGCAGTGCGCACGGTGCAGCAGCCCGTGGACGACCGATCCGAGCCGGATGCCCGTGTAGCCGCCCCTGCCCCGTCGGCCCACGACCAAGGCCAAGGCGTGATCAGCTGCCATGGCGAGGCACTCCACCGGGTGCCCGGTCAGCACCTCGTGGGTGAGCTTCACGTCCGGGTACTCCTGCACCCAGCCTGCGGCCGTCTCGGTGAGCATGCGGCGCTGGGCCCCCACAGCCGCCGTCTCGTTCTGGAAGGAGAAGACGGGTGGCTGCCACACCGAGATCGCGTGCAGCTCGCAGCCCCGCAGGCTGGCCTCCTGGAAGGCCACGGCCGTGGCCTTCTTGGACGCTTCGCTGCCGTCGACTCCGACGACAAGACGGGGCGGACCCGTGACAACGCCCTCGGAGCCTCCCACCACGACGACCCGGCAGTCCGCCTGCGCCGTGACGGGCAGCACGACGGAGCAACCGCTGAAGATCTCCTCGGGCCGGGTCAGGTGCCGCGAGCCGAGGACGACCATGCGCGCATGTCTAGACGTGCCGCAGAGCACTGGTGCCGGGTATCCGTCGCGCAGCACGGTTGCCAGTTCCGTCCCGGAGTGGCGCTCACGCGCCCAGACCGCGGCCTCTTCGAGAGCCTCCGAGCTGGCTTGGCGTACGGCATCGTGCTGAGCGGTGTCGTCGACCATGTGCTCGGTGTCGTGGGGCGAGGGCACGGCCAGGACGAGTCGGAGCCGTACATTGCGACGGTGTGCCTCGTCGGCAGCCCAGGCGAGGGGCAGGAGCCACCTTCCGGTGGGGTCGATCCCCACCATGATGTCCCTTCCTTCCGCGATGTCCGTCATGACGCGTCGCTCCCCTGCTCCTCGTCGCGCCGCGGAATGAGCTCCACGGGGCAGTGCGAGTGGTGCAGGAGACTGTGGGTGGTACGTCCCAGGGTGGGTCCGAAGTATCCGGGTGATCTCCGGCCTCCCATGACGAACAGGTCAGCGTGACGTGACGCCTCGACCAGGACCGAAGCCACCGAGACGCTCTTCTCCGCAACGGTGTTCACCGTCACCGCGGGAAACTCCTCGCGTACCCGGTCGGCCACGGACTTCAGACTCCGGACATGGCGGCCGGCGAGCTCGTCGACGTCATCGAGCATGGTGACGGCGGTTCCGGCGTACTGGAGTATGTTCCACACGGTCAGCAGCCGCAGCGTTGCCTTGCGCAGCTCCGCTTCGCGGGCGGCGCGTCGTGCCGATTCGAGGTCGTACTCGTCCCGGACCGCCGCCAGCACCACCCCGCTCTCGGCAAGGTCCTCGCCGCCTCGTACCACGATGACGGGGGTCGTCGCGGCTGCCACGACCCTCAGACCGACCGAACCGAGCCGCAGGGCCTCGAACCCACCCAGACCTCGGTGACCTACCACGGTGGTGCCGTACTTCGCCCCCACTCGGTGCAGACCGAAGACGGGGTCCCTGCGGCTGTACTCCGTGGTGACGTGGAGGCCGGGGAACCGCTCCGAGACCGCGGCGGCCGTGACCTCCAGCAGATCGCGGCCCTCCGCGTGGACGCGTTCGATGATCTGAGCCGAGAGGTAGAAGATCCGGTCGGCGGTGTCGCCCGCGTAGAAGATGTGAAGGGTGCTGCTGCGCCGCGACGCTTCGGCGGCGGCCCAGAAGGCCGCTGTCAGTGCAGTGCTCGATCCGTCGACACCGACGACGACCGAGCCGAGGTCCGGACGGTGTTGGGTGGAGCCTTCCATGGCTTCCTCCTCTGTCGAACAGCGTCGGGGATGCCTTCACCCTGCCACCCGGGCCCGCGCGAGGAACGGGCCGCAAGGGTCAGTCAAGGGACCGAAGGTCCCTTGCCCGCCACGCGCCGCCTCACCGGCAGTGCACCACAGGGACCTGTCAGGCCTGAGGGAGGACCGTTCGGCCCCTCGCACTGCGGGCGTACGGGGCGGATGGTGGCTGGTGAGGGCGCTCCGCAAGATGCGCTCACCGGCCGAAGCCGACAGGAGGGCCGCAGATGAAGCACGCCAAGGTCGGCTTCCTGATGACCGACGAGGTCGTCTCGGTCCTCGGGCTGACCCCGTCCACGGACGTGGCCGCGCTGCTCGTCGAGCACGACATCAGCGGAGTGCCGGTCGTGGACGCGGACGATCGCGTCCTCGGGGTCGTTTCGAGGAGCGATCTGCTCGTCCAAGACCACCTCACCGCAAAGGAGTTGATGACCACACCGGCCGTCACGATCCACGCCGAACAGACCGTCACCGAGGCCGCCCGCCTCATCACCCGACGCGGTGTGACGCGCCTGCCGGTGATCGACGACGAGGACCGGCTGGTCGGCATCGTGACCCGCCGGGACCTGCTGCGCGTGTTCCTCCGCCCTGACCACGAGATACGCCGCGTGCTGGTCGAGGACGTGCTGGCGGACACGATGGGCATCGGCGCCGACGCCGTGAGCGTGCGCGTCGCGGACGGGGTCGTCACCCTGGCCGGCCGGCTGCCCGAGAGCAGCCAGATTCCCGTCGCGCTCCGGCTCGCCGGACAGTTGGACGGTGTGGTGGCGGTCATCGACAGGCTCACGGCGCACTCCGACGACGCCCGCACCCGCATCCGCACCGCTCCACTGGACCGCGGCGCCGAGGATGCACCCCGCTGATCCCGGGTGTGGACCGTTCGACCCCTGCCCGCCCCACTCGACCGCGCGAGCATGGAAGGAGGCAGGCTCGCCGCCCCGATCGCAGAGGTGTGGAGCCCTGCGGACGGACCCGGGTCATCCCCTTGCTCCGCCACCGCACTTCGTGAGGTGCACCTTCATGGAAGTCCTGATCTTCGCGCTGATCGCTCTGGCCATCCCTGCCCTGATAGCGCTGCCGATGACCCTCAAGATCGTCAAGCAGTACGAGCAGGGCGTACTGTTCCGCTTCGGCCGGCTCACCGGGACCCGTGCGCCGGGCCTGAGGGTCATCGTGCCGTTCGCGGACGTCCTGCACAGGGTGTCCCTGCGGATCGTCACCATGCCCATCCAGTCCCAGGGCATCATCACCCGCGACAACGTCAGCGTCGACGTCTCCGCGGTCGCCTACTTCCGCGTCGTCGACGCCGTGAAGTCGGTCATCGCGATCGAGAACGTGGGCGCGGCCATCAACCAGATCGCACAGACCACCCTGCGCAAGGTCGTCGGGCAGCACACCCTCGACGAAACCCTGTCGAAGACCGACCGCATCAATCTCGGTATCCGGGAGATCCTCGATGTCACCACCGCCGAATGGGGCGTCGAGGTCACTCTGGTCGAACTGAAGGACATCCAGCTGCCCGACAGCATGAAGCGCGCGATGGCCCGCCAGGCCGAGGCCGAACGGGAGAAGAGGGCCAAGATCATCAACGCGGAGGGCGAATCGTTGGCCTCCGCCGCACTCGGAGACGCCTCCGACACCATGATGGCCCACCCCCTCGCCCTCCAACTGCGCAACCTGCAGAGCCTCGTGGAGATCGGTGTCGACAAGAACACCACCGTGGTCTTCCCCGCACCGCTCATGAGCACCATCGGCGAACTCGGCACCTTCCTCGCCCGCAAGACCTCCGCCGCCACCGTGGCCGCCACCGTCCAGGCACCGCCCGTCGCGGAGCTCGCCGCGAAGATCCCCACCCCTCCCCTGCCCAACGGAGCAGCCAAGGCCGTGTAACCGACAGTTGGTACCGCCGCGTGGAGGGCATCCTCCGCGCGGCGGTGCCGACTGCGGTGCGGCGCGCTCAGTGGGTCGCCGCGAGCTCGGCGCCGATCCGACGGGCCTCGACGCCCATCCGCTGTGCGCTCATGGGCCTGCCTCCCTACTGCTTTCTCAGTACGGCAGGACGCGCCCCGACGGGGTGCGCAGGTCGAGGGGCAGGGGGCGGTGCGGCCGAGGCCGAGGTGCCGAGATCTGGATGCGAGGCATGGCGGATCACCTCTCGGGAGCGGAACCGGAAGGGGTCCGCACTCCAGAGTCCTCCCGTGGGACGTTGACTTGGCAGGGCCGACGGGCCCAGAGGAGGGGGCCGACCGGCCCTCACATCAGCGCTGGTGCCGTCACGCTTTCTGGACGCGCGACGGGTTCGATACGGCCAGGTCGTCGTGGCGCGGGCCGCCCAGCACGACCTTCAGCGCGTTCGTCTCACCAGCGTGCGAGAACACCTCGTACGCCTCTTCCATCCGTCCCAGCTCGAAACGATGGGTGATGAGCGGCGAGGTCGGCAGCCTGCCGGCCGCCAGCATGCGCAACAGCATCGGCGTGGAGGAGCTGTCCACGAGCCCGGTGGTGATGGTGACGTCCTTGATCCACAGGTCCTCGAGATGCAGGGTCGCGGGCTCGCCGTGGACGCCGATGTTCGCGACCCGGCCGCCCGGGCGGACCATGCGGGTACACATTTCGAAGGCCTCGGGCATGCCGACGGCCTCCATGACGACGTCCGCACCGAGACCGTCGGTCAGGTCGCCCACGAGCATTTCCGGTTCCTCGGCGGCATTCACGACCGCAGGAGGTAGGGAAGATGTCCGCCAGCAGGACGGCGTCGGCACTGTCGACCGTGCTCGGCAGCAGGTGCACGGAGAGATCGGCGAACGGCACGCGGACGTATTCGGCCTGGGTTCCGTCGATCGTGTGGCCGAGCACCCAGCCGCCTCCCCCGCGGCACTGTCCGTAGCGGCTCTCACGGCAGAAACGGCACCGGCCGCACGAGGATATGCAGGAAACCAGCACCCGGTCGCCGGGCCGCACCGAGCGGACGTCACCGCCGCTCTCCACCACCGTGCCCACGGCCTCGTGCCCGAGCACGCGCCCCGGAACCACCTCCGGCAGATCACCCTTGACGATGTGCAGGTCCATACCGCAGATGGTCACGGCATCGACGCGCACTATCACGTCGGCGGGGTCCTTGATGCTCGGATCCGGCACCTCCTGCCACGCGGTACGCCCCGGCCCCTGGAAGACGAGTGCCTTCATGACTCCACCTCTCCATGTCTCCCGTGCTCCGTTCGGCAAAGGTCACTTCATGCTGTCCCCGCCGCTCGGTTCCCGGACAGGGCCGGACGGTCCCGTACACGGGCCTGACAGGCCCGTCCGACCCTGCCGAGGACATGTGATGGTGGATGGCGAGGTCTCCCTCACCGGAGGACGGCCGCCGAACTCCGGGGCAACACGGGGAACCTTTCGCTCTCTCATCGAGGACCACGCCATGACCTCCAGCCCGCATCCCGTCCGCGACATATCGAGGGCGAGGGCACCAGCGAGGTCATCGGTGTGGTCTCGGAAGCCGATCTGCTTCCGAAAGCGGAGTTCCGCGATCACGACCCCGATCTCATAGAGCGGATGCGGCGGCTGGGTGACACGCTGAAGGCAGGCTCGACCCTGGCCAAAGACCTGATGACGACCCCCGCCGTCACCGTTCGGCCCGACACCACACTGGCCCGGGCGGCCCGGCTCATGGCGGAACGGCACATCAAACGACTCCTGGTCGTCGACCCGGCCGGCACCCTCCAGGGCATCGTCAGCCGCAGCGATCTACTCAAGGTGTTCCTACGCCCGGACAGTGAACTCGCCGACGAGATACGGCGCGAGGTTGTCGGCCGACTGTTCCCCCTCGCACAGCACAGGGTGCGGGTCGATGTCCACCACGGCGTGGTCACCCTATCCGGCGGCATCCTCGACGCATCGCTCAGACTGCCGGAGCACAAATCCTTGGCCTCAACGGAAATACCTGGTCAGAACCCCTTTTGATCTCCACACCGGAGTAGGCTGAAAGTACCGGGAGTATTTCGCGCATCGGATGCAACTCAGGTGTCATTTCCGGCGATCAATACGCCGGGCCGTCGAACTGCGAGCGGCCCGGGGACAGGTCTCCACCATGACCGTCACCCTGGAACGCACCGCACCTGCCGCGTCATCCAAGCCGCCTCGCCCCGCTCGCCTCGTGCTCACGCCGAAGACCACCCTCGCCGGGCAGCTGGACGGCGCCTGGTGGCCCCGCTCCCGTGACCTCGCGGCCGAACTTCCTGCTCTCGTCGCCGCCTTGGCAGAACCCTGGGGACGCATCACCCGCGTCACCGTGAACCCCACCCGCTGGCCCGTCGTCCCACCCAAGGTCCCCGTGGCCGGGCACACCGTGCACGTGGGCTGGTTCACCGAACAGGACGCCGACAAGCTGATCCTGCTCTCCTACACCGTCGGCCGCTGGGACCTCCTCGTCGTCCCACCCCAGACCACACCCGCCGCCGCGGCCCGACTGATGGCCGCCGCTGCCGTCCCCGGCAGCGTCCTGACCCCCCGCGCGCTGATCGCCGCCGAAGCCGTCATCGGCCGAAGGCCCGACCTCCGGAACAGGGAAGACGCCTGGGAGAGCGAAGGTGGGGCGCGCACATCCGACATCGGCTCCCTCGCCAGGCTACCGGTCGGACCGCTGTCCGCCGGCGCCTGGTGGTGAGCGCTGCCCTACCTGACCGGAGGGGACCGCTGAGCGCGACAGCTTCCAAGCGGCGTCCTGATCCCCGGCCATGATCACGACCAAGAAGTCAGCCATGGGGCAACATACCGGCCCCATGGTGGCGTTGGTCTGGATTCGCAGTAGCCCCAGCTGAGCAACGACGGCCCCTGACACCGGGCACGGAATCAGGGGCTGTCACACGCGTCCCGACTTGGGAGCGTCGGGGCACGAGTCGGCGGCCAACAGCGCGGGCCGCCAGGTCACGCCGCTGGGTTCATCAGGTGTGCAGCCGGCTGTTGGGGCCGTCCTGGTCGCCGGCGCCCTCGTCGTTGAACCAGTAATGACCGCGTCCAGGTACCTGAAGGAAAGCGTGCTCCCACTCGGCAGCTCGACCGTGCCCAGCGGGTGGGCGCCCGCGCCCACCCGCCGACTCTTCTCCGCCCACTCCGAAGGGAACACGCCGACGTGAAGTACATCGAGACCCAGATACCGCCGTCGCTCGCACACGCCGAGATACGGATCATCGCACACACCCCCGAAGCCGCCCGAGCCGTCGCGGAGGCGCTTCGACACTGCTTCGCCGGCGCGGAACAGCGCAGCTACCCCGGTCTCGACGGCGACACCCGCCTCCACCTCACCGTGGACACGGCAACACGGGCCGGCCCCGCCCGCACCTGGCTGGCCGCCAGCAGAACCCCCGTCGGCGCCGGCACCCACTCCGACGAGACCTGAGCCAGGGCCCGGAAGCCCACCCACCCCGCACACGAGAGGACGCGGTCATGGCCACCCCGCACGAACGTAAGACCTATCGCGATCAGGTGCTCCGGGTCCTGTACGAAGCCGTCGAAGACAACCGCCTCCTCGGCGTCACCGGAGCGCAACTACGGCAGGACCTCCACGTGCCGGAGCAGGATCTTGCCGCCGCCTGCACCTACCTGGCAGGCGAGGGCTTGATCACGGTCGACTGGGAGCCGGGCAACACCTCCGCGATGGTCACCCTCACGCACGCGGGTATCCGGCGCACGGAGACCGAGGAGGAAGAACGCGGCTGAGCGGTCCTTCAGCCCCGGCGGTGGGCCGCGCGCGGCCAGGCGGATTTGGCGTGCGGCGGGACGAGCAGGCGTCGGAGTGCCTGGAGTCATGGCGTCGCCCGGTGCTGGTGGCCGACCTCGCGTACGAGGTCCAGCCCGAGGACGCGGTCGAGAAAGGCGAACGTCTCGAACTTGGCACCGGCCGGCACCTGCGCGCGTGTCGCCACGCCGGCCAACATGTCCAGGACGGCGGGGACGCCGAGATCGTCGGCGAGAACGGCCCGAGCCTGCCGCAGTTCGTCGGCAGGAATCGGCCTGGACGGCTGCTGCGCCCATTCGGCCACCTGCTGCCGCCAGTGCGTCAGCGTCCTCCGGGCCTCGGCGAGCGCGGAGCTGGTGACCGTGACCGGCAAGCCGTAGGCATGGCCGAGCAACAGCATCCTCACAGCCAGCGGATCGGTCCCCGCCGGGGCGAATCCTTCCGGGGGCGGCGGGCTGACCGGACCCACCTCGATCCGGACTCCGCCGGCCGCGTCCAGCAGGACGGCGTCGTACGGGAGGACGTGCACGTCGGCAGCCGCGCAGAACGTCTCGGTCAGCTGGTGAACACCGATGGTGGCGGGCGGGTGGATACCGAGAGCATCCATGGCCCGATCGAGCGCCTGGGTCTGCTCATGCGGGAGGTCCGGCGTCGTGAGGGCCGTGAGGGACTGCAGGCCATGCAACTCCGCGGCGCGCGCCAGTACGTCGCCGACCAGAGGCGCCCGCAGATGCGCCATACCGATCCCCGTGTCGATGACCGGCAGGTGGACGCAAATGCGCAGCAGGTGCCGGTGTGCGGAAGGAATCTCCACGAACAGGCCGGTGCGAGTGTCGGCGATACGCAGCATGATGCGGAGGCTAGTCCTGGAAACCTCCGGTACCGGGGAGGACCTGGCAGGACGCCTACGTTGCGAACTCCGACCGGCATCACGTGCCGTCCGTCCAGTACCGCTGAAGGCGGGCCACGGCATCCTCCACCTCGGTCAGTAGATGGGCGTTAGAACCATCGGCACGCACGATCCGGAGTCCCCCGCTTCTCAGCAAGACCTTGGAGTTCCGCAGGGGCGACGATGCGGGGGGAACTCCTGCACGGTGCCGAAAGCAAGCCGCTGGGTACGAGAGCCCAGGCCAGCACCACCGAACGCGTGACCGATGCGTGAGCGGACGGGGCGGCACCAGTCGTCACGCGCTGAACGACGCAACGTGCCGCATGGCGCTGAGCAAGGTGTTCAGCACAACTGAATCCGTATGGGGGCATCGGTGAACCGGTCGACCCGGCCTCAGAACACCACACCCGCCACCACGACGGAGGTCACGACGCGTGCACCACCTCGACACGGACACCCGCGCATCGATCCAGCGGCACTCTGCCGCGCGGCGCGACCCGCCCTGCGCCAGCTGGCAGAGCCCATCGACCGCAAGACGGCCCACACGGTCTTCAAGGCCTCCGGCTTGCAGTGACCGGCGGTCAGCGGCCTCTGCACTCCCGGTCATGACCTCAGTCCCACGCTCCCCGCCCTGGACTGCCTCGTTGGTGCCATCCGTCACGGGGATCGCCCCGCGCCGTGGCACACGCCAGCGGGCGTCGGCTGCCGGAACTGCGGGCCCGTCAGCGGGGTTTGCCTCAGGGCCCCGGCCGACCGGGGCTGCGGATCGTGGTCCGTGTTGTCGACGCTTCGGGCGAGACCAGGATCCGGACCAGTTCCGGACCAGCACCTCGCCGCCCGAACCATCTGCGCTAGTTACGGCTGGTCAGCAGGGGTACGAGCCATGTACCACCAGCAGACGAAGAATCTCCTGGTGTCCTACTCCCCGAAGAAGCTCGGCTTCTTCTAGAGGCACGGGGCCTCCCGCGGGAGGCCCCGGCATGATGGGGTCCGTAAGGTGTGCGTGGTCTCGTCGTCCTGTGCCGGCGAGCCATGGACGTGAGAGCGGACAGTGGAGTGCTGCGATGGTGACGGCGAAGACCAGCGACATTGAGCAGGCGGCCGAGGTGCTGCGTGCGGGCGGTCTGGTGGCCCTTCCGACCGAGACCGTCTACGGTCTCGGCGCGAACGCCGAGGACCCCGCCGCCATCGCGCGCACCTTCCATGTGAAGGGGCGTCCGCCCTCTCACCCGCTGATCGTCCACATCGCCGCCGCGGAGGATCTGGACGACTGGGTCGAGACCGTGCCCGCAACGGCGCGTCTGCTGGCCGAACATTTCTGGCCGGGGCCGCTGACCCTGGTCCTGCGGCGCGGGCACCGGGTGCCCTTGGAAGCGACGGGTGGGCTCGAGACGGTGGCCGTGCGCGTGCCCGATCACCCCGTCGCCCTCGCGTTGCTCTCGGCCTTCGGTGGCGGCGTCACCGCTCCGTCCGCCAACCGGTTCGGCTCGGTCAGCCCCACCACCGCGTCCCACGTCCGCGCGGAGCTCGGTGATTCCGTCGACTTCGTGCTGGACGGAGGCTCGTGCGCGGTCGGCGTCGAGTCGACCATCGTCGACGTCACGGGTGAGATCCCGAGCATCCTGCGGCCCGGCGGTGTGACGCGCGAGGACCTCGAAGCGGTACTCGGACGCTCGATCACGGTGCCCTCGACGAGTCGGGTCCGGGTACCGGGCCAGCACCCGTCGCACTACGCGCCGCGTGCCCGGGTCGTCCTGGTCGAGCCGGAGGAAGTGGCGGCCGAAGCCGAGCTCGCGCAGGGACTGGGGCACAAGGTCGGCGTCTTCCTGCCCGCCTCCCTCGCCGACGCCGCGGTCAAGGCACATGCCGTGGTGAGCGTCCCCGATTCGATGGACGCCTACGCGCAGGGCTTGTACGGATACCTGCGCGCGCTCGATCAGCAGGAGTGCGACCTCATCATCGCGTCCCTGCCGCCGGAGGAGGGGCTGGGGCTGGCGATCGCCAACCGGCTTCGCCGGGCTGCGGGGCCCCGGCCCTCCAGGTGAGCGGCTGCGGCCGGGACGCTCAGGACGCGGTGGGGAGCGCCGCGTCGAGGCCGCGGGCGGCGACGAGCTGCGCACTACCGTCGGCCAGCCGGTAGGACAGGCCCAGCACGCCGAGGCGGCCGTCGGCGACCCGCTCGGCCAGCACCCGGGAGCGCTCCAGGAGCAGGTCCACCGTGTTCTCGATGTGCTCGGCCAGGATCTCCTCGGCCGTATCGCGGCCGGCGGCGCGGGCTGCCAGCACGCTCGGGGTCACCCGTTCGACGACGTCGCGGACGAAACCGCCCGGCGTCCGCCCGTCCTCCAGTGCGGAGCAGGCCGCGGCGACGGCTCCGCACGAGTCGTGGCCCAGGACGACAACCAGCGGCGCGTCGAGAACGCTCACACCGAACTCGATGGAACCGAGCACTTCGGTACCGGCGACATGCCCAGCGGTGCGTACCACGAACAGGTCGCCCAGGCCGCGGTCGAAGATGATCTCGGCGGCCAGCCGCGAGTCGGAGCACCCGAAGACCACGGCGAAGGGCTGCTGGGACGGTGCGATCTCGGTGCGGCGGGTCGAGTCCTGGTTGGGGTGCTCGGGGGTGCCGAAGACGAAGCGCTGATTGCCGGCTATCAGCAGGTCAAAGGCGTCGCGGGGCGTGCGGGTCTCAGTCATGGCAGCAGCCTACGAGGCGGCACCGGGCCCCGCTGTGACAGGTACCGCCGGAAGGGCGACGGAGCGGACGGGGCGGACGGGGCGGACGGGGCGGACGGCCCGGCAGCCGACCCAGCCGCCCGACGAGGGCACCCTCGATGCCGCTTTCGTAGCTTTATGCACCAATCACCCCAGCGTTCGGCTCCGAATCAAGGGTGAGGGGAACGAGCGGGCCCAGGGACGGGGCAGACCATGGGTCCCGCCTCCACCAGGAGGAACACATGAGCATCCACACCGTCCGCCGCTCCGCCGCACTCGCGGCAGCAGCGTTCGCACTCCCCATCGCCCTGGGCGTGGCGGCCCCGGCGTTCGCCGACTCGCCGCAGGCCGATCCCTTCGGGCCCGCCTGCGCCTCGGTGCCCAAGGAGGGCTCCGGCAGTCTCGCGGGCATGGCCACGGACCCGGTGGCCACCGCGGCGTCGAACAACCCCGCGCTGTCGACGCTGGTCACGGCCGTCAAGAAGGCCGGCCTCGTCGACACGCTGAACAATGCCAAGGGCATCACCGTGTTCGCGCCGACCAATGACGCCTTCGCCAAGATCCCGAAGGCCGACCTGGACAAGATCCTGGCCGACAAGGCCGAACTCACCAAGATCCTCACGTACCACGTGGTGGGCGAGAAGATCACTCCCGAGCAACTCGCCATGGGCGACTTCAAGACCCTCGAAGGCGGCTCCCTGACCACGGCAGGATCCGGCGAGAGCTTCACCGTCAACGGCAAGGCGAAGATCATCTGCGGTGACGTCCAGACCGCCAACGCGACCGTCAACATCATCGACACCGTCCTCACCCCGAAGTGAGAACGCGGGCTCCGGGAGGGAAACGGGCAGGGGTGGACGGCTCGACAGAGCCGCCCACCCCTGCCCGGACCGTGTCAGCCCTGGTTCAGCGGCAGGGCGAGGTCGGTGATCTGGCGGTCCTTGGGGAAGGCTCCCAGGTCATGGGCGGCTCCGGTGAGGAGGTTGATCCCGTACAGGCGGAAAGCGCTGCCGGTGTTGAGGGCGGCGAAGCCCTGGTTGGTGCCCTGCTTGGGGGCGAAGTAGATATCGAAGCCCGCGTCGGGGCCGGCGTCGACGCCGAGGTTTCCGGTCGGGGCGAGCGTCCCGGCGTTGGCGGGCGACTGGAGGGAGACCCGGTCGGCCTTGGTGTCGATGTCGAACAGAGTGGTCGCGGTGGCCGCGTTGAGGTCGTTGTTCGTGTACGCGGCGCCGGTGACGCCCAGGGCGGTCGAGGGAGGCGTCGTCGGGTTGGTGAGGGGCCCGTCGACGGTGGTGGTCAGCGGGGCCGCGTTGTCGTCGATGTTGTGCCGCAGGTTCTGGCCGGTGTCGCTGATGACGCGCAGCCGGTTGGCGGCGGGGTTGAAGTCCACGCCGAACCGGGCTCCGGAGAGGGCGACGGTGAGCTGGGAGACCTTCGCGGCCTTGGCGTTGTGCGTGTTGAGGGTGTAGACGCCGCCCTTGTCGCCGACGCCGTAGAGCTTCTCGTTCTGGACGCGGAAGTCGATGCCGACGATCTTGGTGTCGCCCATGAGGCCGGCCACCTTGCCGATCGACATCGTCTTCGACGGCCGGTCGACCATGAACTCCACCAGGCGCTGGTCGGAAGTCAGCCCGATCGCGGTCAGCGACGTGCGGTCCATGCCGTCCATGCCGTGCGGGTCCGCGCCGTCGGCGGAGGCCAGGACGGGCGCGGAGAGGGCCGCTGCGATGGCGACCGAGACGGCGATGGTGCTCTTGCGCGTGCGCATGGTGCTCCCCAACTGAGGTGTCGTCCCGTCCGGAATGGGCGCGGGATCCGGTCGGGGTTCGCAGCGGACGGCCACCCGGACGGGCCGGGTACGTGAGGACCACCCTGACGGCGCCATAGTCCGCTTGTCGGGCTAGGCCGTCTCTTTCGGATCTTGCCGGGCGTCGCGGGCCCGGCAAGATCCGAAAGAGACGGCCTAGGCGCCGGCCGGACCGGACAGTGGCGCCTTCGTCCCCCGGGCCGCGATGAGGTGGCGCCGGGCCGCCGGGAGGGAGAGCGCGGTGGGTGCGAGAACGGCGAGGGTGAGGAAGGCCCAGCAGTACAGGGCGGCGCTCTCGCCGTCGTTCTGCAAGGGCAGCAGCCCATGGGGCTGGTGTTCGGTGAAGTAGGCGTAGGCCATGGTGCCGGAGCACAGCAGTGCGGCGGGGCGGGTGAGCAGGCCGGTGGCCACGAGGGCGCCGCCGCCGAGTTCGATGAGGCCGGCCCACCAGTAGGGCCACAGGCCCACCGGTACCGGGTCGTCTCCGAAGAAACCGGAGAGCTTGGCGGCGCCGTGGCAGGCAAGGAGGAAGCCGGTGGCGATGCGGAACAGGCCCAGCAGGTGGTCGTCCCCGGGGCGCGAAAGATGAGGCATGGCTGCTTTCCGGAGTCAGCGGACGGTGAGGCTGCCGGACATGAACTGGTGGATGTCGCAGATGTACGCGTACTGGCCGCGGGCGCGGGGCGCCGTGAAAGTGGCGCTGCGGCCGGCCTTGACCCTTCCGGTGTCGAAGGTGGCGCGGCCGGTTCCGGTGAGGGTGTGCGGGGCGTTGTCCCTGTTGACCACGGTGACCACGGTGCCGGGCGCCACGGTGAGGGACGCGGGACTGAATCCGAAGTCCTTGATCACGATGCGGGCGGTCGGAGCGGCCTGAGCGGGTGCCGACCGGGCGCCGGCGGGAGTCAGGAACACGCCGGCCAAGGCGACTGCGGCGCACGCGGCCCGGGCCGCGACGGAACGCAGCGCGACCGGGAGCGGGACGGGGGCGGAGCTGTGCTTGGGCATGACGAATCGGTCCTTCACGGGATGGCGGAGCAAGGGCGCCGGACGGCCCGCGTACGTGGAGGCGTACGCGGTCATCGGGGAAGGGGCGCCGCGACGGCGGAGCGGGCGCGGCGCCCGGGTCGTGCGTGGGTCAGATGGTGAGGAGGGCGGGCTCGGCGGCCTTGTCCGTCTGGAGGAAGGCGTCCGGGACGGGGTACTCGCCGAGGACGAAGTGCAGGATCGCTGCGTGCATCGCCTCAACGGGGGCGATGCTCGCGGCGGTCCCGATGCCGGCCGGGCTGCTGACGTGGCCGACGGCGAACAGGTAGGTCTGCGCGGCCTGGTCCTCCAGGGCCAGGGCGAGGCGGGCGACGGCGCCGACGTCCTTGGCCCGGCCCAGGGCTTTGACAGTGGCGGGCTGGTTCGACAGCGGTACCCCGGTGATCGCGGGGCGGCCCGCGCCGGTCAGGACCGCGTTCCAGGCCTTGGCGTGCGCCGCGTGCTGGTCCATGGCGGTCTTCGCGAAGGTGCCCACGGCGGGCGGCACCTTGCCGAGCTTGCCCGCGTCCGCCGCCTTCAGCGCGGCACCGTAGGCGCCCACGGCCTGGTTCTCCAGCGCTGCCGCAAGGGCCACCACCTTCAGGTCCCCCTGGTAGGGGCTCGGAGCCACGGCCCGCCGCCCCGGGGCCGTGCCGGCGCCGAACGCCTTCCCGGATCCCGTAGCGGAGACCAGGGCGAAGGCGGCGGCCGCTGCCGCGATGCCCGCGCCCGCGAGGAAGCAGCGCCGGCCCGCGTCCTCCCGGCCGATCTCCTCGACGAGTTCGGCCGCTCCCTCGTGCAGGGCGGGCAGCGTCTCCATGTGCGCCTCCTGCATTCCCTTCGTCAGCCGGATCAGCTCGCCCTCACCGATCCCCGGCTCCCACGTGCTCCTCGCGGCGCTCACTTGACGGCTCCTTCAGCGATCGGGGAAGCGTTCTTGACGGGATAGAAGCCCTCGGGGAAGGCGACCGACCCGGCCGCGGCCGGCAGCGCCGCGACCTTCGTGGGCAGGGCGATCAGCTCCGGCTTTCCGGCGCCCAGGAGGGCTTGGACCGCGAGGAGCACCGCCCGGTGCTGGGCCTCGACCGGCGCGATCGAGGCGAACAGCGACCGCAGCCGTGCGTCGCGGACCCCGCCGGCGTTCTTCGTGTAGGTCTGCGCGGCGACGTCCTCCAACGTGATCGCCAACGCCACCACATCGGCCGGCCCCTTGATCCCGGGCAGGGCCTTCTTCACGATCGCCGCGTACTTCGCGTTCGGCGCCGTCTGCGCCTTCCCTCCGGCCTGGGTCGCCGCCGCGTTGAACGCCCGCGCGTGTGCGCTGTGCTGGCTGATGGTGGTGGCGATGAAGGCGGCCACGGTCTTGTTGCCGTTCTTGATGAACGGCAGGCCGGCGGCCTTGCGGTACACGTCGACGGCAAGGTTCTCCAGCGAGGCCGCGGTCTGCAGCGCCATGACGTCCTCGCGCGACACCCGGACGTCGACCTCGCCGAGCGCGGAGCCCGTCATACGCATGGCGGTGCTGTTCAGGTCCTGCGACTTCTCGGTCAGCTGTCCCAACAGCCTGTCATCGATACGGCTTGCGCCCATCACGCCCCATCTCTCCTTCACATACGGCGCGCACGCACCCACCGCGCTCGCGCATCCAGCGCAAGTTCGCGACGGGGAGAGGGTCGGACCGGTCAACTCACCCTAAAGAGGTGAAGATTGGGATGATGTGACGGGTTGACGCAACGGCTGGGCACCTTCGACGGCCAGTGGCCGCAGCGGCCAATCCCCGCGGTCGTCCGCTACGAAGTCCGGGTGATGCCGCCGAGTAGGGCGGCGTGCCGAGTGGCGGGCGCCGGCCGGCTCCGGCGGCCGTCTTCGGTTCCTCGCGCGAGGCCGGGTCCCGTTTCCGGCGCATCGACGTCCGACAGGTTCTCCTCGTGGAAGGGACCATCCTATGAGGCCCGCAGCCGACCGTCTGGTCGACCTCCTCAGCCACTTCCTCGCCGGACCGCCACCGGTCCGGCTGCGTGCCTGGGACGGCAGCGAGGCCGGCCCCGCGGACGCGCCCCTGGTCGCCCTGCGCGGCCCCGAAGCCCTGCGCCGCCTGCTGTGGCAGCCGAACGAGCTCGGGATCGCCGAGGCGTACGTCACCGGGGACCTCGACGTCCACGGTGACCTGGCCCAAGCCCTGGGCAAGGCCGGCCGGTCGGTTCGCGACCAGGGGATCCGGCGGCCGGGCCCGGCCGCACTGGCCTCGGCCACCGTGCTCGCCGCCGGACTGGGCGCCGCCGGCCCGCCCCCGCACCGCCCGGACGGTCGCGCCCGGCTGAACGGCCGTCCGCACAGCGCCTCCCGGGACCGCGCCGCGATCAGCCACCACTACGACCTGTCCAACGCGTTCTACGCCCTGCTGCTCGACACGACGATGGCGTACTCCTGCGCCTACTGGACCCGCCCCGCGGACGCTTCGTACGGCCTGGCCGAGGCTCAGGCCGACAAACTGGAGCTGATCTGCGGCAAGCTCGGGCTGCGCGCCGGCGACCGGCTCCTGGACGTCGGCTGCGGCTGGGGCTCCCTCTCCGTCCACGCGGCCCGGGAACACGGGGCGAGGGTCACCGCGGTCACCCTGTCCGAGGCGCAGCGGGAGTTCGTCACCGCCCGGGCGGCCCGCGAGGGCGTGGCCGATCTGGTGGACGTCCAGCTGCGGCACTGGCGGCACGTCGACGGCGGAGGGTACGACGCTGCCGCCGCGGTGGAAATGGGCGAGCATGTCGGGGACGCCGAGTACCCGGAGTTCGCCGGGATGCTGCGGGCGGCCCTGCGCCCGGAAGGGAGGCTCCTCATCCAGCAGATGTCCCGCGGAGCACACGCCCCCGGCGGCGGCCGCTTCATCGAGACGTACATCGCTCCCGATATGCACATGCGCCCCTTGGGCCGCACCGCGGACCTGTTGGAGGCTGCCGGTCTGGAGGTCCGCTCCGTCGAGTCCCTCCGTGAGCACTACACCCGGACCATCGACACCTGGCGTGCCAACCTCGAAGAACGGTGGGGAGACATCGAGGACGTCGTCGGCGAGACCACCGGTCGCATCTGGCGGCTCTACCTGGCCGGGGCGTCCCTCGCCTTCGCCGAACGCCGCATGGGAGTCGACCAGTTCCTCGCGATCCGGCCCACCCGGGAGGGAACCTCGGGGATGCCCGCCACCTCGTCCGTACCGTCCGTCCCGGCCGCCCGGTACGCGCGCGAGGGCCGGCCGTCACGGGCAGGCACCCGGTGAAACACCTGCGCGACACCGCGGCGGAACCGGTCCCGGCCCTGGCGCCGGTCTTCCGCCACCGTCTGCCGCGCGAGGCCGCCGCAGCCGTACTCCTGCTCCACGGCGGACGCGCGAACGGGCTGCGACCGCCACCCCGCGCGAACCTGCCCGCGTTGCGGATGCGGCCCTTCGCCGGTGCGCTGCTCCGGGAGACGTTCGATGACGACGTCCTCGTCGCCCATGTCCGCTACCGGTACCGCGGCTGGAACGGAGAGCACGCGCATCCCGTAGCCGATGCCCGGCGGGCCCTGGCCGAACTCCGTGCCCTGACGGGCCCGGTTCCCGTCATCCTCGTCGGCCACTCCATGGGCGGCCGCGCCGCGCTGCGTGCGGCGGCAGACCCGCAGGTCAAGGGGGTAGTCGCCCTCGCACCCTGGTGGCCCGCCGCAGAACCCACCGGCCACCTGCACGGCCGTACCGTCATCGCCCTTCACGACGAGGCCGACCGAGTCACCAGCGCGGCGGACACCTGGGCCTGTCTCACACGTGCCCGGAGCGCGGGGGCACTGGTCCAGGGGATCCGCATGCCCCACGGCGGCCATTCGATGATCCGCGACGCCCGCCGGTGGCACCGCGTCATGGCGGAGGCCGTCGGCGCGATCCTCGGAAACGGCCTGCCCATCGCGCAGAGTGCGGGCGGGCCCGAGCGGGTGATCTTGGATGCAGGCCCGTAAAGGGGATACGGGCGGACCGTGCCGCTCCCCGCGAAAGCGGGGCCCGCACCTGGGTACGGGCCCCGCTCCACAGCTCCGGGAGGCCGGGAGGCCGGGAGGAGTCACGACAGCAGCAGACGGTCCCGGCCCGCGGGTCCGGTCAGCAGTAGCGCACCCATTCGTGCGCGTGGACGTAGCGGGCGTCGACCCAGCCGGACTTGTCGGCGAGGTGGTACCAGCCGCCCTGCTGGCAGGCCAGCTTGACGTGGCTTCCCGGGGACAGGCTCCACACCACGTGGGAGTGGGTCCACGGGTGCTGGCGGACGTTGAGCTCCATCCGGGAGGTCACGGTCCCCGACACCCCGTGATCATGGTGGTGGGACTGAGGGGCGGCTCCCGCCGCACCCACGCCCGCCACACCGAAAGCAGCGGCCAGGACTACGGCGGCGAGGCCGCGCCCGATCATTCGTCCGGTCATCGCAACACTTCCCTTCCTGCCCCCGCACCTCTGCGCCCCAGGGTCGGATGGGACCCGACGCCGTGAGCAGCGGATGCTCACGCCTCCACCCGTTGATTCGTCGGCACGAACACTCCGGATTGGTGTGCATCATCCCAATGCGGGCGGCGGGGTGGTGGGCGTGGGCGACCCCTCACAGACCGGTGACGGCTCGGGCGGTGAGGCCGATCCCGACGATCAGGACGAGCGCGGAGGTGGTGGCAGGTCCGATGCGCCGGAGCCCTGTCAGCCAGGTGGAGGCCTTCCCGGAGGCGTGGGCGGCCATGCGGTCGCCCAGCCGTACGAGGAGGAGGCCGGCGAGGGTGAGGGTGGCGGCCATGCCGAGGCCGTAGCCGATGACGAGGAGAATTCCGAAGGCCGTACGGCCGAGGGCGACGGCGCCCAGGAGCACGACGAGCGCCGAGGGGCTGGGGACGAGGCCGCCGGCGATGCCGACTCCGATCAGGACCCGGCGCCGTCGCCCGGCCGGCTCCTGGTCGTGGTCGTGGTCGTGACGGTGGTGGCCCGTGTCGTCGTGGTGATGGTGGTGGTGACGGCCGGACGGCGGTGCCGTTCTGGTCAGGACGGTGGTGTCGGCCGCCGTGGCCTCGGGTGCCCGGCGTGAGGGCGGCAGCGTGGGCGCCGGCTCGTCCGTCTGGCCGTGGCCCTGATCGTGACGGTGGCCGGCATGCACGTGGGCGTGGGTGTGGCCGCCGTGGTGGTGTCCGTGGCCGTGCTGCCGGCCGCGGCCGCGCAGGGCGGATTGCAGGAGGCGCAGGCCGATGGCGGTGACGAGGAGGCCGCTGGCCAGGCCGAGCCAGGCCAGGACGGTTTCCCCGGCGAGGTGGGTGGCGAGCGGGAGGACGAGGCCGAGCGTGAGGACGCCGGCTGTGTGGGTGAGGGTGACGGTGGCGCCGACGGTGACGGCGTCGCGCGGGGTGCCACGGCGGCCGGCCAGGTAGGCGGCCATGATCGTCTTGCCGTGGCCGGGCAACGCGGCGTGCGAGGCCCCGAGGACCACGGCGAGGAGCAGGGCGAGGAGGCCGACCGGCACGGTCAGTTCGCGGCTGCCGACGAGGCTGTCGAAGAGGGCCGCGACCTTGTCGAGTACGGCCGTGACGGGTCCCGCACCGGGCAGGCCGGGCGGCACGATCCGGGCTGCGGGCCCCTCCCCCGGGGCTGTCCGCAGTTCGGCACTGCGCTGGTCGAGCGGGGCGGCGAGCGGGTCCTGCGGGTAGTGGCGCAGCCCGCCGGTGGACGAGACGGCCGGGACGGTGGAGCCCGTGACAGTGAGGCCTTCGCCGCTGGCGGTGATCTCGCGCCAGCCGATGCGCCGGGTGTCGTAGTGGGTGACGGCCCGGACGGTGGACGGCGGGACGAGGTCCGCGTCGGCCTGGATCCGGCAGGTCAGCCGGCTCGTCTCGAGCCCGGCCTCGCCCGGATGGAAGGCCAGCGTGGCGGCGCGCCGGTTCCATTGGACTCTCATGCCGCCCGCGTCGGCGGCCAGTTGCCCGGCCAGGGTGGCACATGCCCGGTCCGCGTACCCGCCCCGTTCGACGGCCGTGATGATCCCGTCGCGGTCCCGGTCGATGAGCGGACGCTCCTGTGCGGCGGCGATCTCGGCGCGGTCGACCACGATCTCGGCCTCGACCGCATGGGGGCGCAGGGTGAGGTGGGTGGCGTAGTTGACGGTGAAGTTGCCCAAGGGATGCGCGGCGGCCGGGTGCGCGGCGGCGATCAACGCGAGCGGGGTGAACAGCGCGGCCGCGAGCGGGGTCAGCCGTACGGCCGCGAGCGGTGCGGCGGTCGGGCGCCGACGGTTGCGAGGGGTCATGGGGTGCCGTCGATTCGCCGGATCGCTGCGCGCGCCGCGGGGGCGTGCAGCGGGTGGAAGGAGGGGTCGATGGCCAGTGCCTGCTCGAGGTCGTGCAGCGCGGCCGTGGTGTCGCCGAGGGCCTGGTGGATGGCCCCGCGGTGGTAGCGGAAGAGCGCGCTGCGCGTCCCCAGCGTGAGAGCCCGCTCCGCTTCGGCGAGGGCCTCCTCGTCGCGGCCGGCGCGGTGCAGGGCCCAGGCGTAGGCGTCGTGGACCGCGATGAACGGCCGCTCCCGTACGGCCGCTTCGGCCATGGTCACCGCTTGCCGGGGGTCGCCGTGGTCGGCCTCGAAGAGGATCGCGTCGACGTCGGCGGGTGCGCCGGTCGCGCGGCGGAGCGTCTCCTGGGCGCGCAGGACCGCGTACTGGGCTTCGGCCTGCTCCCGGTTGCCGTGGGACTGCTGGAGTTCGCCGAGTCCGAGCAGGTACTGCGGCAGGGGGGCCGCGGCGATGGCGGCGGTGTAGTCGGCGACCGCCTGTCCGGTCTCACCCTGGGCTGCGCGGGCTTTGGCCCGGGCCTCCAGGAGGCCCGCATCGCGGGGGGTGATGGCCAGTCCGGCCTGCGCCTGGCGTTCCGCGGCCGCCGCATCACCGCTCTCCAGGGCGAGGGAGGACAGGTGCGTGTGGGCGAAGGCGCGTTCGCCCGGGGTGCCGGCCGCCCGCAGTGCGCGTGCCATCAGGGTCTTGGCCCGGGCGGTTTCTCCGCGGAGTTCGAAAACGTAGGAGGCCCGGGCGAGGGAGGCGCTGTCGGGGCGGAGGTCGGCCATCTTCTGGACGGCGTTCTCCGCTTCCTCGTACTGGCCGAGCTGGGTGTGGGCGTCGGCGAGGACCCCGTAGGAGGCGGGGGTGGCCGGGCTGGTGGCGACAGCCTTGCGGGCCCAGGTCAGTGCGTCCCGGAATCGGTGGCGGGCCGCGGCGAGGGCGCCCATCCCGATCTCGGCGTGGAGGTTCTCGGCCGGCTGGAGGGCGAGCGAGCGGCGCAGGGCGCCTTCCGCCTGCGCGTAGGTGCTCTGGTCGGCGGTGGTGCGGGCCTGCTGGACCAGGGCCAGGCCGAGGTCCGCCCAGCTGACGGGATCTTTCGGCAGGCGTTTCACGCGTGCGCGCAGTCCCTCGATGCCGCGCGTTTGTGCGGAGGTGGCCGACGCCGTGGTGGAGCTCTCCCGTGGGCCCGGACCGTTCGGGGAGAGGGCTACGGCGCCGACGGTGAACATGACCGCGCCCAGGGCGACGGCGATCGCGGTGTTGCGCAGGTGTCTGCGGTGCCGGATCGCGGGGGCGGGGTTCTCTTCGGGCCGGTGCACGGGGTCCTCCCCGGTGAAGGTGAGAAGTGACGGGTGACGGGTGGGGGCTCCGGGCGGGAAAGGAGGACCGGCCTCAGGTCCCGCCCGGAGTGTGTCGAGTCAGCCGGAGTGTGGTGGGTCAGTGCGGTTCCGCCGAGGGCTGCGGCGTTCCATCTACCGCTTCTCGGGTGCGTTCGGGCCGCTGTTGACGGACTTGGTGTGCGGGAGCGCCAGGTACGGGAACGAGGTGCCGAAGGGGACCTCGTTGGTGTCGACCTGGTCGCCTCCGGCGAGGGCCGGGACGAGCCGGCCGGTCTGGGCGGCGCCTTCGACGGCCTGGAGGGAGATGTCGATGACGTCGTCGGTCAGGCGGCGGCCGTTGGGGAAGCCGGCCAGGTCGCCGGCGAGGACGCCGTACCGGTTGGGACTGGTGGTGGGCGGCACGGCCATGTTCAGGCGCAGTTCCTCCGCGGGCACGATCTTCTTGAGGTTCGCGTCCTTGTTCAGGCGGTGCGCGTTGAGGTCGGCCTGGATGGGCCCGCACGCCTTGCAGATGCCCGTCAGGTAGATCTCGAACAGGTCCCTGCGCGGGGCGGCCGGGGCGGGGATGCCGTAGACCTGCTGGATGAGCTTGGGCAGGATCGGGTCCAGGACCTTGTCCACGACGGGCTGGACGGTGCGGTCCTGGTCCGGGTTGAGGGTGTTGAAGGCGTCCTTGTACTTGAGCGGGACGACGACCTCGTTGACCAGGGGGTTGCCCAGGCGCGAGACCTGCTTCCACTTGTCGCCGTGCTTGTCGCGGGAGTCGGACACCTGCACGCCCTGGCGGTCGGTGGTCGACCACACGCCGATGACCGGGTTGCGGCCGGGGTTGCCCTTCAGCGCCAGCGCCTTCTTGGGGATCTGCAGGGCGACGGAGTTGACGTTGTAGCCCGCGAGGGTGTCCTGGCCGCGCTCGGACAGGTTTCCGCCGTAGAGGAGGTCGAACACGCGCAGGTCCGCGAAGAACGGGTCCTCGGCCTGGCCCGCGAAGGTCTGCCCGCCGCCGGGGACGTTGCGGACGGCCTGGTTGCGCAGGGCGGCGTAGTCGGGCATCGACGCCGGGCCCACGCGGGAGGGAGCGGCGGGCACGCCGGACAGGAGCACGGTGGACTTGCCGCCGGTGGTGACGACGAGGTCGTAGACCTGCCGGAAGTTCAGGTCCGGGTCGTTCAGCGAGGTGACCTGACCGGTGTTGTACAGGAACTGGTTGGCGTCGTCGCGGTAGCTGCTGCGGAACCGCCAGGTGTAGGTGATGTCGGAGTCGCCGTCACCGTTGTTGTCGATCTTGATGTTGTAGCGGAGGTCGTCGCCGAACGCGTAGAAGTTCGGGCCGCCGTTCGGTTCTTCGAACGGGATCCAGTTCGCGAGGAGCGTGACCGAGTCGGGGCGGTCGAGGCTGGTGTACGCGTACACGTCGGTGTTGTCCGCCCGAGGGTCGCCCGCGATCAGCGGCGCCTCACGGTGGCTGGACGCCGAACTGACCCCGGGGGCCAGAGTGAAGGCGGCGAGGCCGGTCGCCAGCGCGCCGGCGCCCAGGACAAGCAGGGACTGGTTGAGCACACGACGCGAACGAGGCCGTGCGGAGTTGGACTTCAAAGCTGTTCCTCTCGACTGCGGACCCCCGGCCCACCGCACACACCGGCACGGCGGTTGAAGGGCCATACAGGTGGGGTGACCACTCGGTCGGACCACGCGCCCATGAGCCATCAGCAGCGGCGATAGGGCCCACCGACCCCGCGCCGCACCTTTGCGCTCAGACCCGCGCGCCCCTACTTCGCCGGGGAAGCTCAGACGGCTTGGCCCGAGCCAGCCTGTTCCCCCGAAGGGGTGGGCACTTCCCTGCATCCGGCCGAACGGTGCCACGCCGTCGGTCAGGCGGGGAGCGTCAGCTGGAGCAGGGGGCTCGTGGTGGGCTGCGGGGAGCCGCCGGCCGGTTCGAGGGTGAGACCGACCGCGCGGGCACTGCCCCGGTCGCCTTGCATGACGGTGGCGCCGTCGCTGGGGAGGAGGCCGGCGGGGCGCATGGTGCCGTTGTCGTCGAACCACAGCTGGTACGTCTTGCCGGCCGGCGGGGTCGGCAGGCCGGCGCTGACGAAGACGGCCTTGTCGCGCAGCGCCGAGGTGACCACGGTGGTGGCGGCGCCGGTGGTGGTGCGTCCGTGCACGGTCCTGGCGTCGGGGGCGGTCATGACGGCCGCCAGCTCCTGGGCCTGCTCGTTGGTGAGCCGGGCCTGGGCACGGGCCTGTTCGGTCTGCTGGTGCTGCCAGACGGCGAGTCCGCCGAAGGTAGCGGCGAGGGCGATACCGGCGGCGACGACGAACGGGCCGGCCCTGCGCGTCAGGACGGCGGTGAGCCGGGCCGGGGCGGCGGGCCGGATGCGCGGTGGCAGCTGACGGACGCCTTCGATGCGGTGGACCACCACCTGCTTCATGCGGGCGGGCGCGGGCAGTTGAGCCGCTGCGGCCAGATGTGCGGCGGTCGCCGCGAACTCGGTGACCTCCTGCGCGCAGGCCGGGCACTGCCCGAGGTGCGCGGTGAAAGCCTCGTACTCCTTGCCCGTGAGCGCGTCCAGGGCGTACGCCCCGGTGAGGGTGTGCAGGTCTTCGTCGTGTTTCACGTTGTCACCCCCATGCAGTCGCGCAGCCGGATCAGTCCGTCGCGCATTCGGGTCTTGATGGTCGGAAGCGGGGAGTGCAGGGCGTCCGCGACCTCGCGGTAGGTCAGGCCCTGGTAGTAGGCCAGGGTCACGGCTTGTCGCTGGAGTTCGGTCAGGCCGCGCAGGCAGCGGCGTACCTGTTCGCCGTCCAGGCGTGTTTCGACCTGTTCGGCGACTTCGTCGAAGGGCCTGGCCTGGTCGCGTACGGCGTTGGCGTACTCGCGGTCGGCGGAGGCCTGGGCGGACCGGACGCGGTCCACCGCCCTGCGGTGGGCGATCGTCGCCACCCAGGTCATGACGGATCCCTGCTCCGGGTGGTAGCGGGCGGCTTGGCGCCACAGGTCGATCATCGCTTCCTGAGCCACCTCCTCCGCCTGCGCGCGGTCCCGGACGACCTTGACGGCGATGCCGAAGACCATGGGGGCGACCGCGTCGTACAGGACGGTGAAGGCGTCCTTGTCGCCGTGGCTCACCCGCTCCATCACCTCCTCCAGCCGCGGTCCGCCCGCGTCCGTTCCTCCGGACCGCTGACGCTGGGTCACCGGTGTCCCGTCCCGAGTCGCCGGGAGCCTGGCTGCGGTCCGGCGCCTCTGTCGACCCGGTCGCTTCTGTCGCCTCTGTCGCCGCGTCCGCGCCCGCGCCTCGGTGCCATCAACCGCTCTTTCGACGAGAGAAGGACCGGCCCGTGGTCGGGGGCCGGTCATGGTTGCTCCGCTTGTCTTGCATGTTCTTCGTAGCGGACCTTTGTACGGATTGCTCCGGTGCGGCAACGCCGCACCTCTGGCGCCATCCGATCGGGTGAAGCCGCCTTCCACCGCCCAGCCACCCGGGGGCCTCATGTGCCCGCTCCGGGAGCGGAAACCGCTGATGTCGACGCGGGACCAATCCGCCGGACGGAGCGCAGCGAATGCCGGGTGTGAGTGCTCCGCGGCACTGACGGCTGGTCTCGGCCGGGCCGAGGGACGTACGCGGAGCAGCTCCACCCCCAGACCTGATGTGCCTTTGATCGCCAGATGCATACGAGGAGATCCTCATGTCCAGCACGCTTCGTTTCCGTCGTACCGCTCTCGCCGTGGCCGCCGCGGCCGTTCTTCCCTTCGCCCTGTCCGCCTGCTCCGACTCCGGAAGTGACTCCGCGTCCGGATCCTCTTCGGACAAGAGCAGCGAAGCTCCGGCCGCCTCGCAGCCCGCGACGCCGGACGCGTCGATGGCCGGGGACAAGCCGTTCGGACCGGCCTGTGCCGGGGTTCCCGCCGATGGTGCCGGCTCGTTCGACGGGATGGCCAAGGACCCAGTCGCGACCGCGGCGTCCAACAACCCGGCGCTGTCCACCCTGGTGGCGGCCGTCAAGCAGGCCGGGCTCGTCGACACCCTGAACAACGCTCAGGGCATCACGGTGTTCGCGCCGACCAACGACGCCTTCGCCAAGATCCCGAAGGCCGACCTCGACAAGGTCCTCGCCGACAAGGCCACCCTCACCAAGATCCTCACGTACCACGTCGTCGGCCAGGAGCTGACGCCGAAGCAGCTGGAGTCGGGCTCCTTCGACACCCTGGAGAAGACCAAGCTCACCACCAGCGGCTCGGGCGAGACCTACAAGGTCAACGACACCTCCAACGTCGTCTGCGGCAACGTCAAGACCGCGAACGCCAACGTCTACATCGTCGACACCGTCCTGATGCCCAAGTAACACCCTTCCGCGCGACCCGCAGCACCTGCACTCCCAGGAGCACTCGGCAGGGCGGCCGTCCCAGGACGGTCCCGCCGGGTGCTCGTCGCGCGCTGCGGCAGGCCCCAGCCGGTCGCCCTCGGACATGGTGCGCGGCCGGTCGGCGCCCCTCAGTGGGCAGGGGCTCCGAATTCCGCGTGCTGGGTGTGGAAGGCGTACTCCGCGTCATCGCCGGAGGGCGGTGCGGAGAACAAGATCCTGCGCGCTTCGGCCCGTGCCTGGTCCAGGAGCTCTTCGAACTCTTCGTCGGTCATCGTGATCACCTCACACCACTCGTCCCCCTACAGGTGATTCGTGGCACACCCGCTGCCGGACTGGTCGGCGGCGGCCGCGAGCAGGTTCCCGGAGAGCGTCCACAGGCGTCGGGCGTTGTCCGGGTCGAGGGCGTAGCGGGCGACGCCGTGCAGGTTGCCGGTGCGGCGCTCGACGGTCCCGGTCCCGTTGCAGTCGGCGAAGTAGCGGCCGCCGATGCCTTCGAGGAGGGGTGACGTGGCGAGGAGTAGGGCCGTCGCGGCGCTGCACCTCGTGGCCGCGCTGCGGGCGGCCGCCATCGCGACCGACGACGACGCACCCTGAGCACACTGGGGCGGGCCACCGTCCTGCCGCAGCCGCGGACAGCGGTTCCCGGAGCGCCACGTCCTCCCCTTTGGGGTGCGGAGGGAAGGCTTGGGGCATGGCCCTTCGAGGATGGTTGGACGTCCGGCGCTCCTGGCTGCCGGGGCACGCGCCCGCGCTGCTCGCGATCCCGCTCGGGCTGATCGTCACCGTGTGCGTACTGGACGTACTGGCTCCGCCGCACATCCACCTCGGACCGCTGCTCGTGGCGGCGCCCGCGATCACCGTGGCGTTTGCCGGCGCCCGTACGACGGCGGTGATGGGGGGTCTGGCCGTAGCGGCCCAGGTGCTGATCGGCATGCTCAGGGGGGTCTCGGGCACCGCCAACATCCAGGCGCAGATCGCTGCCCTGATCGTCGTCTCGGCCGTCTGTGTCACCGTCTGTGTGGTGCGGGGCCGGCGCGAGCAGCAACTGCACCGGGTCCGGTCGGTGGCCGAGGCAGCCCAAAGAGTGCTGTTGCAGCCGCTGCCCGCGCGCGCCGGGCCGCTGCGGATCGCCGGCTTGTACATCCCCGCCGAGGAGGAGGCCGAGCTGGGCGGAGACCTGTACGCCGCCGCACGCACCGCCCACCACAGCACCCGGATCCTCCTCGGCGATGTGCGCGGCAGTGGTCTGGGCGCCATCAGCAACTCCGCGCTGCTGCTCGGCGCCTTCCGAGCGGCCGCCCATCGGCAGGCCACCCTTCCCCGCCTCGCCGTCCACCTGGACGCCGCGTTCCGCTGGGACACCGGCCAGTGGCGGTCGCGGACGGAGCAGGACACCATCGAGGACTTCGCCACCGCCGTGCTGCTCGACATCCCCGACCACGATCCGGTGGTCCACCTCATCAGCTGCGGTCACCCGCCGCCGCTCATCCTCCGCGGAGATCGGCTCATCCCGCTCGTGGCCGAGGCCAGCCACCTTCCGATCGGATTCGGCGGGGCCTTCGGGATCACCGACTACGACGTCCAGACGTTCCCGTTCGAGGCCGGCGACCTGATACTCCTCTACACCGACGGCGTCATCGAGGCACGCGACACCGACGGACGCTTCTACCCGTTCACCGAACGCGCGCCACAGTGGACCGCGGAAGCCCCCGACCAACTCCTGCGCCATCTCCGGGCCGACCTGCTGGCCCACGTCCATGCGCACCTCGGCGACGACGCGGCCGTCGTCGCGATCCGCCGCAGGGCGTCCGCCCCTGCGCCGTCCGAACCCGCCCCGTGAACGGGGGCGGCGTGCCGTAGCCGGCCGGAGGTGGGCTCCCTCGATCGTCAGGGGCGCAACCAGATCGGGTTGGTGAGGGCGGCCGGCCAGGACGGCGCCACCGTCTGGAGCCGGCCCAGCGGCCTTCCACAGGTCGCCGTGACTGCGTCCATGGCCGGCTACCAGAGCTCACTCTCCCTCCACCAAGGCGTCCTCACCTGCATACCCCCCGGAACCTCGGTGCTCCCGGACAACCCCGTCGACACGGCGGCCTTCGACCCCGCCCGGGGCACCCGGCTCTGGAGCGGCAGGCGCAGTGGCCCCGTCGCCGGGAGCGCCGAGGCCGCGGGGGTGCTCGTCCTGGGCGGACCGCGGGGCGCGTCCGGCACCGACCTGCGCACCGGGCGTACCGCCTGGATCCGGCAGTCGCCCCCAGGCGGCGCCACCGTCCGGGGCTCCGCCGGGAAGCTGGTCCTCCTCACCGCACCCACCGCCGCCGGAGGGATCACCCTGCAGGCGCTCACCGCCGGCGGAGGCACCGTGAAGTGGCAGCAGACCTTCGCCCGGCAGCCGGGAGAGCCGCGGGTCCTGCTCCAGGACTCGGCCCTCCTGATCGGCTACGGGACCACGCTGACCGCCTACCGCCTGCCCAGCAGCTGACCCGCCTCCGAAAGGTTCACCACGAGATGGCCGACACCGAGGACACCCCGCACGCCCTCCCGAACCCGGCCGACCTGCGCCCCGTAGGCCCCGCCCAGCGGTGGATCTGGCTGCTCGGCGGCCTCGCCGCCGGGGCCGCGGCCATCACCCTCGCACTGAGCCTGGCTGCCAACCTCGTCGAGGCGGCACCGGCCGCCGCACCGACCACTGCGGCAACCGTCACCGGCGGTCCGGAAACCGCGCCCTACACCAAACTGGTCGACGGCTGTGCGCTGCTGCGCCCGGAGACGGTCGAGCGGTACATCAAGGGAGCCACCTGCACCGCGCAGGAGCAGAGAGCCGGTGAGGCCTCGTCGAACGGGATGTGGACGAGCATGACCTCCGGCTATGCCGAGGCGCGGATCGGCGTAGGACTGTCCCCGTTCGCGGAAGGCGTCTACCAGCAGACCCTGACCATCAGCCGGAACATGGCGACCACCACCGGCGCGAAGATCACCGACGACCGGGCCGTTCCGGACCTGGGCGACAAGGCGACCCTGCTCTACACCTCCTACAGCGGCTACGGCCGTGCCAAGCTCTCGGTGGTCCGGAACAACGCGCTCGTCACCGTCGAATACTCCGCGAGCACGTACTCCGGCCTGACCCGCAAGGACGTTCCCGTCGACACCGCCGAGGCAGCCGCCATCGCCTGCGCCAAGGACGTGCTCGGCACGCTCGCCACTCCCTGAACCCGCCCTGGCCCCGCACCCATCGGGGCGTCAGCCTGGCGTGTGGGCCGTTTGGCTCGTCGCGGTGCCGTCTTCGTCCCGGGCCTGCGCCGCCGCGGGCTGGTGCGGAGCGGGCGGGGTGCGGATCAGCAGCGCGACCAGCACGGCCAGTGCGCCGAGCCCGGCGCCGATGCCGAATCCCCATTGGATGCCCGTGGCGAGGGCGCCGGTGGCGTCGGCGCCCTCGGCCGCCGCCGTGGCGGCGTGCCCCGACATGACGCTGATCACCAGGGCGGTGCCCGCGGCGGCCGCGACCTGTTGGAGCGAGCCCAGGATGGCGGAGCCGTGGGGGTAGAGGTGCGGCGGCAGTACGGACAGTCCGGAGGTGAAGACGGGGGTGAAGACGAACGCCATGCCCGCGCTGAGGGCCACGTGCAGGGCGAGCACCAGCCACGGCGAGGTCCGTTCGCCCGTGAAGGCGAACAGCGTGAGGCAAAGGGCCGTGAGTACGGCTCCCGGTACGACCAGCCGTGGTGCGCCCAGTCGGTCGTAGAGCTTGCCGACCTGTGGTCCGAGCAGGCCCATGGTCAGGCCGCCGGGGATGAGGAGCAGCCCGGTCTGCAGTGAGGTCAGGCCGCACACCTCCTGCAGGTAGATCGGCAGCAGGATGAAGGTGCCCATGAGGGCCATGAAGGACACGCACATCAGGCCCAGCGCCACCGAGAAATGACGGAACGTCAGTGCGCGCAGGTCCAGCAGCGGGGTGGAGGAGCGCTGCAGTGCCAGCTGTCGCCATACGAACAGTCCTACGAGCACGGCGCCGGCCGAGGTGACGGCCTCCGCGGGCACCGGGGCCCGGGCCGCGTTCTCGGCGCCGAGTCCGCTCAGGCCGTAGACCAGGGCGCCGAAGCCCGCCGCCGCCAGGGGGACGGACAGCCAGTCGATGGGACCGGCCTGCGGCTCGCCGATGTTGACCAGGTTGCGCCGGCCGAACACGGCCATGCCTCCGGCGATGGGCAGTACGGCCAGGAACAGCAGTCGCCACGAGCCCAGTTGCAGCAGCACCCCGGAGACGGCGGGGCCGAGGGCGGGTGCGACGGAGATGACGAGGGTGATGTTGCCCATGACTCGGCCGCGGTCGTGCGGGGGCACGAGGGTCATCAGCGTCGTCATGAGCAGCGGCATCATGACGGCGGTGCCACTGGCCTGGATGACCCGGGCGGCCAGCAGCACGGGGAAGGCGGGCGCGGCCGCGGCCAGAGCCGTACCGGCGAGGAACAGCGCCATGGCGAGGCTGAAGGCGGTCCGGGTCGTCACGCGCTGGAGGAACCACCCCGTCACCGGGATGACCACGGCCATGGTGAGCATGAAGGCCGTGGACAGCCATCCCGCTGCGGCTGCGGTGACCTCGAAATCGCGCATGAGCCGCGGGATCGCGTTGACCATGATCGTCTCGTTGAGGAGGACGACGAACGTGGACAGTACGAGAATCCGCAGCACGGCGGTGACACGGGCGGGCGAGGGGTCGGGCGTTGCGTGGGGCACTGGCATCGTGGCGGGTCCCATCCGTCGTTCAGTCGCAGCAGTCGCAGCAGCACTTGCACGGATTGCAGCAGCCACCGCCACCACCACCGCAGCCGTCACCCGAGCCACCGCCCGAGCCTCCGGAGCTGCCGGAGCCCTGACCACCGCCCCAACCGCCCGAGGAGCCACCCGAGTTGCCGCCGCCCTGGCCGCCGGACCAGCCGTCGTTCCCGGACCGGTCACTCCCGGAACCGTCCCTGGTCGAGCCGCCGTTGCGGTTGCCGTCACCGAACTGCAAGGGCTCTCCGTCATCCATGCCGTCGTCCTCGTTGCAGCGGCAGCACGCACGGCACAACTGGCAATCGGCGCACAGCCGGCCCCGCTCGCGACACCGCCGGCACTGTCCCTCCGGCGGCCGGCCCGACGCCGTCACCCCACCGTCCGGCGCCGCGCCCGCAAGCTCCCCCACGCCGCAGGCCGCGCCCGTGCCGGTCCCCGACGGCGTGTCCGTCTCCGCACCCCGGCGTCCCAGCCAGGGCACCATGCGGAGGCCCGGCGCCGGGCGGCGGCGCTGATGGTGACGGTGCCGAGGGTCGAAGACCCGATCGACGGCACGCTCCAACTCGCCGCCCAGCAGCGCCCGCACCAGCCGATCGTCGACGAACACGGCCTCGGCCAGGGCGAGTCGGATGCCGTGGACGGCGTCGTCGCAGAGCCGGCGCACCTCGGCGCGGTCCGCTCCGGTCACGGCGATCGGGTTCCACGCGCCGGACGCCTCGTCCGCGTCCAGGTCCTCGACGGCGTCCAGCAGGTGCGCCAGCCGGCCGAACAGGCGGCCGGCTTCCGCCAGCGGTTCGGCGTTGCCCGGGCGGTCCGTGAGTACCGCGGTGTGCGCGAAGGCGGCCGCGGTCGCCGTCTCCGCGGGCTCCGTGACCGTCAGCAGCGACCCACCGGGGCCGGTCGACCGCTCGATCTCCGGCTGGCGTTCGACCGCCGCGAGCAGCAGCGCGGTGTCGAAGCCGATCCGTTCGCCGCCGGCGACGCCCGCACGGTCCCAGTGGTGGGCGATCCGGCGTGCCGCCAGCGCCACCGGGCGGCGCCCCGCCAGGCCGTCCCCATCGGCCGCGTGGTCCCGCATCTTCGCCGCGGCCAGGACCAGCGACACCGTCGCCGCCAGCCGCGCGCCCTCGCCCTGCGCCACGTCCGCCGACCGCATCCCGCGCAGCGGGCACGGACCGGCGCCCCGGCGCCAGTCCCCGGTGCGCTCCGACTGCGCTTCGGTCAGTACCGAGACGATCAGGCCGTCGTAGTTGGTGGCCACCCTCGCGAACTGCCCGTACTCGCTGCGCAGGGCCAGGCACAGCCCGCACAGATGCGCCATCCACTCGGTACGCAAGCCCTCGCCCAGGCGATGACGGCACGGTCTGATGATTCCGAACACCTAAGGTTCTCCCCCGTAGAAACAGTTACCCGGACGCCTCCGGGCGGACGGCATGTCCGGCCGGCCCGTGCGGAGCCTCCGTTGGAAAGTATGAGGGTGCGATGAGTGAACTGACGAAGCCCGAGGTCGAGGTTCCGGAGGGTGCCGCTCCCACCGAGCTGACCGTCCGGGACCTGGTCGTCGGGGACGGGGTCGAGGTCAAGCCGGGCATGGTGGTCAGGGTCCACTACGTCGGGGTGACCTTCGAGTCCGGGAAGGAGTTCGACGCCTCCTGGGACCGGGGTGAGCCGTTCAAGTTCGCCGTGGGCGGTGGCCGGGTCATCAAGGGCTGGGACCGGGGGGTGAAGGGGATGAGGGTCGGCGGCCGCCGCGAGATCATCGTTCCCCCGCGTCTCGGCTACGGCAAGCAGTCGCCCTCGCCGTTGATCCCTGCGGGCTCGACCCTGGTCTTCGTCGTGGACCTGCTGGACTCGTACTCCGGCACGGCCGGATGGAGCAAGGGCTAGGGGGTGTCTTGCCGATCAGGCCGGGAGCGGTCCGCGCGGAGCGTGAGGGCCCGCCCTTCCCCCGCCAGTTCGGCCGCAGGGGTGGATCACCGGACTCGGAAGGCTGCGGGCCGCCGCGCCTCGGGCGTCCCGCGCACGGCCGGCACGAAGCTGCTGCCTGCTCGTTTCCGCGGCGCGACGCGGAGGTCCGTACGCCCATGATCAGCTCATACCCCAGACCAGATGAGGAGCACCACCGCCCCGTCCGGCCCGGAGGGCGGGGCGGCAAGGTGGTGGCAGCCGCGGCGGCTGCCGCCCTGGCGCTGGTGCTCGCTCTGCCCGGCACCGCGCTGGCGGCTCCGGGGGACCTGGACCCCGCCTTCGCCGGCTCCGGCAAGGTCCAGACGTACTTCCCCGACGACGGCGGTCCGTGGGACTACGCCGAGGGGCTGGACGTGGCCCGGCAGGGCGACGGCAAGCTGGTCGTGGCCGGCCACGTCTCGGGGCCCGGCGTCCCCTTCGACATGGCGCTGATCCGGTACAACGCCAACGGCAGTGTCGACACCGCCTTCGGTGGTGGCGACGGCCGGGTGACCAGTGACTTCGGGGGTGACGACCAGGCCGAGGCGGTGGCCGTGCAGCCCGCCGACGGGAAGATCGTGGTCGCCGGCCGTACGGAGGTCCCGGACGAGGGCGGCGGCTGCTGCTTCTTCTCCGTCGCCCGCTACAACACCGACGGCTCGCTCGACCAGGGCTTCGGCTCGGCCGGTCTCGTGCGCGTCGACGACTTCGGCAGCGCCTCGGGGGCCGCCGACCTGGTCGTCCAGCCGGACGGAAAGATCCTCGCGGTCGGCCTCAGCGGCGGGGCGGGCTTCGCCCTGGCCCGCCTCAACCCGAACGGCAGCCCCGACCCGGCCTTCGGCGGGGACGGCACGGTGGTGGCGGGCTTCGCTCCCGCCTTCCGCGGGGACGCCGGCGGCCAGGCCACCGGCCTGGCGCTGCAGCCGGACGGCCGGTTCGTGGCCGTCGGCTACGTGGGCAGCACCGCCTTCGACTTCGGCGTGGCCCGCTACCTGTCCAACGGCAGCCTCGACACGTCCTTCAGCGGTGACGGCATGGCCACCGCGGACTTCGGCGGCACGGACTTCGGCCGGGCCGTGGCGGTCCGGTCCGACGGGGCGGTCGTCGTCGCCGGATCGACCAACACCGGTTTCGCACTGGCCCGGTTCACCGCGGGCGGCGGTCCCGACCCGGCCTTCGGCACCGGCGGCAAGGTCACCACCGTCTGGCCCCTCAGCACGGCGGTGGCGTACGACATGGCGCTCCAGCAGGACGGGAAGATCCTCGTCGGCGGCACGGCCGACGACCCGGACAGCCAGGAGGCCTCCGACTTCGCCCTCGCCCGCTACCTGCCGAGCGGTGTCCTGGACACCGGCTTCGGCGGCGGCGACGGCCGCGTGTACACCGGCATGCTGGGCGGGGAGGAGATCCGCGGCCTGCTCGTACAGCCCGACGGGAAGACCGTGGCCGCGGGCCTGGCCGGGCTCGGGGCCTTCGGCATCGCCCGCTACGAAGGCGGCGGCGGCACTCCGCCTCCGCCCCCGGCCGCCGACCTGTCGGTGACGCACACCGGTACGCCGACCGTGAGCATCGGCGACCAGGCCTCGTACACCGTACGGGTCTCCAGCGCCGCGACGTCCACCGTGACCGCGACGGGCGTGACCCTCACCGACTCCCTCTCGGGAGCGGGCGGCACCCTCCTGTCGGCCGTCCCCTCCCAAGGCACCTGCACGACCACGGCGACCGGGGCGAACTGCGCCCTGGGCAGCCTCGCACCGGGTGCGAGCGCCACGGTCACGGTGACGGCCGAGCCGCGCGCCACGGGCACCCTGACGAACAGCGCCTCCGTCACCGCCTCGACCCAGGACCCGAACGCGGCCAACAACAGTGCGGGCGCGTCGACCTCGGTGAACAACTCCCGCGGCTGCACGATCATCGGCACCAGCGGTACGGACACCCTGAACGGCGGCTACTCCAACGACGTCATCTGCGGCCTCAGCGGCAATGACACCGTCAGCGCGAGCTACGGCAACGACACCGTCCACGGTGGCCCGGGCAACGACAACATCGACGGAGGCTTCGGCGACGACACCCTGAACGGCGGCCCGGGCAACGACGTCCTCACCGGCTACTACGGCAACGACCGCCTGACCACCACCGACGGCGTGGGCGCCAACGACACCGCCAACGGCGGCATGGGCACCGACACCTGCACCACCGACCCCGGCGACACCCGCATCAGCTGCCCCTGATCCGAGGCGTGGGAGGGGTTCGTCCGTCCATTCGTTCGCTCCCCTCCCGCGCCGGGCTGTGCCCCCTGACCCCGAAGGAGCGGCAGATGACCGATTCCACGATGCTCGACCTCGGACCGCAGTGCGGGATCGTGGCCCGGCTCGCGGCGGGCGTCCCGGACGACCGGCTCGCCGGCCCGACGCCCTGCCCCGAGTACGCGGTCCGCGACGTGCTGGGCCACATCACGCACCTGGCCGTCGCCTTTCGCGACGCCGCCCGCAAGAACCTGGGCCCCACGACGGACACGGCCCCCGGCGCGGCCGTACCCGACCTTCCCGCCGGCTGGCGGGAGGAGCTGCCCCGGGTCCTCGGCGAGCTCGCCGAAGCCTGGAGGGATCCGGACGCCTGGACCGGCATGACCCGTGCGGGCGGCGTGGACCTGCCGGGCGAGGTCGCGGGTCTGGTGGCCGTCAACGAACTGGTCGTTCACGGCTGGGACCTGGCGCGCTCCACCGGCCAGGAGTACGCACCCGAACAGGCCGCCCTGCACGCCTCGTACGCCTTCCTCCAGGCAACGGTGGAGGAGGAAGGCGGCGGCGGGGGCATCTTCGGTCCCGTCGTCCCCGTCCCGGACGACGCCCCGCTGCTGGACCGGGCGATCGGGCTGAGCGGACGTGATCCGGGCTGAGCCGACGCGATCCGGGCCGGCCGGTACCGGGTGACGGGCGGGCTCCCTCAGTCGGCGGCCCGGCGCCTGCCGCGCTGACGGCGCGGGTACGGCAGGAGCCGCGGCGCGCGTCTGGCGGCCACGTCCTCGACCCAGCCGAAGGTCAGCACCAGCAGACCGACCAGCGGGATCGCCACCAGCAGCGTGAACCACTGGCTGGTCAGCAGCCACTGGAGGTGCTCGTAGAAGAAGGGGACGCTCCAGAGGGGGTCGATCAGCGGGATCGCGACCGCGAGCGCCGCCTGGTGCCACAGGTAGACGCTGACGGCGCGGGAGTTGAGCAGGCTGACCAGGCCGTTCCACCGCTCCAGCGCCCTGGGCCACTGCTCCCAGGACGGGCTGATGTGGAGCAGGATGGCTACGAAGCCGAGGGACCACAGGGCCTGGGCGATCGGCCAGGCCTCGATTTCGGTCGGTACGGTCGGGTCGACCGGGCGGGTCTGCAGGTACCAGAGCCCGGCCACCATGACCAGCGGCGCGACGGACGGCAGGACGTACTGCGGGATCTTCTTGAGCAGCCCCTCCTGGTGGGCCATGCCGAGGATCCAGCAGGAGCCGAACATGGCGAAGTCGTTGGCGCTCTCCCAGACCCGGCCGTAGACGAACTCCTGGTCGGCGAAGAGGGTGTTCATGACGATCAGCGCCGCCAGGGGGCCGGACAGCGTCACCACCGGAAGCCGTCGCAGCGCCCGGAGCATCAGCGGAGAGAGCAGCACGAACCACAGGTAGGCCCGGAGGTACCAGAGCGGGACGGTGATCTGCAGGGCCCACGTCGGTTCCACCAGGCCGAAGCCGGGCAGGCCCTCCGCGTACGGCGGCGTGCTCAGCGGCAGGATCCAGAAGCCCAGCTTGGTCCACCACCAGGTGGGGTGGCCTTCGGAGTCGGGGCCCCAGCCGTCGAGGATCTGGAGGGTGAGCAGGACGGCGCCGAACAGCCACATCGGCGGCAGCAGCCGGCGCAGTCGGCCGCGGATCACGCCGAGGGCGGGGCGGCTGAGCGAGCGGACCATCAGCGAGCCGGCCAGCGCGAACATCACGCCCATCGACGGGAAGACGAGGGGCAGCCAGAACCAGCCGAAGTTGTGGTAGAGCATCACGCGCACCAGCGCGAGCGCGCGCAGGAGGTCGAGATAGCGGTCCCGGCCGCCCTTGCGCGGGGCGGGTGACCCCGGATCCGGAGACGAATCCGGCTCTGGCTCTGGCTCCGTCTGCGCCTCCGGCCACGGTCCCTGCCCCTGGTACGGAAAGGCGAGGACCCTCAGCTGGACGGTGTCCTGGGTGCGCCCGGGGTCGGTGTACGCGGTCACGGTCGGACCTCCACGGGTACGGCGACCTCACCGGTGCGCCGGAGCTTCTGCCAGCGCAGGCGGCCCCCGGTCATCGCCGTGATCGCGGACTGCAGCAGGACGATGTACATCAGCTGCCGGTAGACCAGTTGCTGGATCGGCAGGCTGATCAGGTACCAGGGCTTCTCGCCGTCGAGATGGAAGGCGTACCAGGACAGTGCGGCCTGGAGCAGGATGAAGCCGCCCCAGCTGCTGAGGGTGATGCCCGCGTCCCCGAAGAACACGCCGTACAGCAGGAACAGGTCGACCAGCGGCGCCAGCAGCGGGGCGATCACGCCGAAGAGCACGACGAGCGGCAACCCGAGCCGGCCGAAGCGCCCGGCCGGGCCGCGGGAGGTCACCGCGTGGCGGTGCTTCCACATCGCCTGCATGCTGCCGTAGCTCCAGCGGTACCGCTGGGACCAGAGCTGCTGGAGGCTGACGGGTGCCTCGGTCCAGGCGCGGGCGTGCTCGGCGTAGACGATCCGCCAGCCGTCGCAGAGCACCGCGATGGTGATGTCGGTGTCCTCGGCGAGGGTGTCCTCGCTCATCCCGCCGACCCGCCGCAGGGCCTCCTTGTGGAAGGCTCCGACCGCGCCGGGGATGGTCTGGATGACGTTCAGCATGTCGTACATCCGGCGGTCCAGGTTGTGGCCGAGGACGTACTCGATGTGCTGCCAGGCGCCGATCAGGCTGTCGCGGTTGCCGACCTTGGCGTTGCCCGAGACCGCGCCGATCGCCTCGTCGCCGAAGGGCTGGACCAGCTCGCGCACGGTGGACGGTTCGAAGACGGTGTCGCCGTCCATCATCACGATGATCTCGTGCGAGGCGGCCGCGATACCGGTGTTGCGGGCGCTGGACTTGCCGCCGTTGGCCTGGCGGATCAGCCGGACGAACGGCAGGTTCATCGCCTCGACGATGTCCGCGGTGCCGTCCGAGGAACCGTCGTCGATGACGATCACCTCGATCGGATGATCGCTGACGGCCAGGGAGTTGAGGGTGTTGGCTATGCACTCGCGCTCGTTGTACGCGGGCACCAGCACGGTGACCGCCTGGGTGACGGGCGGTCCCCAGGCGTCGCGCCGCTTGGCGCGGCGGGCGTGGATCGGCGCGAGGACGAGCATCAGCCCGAACCGGCCGAAGTTGAGGAAGCCGACGAGGGCCAGCAGCCCGACCAGTACCGGCAAGGTGTGCACCGCCACCTGGGTGGCCCAGATGTAGCCCTTGCCCGCCCACAGCTGGTACCCGGTCACCGGCACGGTGGCGCCGGAGGCGCCGAGGGCTTCGGAGATGGTGGTGAAGCGGTAGCCCTCGGCCTGCAGCTTGACGATGATCTGCTCGAGCGCGGCGATGGTCTGGGTACGGTCGCCACCCGCGTCGTGCAGCAGGATCAGCGCGCCCGCACCGGGCCTGGACGGCATGGCCGCCTTGACGATCTCCTCGACTCCGGGACGCTTCCAGTCATCGGTGTCCCGGTCGATGAACGCGGTGAGGTAGCCGCGTGCGCCCACGTACTTGATCACCGGGTAGTTCCAGTCGTCCATCGCCGTGGCGTCGGAGGAGTACGGCGGGCGGAACAGTGCGCTGTGGACGCCGGCCACACCGGCCAGGGCGAGCTGCGTCTGCGCCAGCTCCCAGCTGATCCGGGTCTTGGACTGGTACACCAGGTCGGGGTGGGTGAAGGTGTGGACGCCGAGTTCGTGGCCGTCCGCGACGATCTGCCGGATCAGCTCCGGGTTGCGGGTGGTCATGGCGCCGGTCACGAAGAAGTCCGCACGGACGTCATGGGCCGCGAGCACGTCCAGGATCTTCGGAGTCCACTGCGGTGAGGGACCGTCGTCGAAGCTCAGTACCGCGGTGCGGTCGGGGATGTGGTAGCTGACCGGCTTCTCGTTCCTGCTGCCGCGCGCGTCGATGACCGGACCACCCTTGAGCAGTTCGGTCGGCACGGTCGTCTTGTCGACCGAGATCGCGATCCGGTCGTCGTGGAAGGCCTCGTTGGTGGCGAGGCCGCGCAGGACGAGAAGCGCGAGCAGGCATGCCAGCAGCGACAGCGGCATGAAGAAGCGCAGCGGCGGCGCGGCCAGTCGGCGCGGCCTGCGCAGGGACTGCCGGCGGCGCTGATGGCGGGACAATGACGCTCCTGGAGATGGGTGGCGCGGAAGATCAGGGGGTGTTGACGGGCCGGTCCGAAGGACGTGCCCCGGGCGGCACGGTGGCCGGGGCATCCGGTGTGTCGGCCATGGGCCTGGGCCCGGTGGCCGTGGGCTTCGGTTTGGCGGCCGGGGGTTTCGGTTTGGCCGGCGAGGACTTCGACGGAGCGGCCGACGGCTTCGGTGGGGTGAGCACCGGCTTCGACGAGGTGGCGGAGGGCTTCGTCCCGGGCTTCACCGACGGCGCGGCCGGGGCGGCCGGTGCGGACGATGTGGCCGATGCGCCCGGCCGGGGCGAAGAGGTCCGGGACGACGCCGACTGCGAGGTGGGTGACGGCGAGGGTACGGCCGAAGGCAGCGCCGCGGGCTGCCGCGAGGGCTGCGCGGGGATCCCCATCGCCGGGGCGTCCGCCTGCACGCCGATCAGGCTGCCGCCCATGGCGACCGCCAGGACCGCGCCGACTACGGAAACCGGCCATCCGAGCCCCCGCAGCAGACGGCCGCGCAGACCCGACTGGTCGACGAAAACCGGTCCCGGAGCGGGATCCTCGAAGCTCGACCCGGACATTTCAGGCTGCACCGGGTACGCCGATCCGCGATCAGGGGAACCATTGACTGAGCGCACCTTGCGGGGCCTTTCATTGCAGGGTACGTAGACCGTGGGATGGCAGGGCGAACGCTAGTGCACCGGACCAAACCGACTTGGGCCCGATCTGCGCTTTCGGCGCGATCTGCTCCGGTGCCGTAATCGGATTGGAATACCAATTGGCAGTACCGGCAAGTAGGCCTGTATGCGCGGTTGCCGGACAATGATCAGCGCGTATACGACCGGGGAAAAGAGAGGCCGCCGCGAACCTTAGGATGACCTCTCGCGTGATCAGCAATTGATCCGTTGATCCGTTGATCCTCGTTCAAGGGCGTGTCCAGGTACCGCCTCTGCGCCCCAAGGAGCCCGTGTGAGTCAGCCCCGCCGCACCACTCGTCGCCGCGCGTGGACCGCGCTCACGCTGCCCGCCCTCCTGTGCGTGCTCGCCGCCTGCTCCGGCGGCGGCCCCGTCGGCGGACCCGCCGCGTCCACGCCCGCCCCCAGCACCTCGCCGACGCCGTCCGGACCGCCGGGAACCCTGTTCGACGGCTTCCAGTACAGCGGTGCCGACGACCCCTCGCTCGGCGCCAACGGCTGGGAGATCCGTACGGGGGCGGCGGCCCGGGGATCAAGGACACCTGGTCCTCCGCCGGTGCGAGCTTCCCCTCCGACACGACGGCCCAGGGGGGCAAGACCCTGCAGCTGCAGTCCTCCACCGACGGCACCGAGCAGGGCACGCGGCAGGTCGAGGTGCAGACCACCGGCACCCCGCTCTTCACGGGTACCTTCGCCGCCCGGGTCCACCTGACCGACAAGCCCGCCGCCGGCCGCAACGGCGACCACGTCGTCGAGACCTTCTTCCCGATATCGGCGTCGGACTCCTCGGCGAACTACAGCGAGCTCGACTACGAGTACCTGCCGAACGGCGGCTGGGGTTCGGTGGGTCCGCAGCTCGACACCACGAGCTGGTTCAAGGCCGATCCGCCGGACCGGGTCACCCACGCGCTCAAGAAGCGGCGCCTCGAGGGCTGGCACATCATGATGGTCACCTTCCTGAACGGAAAGGTCACCTATTCACTGGACGGCAAGGATCTGTTCACCAGTTCCGGCAAATACGTTCCGCGCGAGAAGATGGACATGCATTTCAGCAACTGGTTCATCGACCTTCCCTTCACCGGCGGTACACGTACGTGGAACATGAAGGTCAACTGGTTCTACTACAAGGCCGGCGAGGCCGTTTCCCAGGCGAATGTCCAGAAAGCCGTCGACGGCTTCTACAACGCCGGAACCACCTACGTGAACACCGTGCCGAAGTCCTGATCCCCGGCCCTTCCACCGGCGGAAAGCGCCCCGCCGCCCCCGGACCCGCGTCCAAGTCCGCGGGGCAGCATCCTTCCTGTCGGACCGGCATGTTTCAGCCAGAGCCGCTCATGCCGGGGGCGCGACCAGGCCGAACTCGTAGGCGAGGATCACGAGGTGGACCCGGTCGCGCGCGTCGAGTTTGGTGAAGAGCCGCGCGAGGTGGGCCTTGGCGGTGGCCACGCTGATGGTGAGTTCCGCGGCGATCTCGGCGTTCGACAGACCCCGGCCCACGAGGGTCAGGACCTCGCGCTCCCGGTCGGTGATGCCGCCGACGGCCGTCCGGCGCGCGGGGGCGGGTTCGGGATCGGGATCGGGGCGCGCCGCGAACTCCTCGATGAGGCGGCGGGTGACGCTGGGCGCGATGAGGGCGTCCCCGGCGGCGACGATCCGGACTCCGTCGAGGATCGACTCCAGGGGCATGTCCTTGACGAGGAAGCCGCTCGCCCCGGCGCGGAGCGCACCGTAGACGTACTCGTCGTCGTCGAAGGTGGTGAGGATCAGGACGCGGGTCGCCGCCCCCGTCGACGAGGCCTCCGCCTTGATCCCGCGGGTGGCCTCGATGCCGTCGGTGCCGGGCATCCGGATGTCCATGATGGCGACGTCCGGCCGTAGCCGCGCCACCAGTTCCACGGCTTCGGCGCCGTTCCCGGCTTCGCCGACCACCTCCAGGTCGGGGGTGTCGGCGATGAGGACGCGCAGGCCCGTACGGATCAGCGGCTGGTCGTCGACCAGTACCACCCGGATCATCGGGCGGCCTCCACCGGTATCGGGAGCAGGGCCGCCACGCGGAAGCCGCCGTCCGGCAACGGCCCGGCGCTGAACTCTCCGTGCAGCAGACCGACCCGCTCCCGCATGCCGACGATGCCGTATCCGGAGCCCCCGGGGGCTCCGGCGCGGCCGTGGCCGCGGTCGACCACGTCGACGGCCAGCTCGCCGTGGCGGTAGTCGACGGTCACCGTGCAGTCCCGGGTGCCGGAGTGCCGCACCACGTTGGTGACCGCCTCCTGGACGATGCGGAAGGCCGCCAGGTCCACGTCCGGGGGCAGTTCGCACCGCTCCCCGCGCCAGCGGACGTAGACCCGGACACCGGCGGACGCGCTGCGCCCGACGAGGTCGCCGAGGGCGGCGAGGCCGGGGACCGGATCCAGCGGCGCCTGCTCCTCCTCGCCCTTGCGCAGCGCGCCGAGCATCCGCCGCAGGCCGGAGAGGGTCTCCCGGCCGGTGGCCTCGATGGCTTCGAGGGCCTTGCGCGTCTCGGCGGGCTGGGTGTCCATGACGCGGCTGCCCACGCCGGCCTGGATGGTGATGATGCCGATGCTGTGGGCGACCATGTCGTGCAGTTCCCGGGCGATCCGCAGCCGCTCGGCGGTGATCGCCTGACGTGTGGCCTGGGCGCGCACCGTGTCCGCGTGGGCCCGGTTCTGACGGATCGTGTTGCCGATCAGCCAGGCGATGGCGACGGTCGACGCGAGCCCGGCCGGCGCCGAGGCGTTGAAGAAGGTGCCGCGGGCCAGCTGCCAGACCGAGTAGCCCGCCAGGGTGGCGACGCAGAGCCCGGCGGCGGGCACGGAGAGCCGCCGGGAGCGGGTCGCGGCGGTGTAGCCCACGGCCGCGTCGGCCAGCAGGAACAGGACGAAGGTCGTCTCCCGCACGGCCATTCCGATCGAGAACACGGTGCCGGCGAGCGCGACGGCCACGGCTGCCAGCGGTGCCCGGAAGAGCAGCAGCGCGCCCAGGGTCGTGACGGCGGCGGTGGCCAGCAGCGGCGCATCCTCGATGTTGCCGTCGTACTGGATCAAGTGACGCAGCTCGTCCGGCCGTTGCAGCATGCGCACGAGGATGAGGGTCACCCAGAAGGCACCCACCCACGCACCCGGTGGCACGCGTCTGAGCAGGAATGGACGAGGAGCTGCGGTCATCGCCCGATCGTAACCGCGGCCGTCCGCCGGGGCATTGGCCCGCGGACCTAGTCCCCCGGGCTACCGGCGGGGCCGGTGGTGTGAACCCCCGGCCGACGCACGGGCGGTCCCCGTACCGGCAGCGTGGAGCCCGTGATCGAATCGACTCGGCTGACCAAGCGGTACGGCGACACCGTCGCCGTCGACGACCTGACCTTCACCGTGGAACCGGGCCGGGTGACGGGCTTCCTCGGCCCCAACGGCGCGGGGAAATCCACCACCCTGCGCATGATCCTGGGCCTGAACGCGCCGACCGGCGGGAGCGTCACGGTGGACGGGGTCCCCTTCGCCCACCGCCCGCGGGGGCTGCGCCACGTCGGCGCGCTGCTGGACGCCCAGGACGTGCACGGCGGACGGAGCGCGCGGGCCCACCTGTCCGCCCTGGCCCGCGGCAACGGCATCCCCCTGTCCCGGGTGGACGAGGTCCTGCGTGAGGTCGGGCTGACGAAGGCGGCGGCCCGCCGGATCGGCGGCTACTCACTCGGCATGAAGCAGCGCCTCGGCATCGCGGGCGCCCTGCTCGGCGATCCGCCGGTGCTGCTGTTCGACGAGCCCCTGAACGGCCTGGATCCCGAGGGCGTGCTGTGGGTGCGCGGCCTGTTCCGGCGGCTGGCGTCCGAGGGCCGCACCCTGCTCGTCTCGAGCCACATGATGGCCGAGATGGAGCACACCGCCGACCGGATCGTCGTCATCGGCCGGGGCCGGCTGATCGCCGACGAGAGCCTCGCGGAGTTCTCGGCGCGGCACGCCTCCCGGGGCGTGAGGGTCCACACCCCCGACCCGGCGGCCCTGGAGGCCGTACTGGTCGGCGAGGGCGGGTCGGTGCGCAGGGAGGGCGGCCCGGCCGTCCGCGTCACCGGTCTGACCGCGGCCCGGATCGGCGAGCTCGCCCACCGGCACCGCATCGTGCTGCACGAACTGGCCACGGACGCCTCGTCCCTGGAGTCGGTGTTCCTCTTCCTCACCACCGACAGCGTCGAATACCCCGCAGGAGACCCCCGATGATCACACCGAGCACACCGACCACACCGAGCGCACCGGCTCCGTCCGGCACCGTGCCGTTCGAGCGGACGGTGCCGCCCGCGGCGGCCGCCTTCACCGACCTGCTCGCCGCCGAGTGGATCAAGATGCGGTCGCTCAGGTCGACCTACTGGTTGCTCGCCCTCAGTGCCGTCGTCGCGATCGCGATCAACGTGAACGGCGTCCACTCCGACCTGCCGTACATCGACCAGTCGCATCCCCCGGTTCCCGGCGAACCCCCCTATCTGTACGACCCGTTGTTCCACGGACTGAGCAGCATCGCCGCCGACGTCATGGCCCTGGCCGCGGCCGCGTTCGGGGCCATCACCGTCTTCGGCGAATACGCGACCGGGATGATCCGCACCACCTTCGCCGCCGTTCCCGACCGGCGCGCGGTGATCAAGGCCAAGGTGGTCCTGGTCGCCGCGACCTCGCTCCTGCTCGGCGTCGTGGTCTCCGTGACCTCGTTCTTCACGGTCAACGCGATGCTGTCCTCCCGGCACGTCGGGCTCTCGATCGACGACCCCGGCTGTCTGCGGGCCGTCGTGGCCTACGCGCTGGTCGTCCCGGTGTGCGCGCTGACCGGCATGGCGTTCGGGGCCGTCCTGCGTCACGCCACGGCCTCGATCGTCGCGGTCGTGGGCCTGCTCTTCCTCCTGCCCCTGCTCTTCGGCGGCGATCGGTACAGGTTCCTGAAGGAGATCGGCAACCACCTGCCGCTCGCCGCCCAGGCCCGGCTGGCCCTGAACCCGGAGGCCTCCACCTCCCTGGGCGCCCACCCGGGCACGGTCACGGGCTCCTGGATCGCGCTCGCGGGCTGGGCGCTCGTCTCGGTGATCACGGCCGTGACGGTCGTACGGCGCCGGGACGTCTGAGGACGCCCTCGCCGCTTCCGGGCGGGCGGGCGTCGTTCAGGACCGGCTGTTGATGTATCCGATGACGCAGGCGCCCCACCAGCCGGTCTGACTGACGGTGGCGGCCAGACCCGACTGGACGAGGAAGCGGACGGGGACGCCGGTGTCCCGGTAGCGCTCCAGGCGCTGCCCGAGCCAGTGCGCGTAGAGACCGTTCAGGGTGATGACCAGAACCAGAGCGATCTTGGTCAGGGTGAGCGTCGATTCCATGTTCGGGCTCAGGAAGAGGCCCGTGACGAGGAGACCCGCGAGGCCGCCCCAGATCGGAACCTGCAGCGTGGCGGCGGTGTCCAGGATGTCGGCCAGGCGGCGGCGTCCGAGCAGCCACAGGATGGCGAACCAGTCGACGGCCAGTACGGCGCCCAGGCCCACGACCATGGCTGCCAGGTGGAGGAAGCGGGCGGTGGCCTGAAGCGTCGGGTCCGCGTGGACGTGGCCGGACACCCAGCACGCACCGGTCAGGGCGGCGGTGGCGAAGAGCCCGAGCGCTCCGAGGACCCATACGGGGGTCGGCTGCTTTCCGGCCGTGGACCGGTCGGCCGGCGGGACGGCCGTGGTGATCTGCGCATCGACGGAGAGGGCCACGGTTCAGCTCGCCACCTTGTGCACGACGGGGTGGCGGAGGTATCCGGGCGATCTTCGCATGGCTGATTTCTTCCGTACGGCAAGAAGGGGCTTAGGTAAGGCGAACCTAAGTCGTCGTTCGGGGCCCCGCCAGCCCGTCTCACCATGCGATCGCCAGGCAAAGGCGGGCATAAGGGGTGCATCCGGAGTGGGTGCGTCCGGAACCAAACCCGGGCCGGGGCCCGCACGGGGAGGGGCGGGCGACCCCGCCCCTCCCCGTCGCTCAGTGGGCGTGGCCGTCGGTGTGCGGCGCCGCCGACTTCGACGGAGTCGGCTTCGCGGGAGCGGGCTTCGCCGTGGACGGGGCTCCGGGGGCGGGCGCCGCCGGATGCTCCGGGGTGGCGGCAGGAGCGTGGCCGTCCTCGGCGGGCTCTTGCGCCCCGCCGTGACTGTGGCCGCCACCGGGGGCGTTCTCCATGGAGGCGGCGACTTCCCGCAGACCGAGGAAGGCGAGAGCCGCGGTGACGAGAACGGCCAGGCCGACGGGGCCGAAGACCCGGGGCGCCGGGGTGTCGGCGTCCTTGATCACGTAGGCGACGAACGAGACGACCAGTCCGGTGGGAACGAGAACGGCGCCGCGGGCGGGGAAGTCGTCGAAGTGCTGGAGGCCGCCGCTGAGCATGCCGATGCCGAAGGACAACAGCAGCGAAGCGCCCATCACCAGCAGCAGGCGGGGCAGCCCCGGACGCTCCCTGGTGAGCACGAACTCGTTGAGGACGGTCGCGGCGAGGAAGACGAGGGCGCCGTACGCGGCGATGCGGGTGTAGCGGTCGGGATCGAGCGGGTGGTGGACGACGGCGCCGCTGATGAGGCCGGCGCCGACGAAGTAGCCGACGTAGCCGAGGTACCGGGCGGCCAGGGACCGGGTCCGCGCCGGGCTTGCGTGGCGCTTGCGCCGGGCGGCGCGTCCCGTGGCGGGAGCGCCGGGTGAAGCGTCCGCGGTCCGGGTGCCGAGGAGTTGGGGCGAAGTCACGTGCGAGTTCCTTTGGTGCCGCGTGCACGGCTCATCGCCCGGCCGGCTACGAGGGGCGGACCGGGTCTTCGATGAGATCGGGTCGGATCGGGGCGAACGGCCCGGACCTATACCCGGTGCACCACCGAGCCGAGAACACTGCGCAGGGGAGGGAGGCCGGACGGAGCGGTCCGCTCCCACAGGGCCGTACGCATCGCACCGACGGCAGGAGACAGGTCCCCGAGGGGAACCGGCGACGGCGCGGGCAGCTCCGCACCCTGCTGCGGGTGCCCGGAGACGCACACCTCGGCGGGGTGCCCGCGCCCGCGATCATCACCGGGCCCGCTGCCGCTGCCGTCGCCGTGCCCGCCGTCATCGCCGTGCCCGCCCGGTGTCCCGTCGCCGTGAGGACCGGCGGCGCCGTCGAGCCCGACGGCATCCAGGTGGGCCACCGGGACCGCACCGCGGGCGACGTGCGTGGAGAGGAACGCGAACAGCAGGGCGGCCAGCCACAGCAGTCGCAGCGCGCCCGCCGGACGGCGGGCCCGCTGCGCGCCGGATGCGGCTCGGGCCGTGATCATGCCGAGAACCTATCCGGCGGCCGGGATCCACCGTGCGGCAGCCCCGTTGACACGAGGTGTACGGCCGTGGGCCGTTTCCGTCGCGCGCCGCCACCCTCTCCCGCGGCTCCCGTGGTTGCATCCTCAGCGGAGGGGTGGGTTCACCGGGACCTGGAGGAGGCTGGATGTCCGGCTCGGCCGACGACCCCGCACGGCTGCGCACCCGGGAAAGCCGCCGCGGGCGGGGCGCGATGCTCCCCCGCCCCTCGCGCGCGGTGCGCAGGGATCTGGCGCAGCTCGTCTGCGCGGTCATCGGGGCGGCCCTGGGGGTGGCCCTTCCCAGGCTCTCGCTGGGACCCGAGGTGGATGCCGGGCCGGTGGTGACGCTCCTGTTCACCCTCGGGTTCGGTGTCATCAGTCTGGTGAGCATCATCTACTCGATGCTGTTCCTGGTGATCCAGTTCTCCGCCAGCACCTTCACTCCGCGCCTCGGCCTCTTCCGGGACGACCCCATCGTGTGGCGCACCTTCGCCTTCACCGTCGGCGTGTTCGTCTTCAGCATCGTCTCCGGACTGGCCATCGGTGCCCGCAGGACGGCCGTCTCGACCCTCGTTCCGGGGACCGCGATGGTGCTCACCCTGGTCGCGCTCAGCTTCATGCGGACGCTGCAGACGAGAGCGTTCCTCTCGATCCAGCTCGGCCATTCCCTGACCGCGATCGCCACGCGCGCGCACCGGCTGTTCGATGAGCTGTACGTCCGGCCCTACGATCCCGGGACGGCCACGGCCACGGACCCACCGCCCCCGCAGGCCCCCACCAGCGCCGTCCGGTGGTCCGGACCGGCCGTGGTGGTGCAGCGGATCGACGTGCGCGCACTGGTCGCCCTGGCCGAGCGGCACGACTGCTCCCTCACCTTCCTCGTCGCCCCGGGAGCGACCGTGTCGCAGGGCATGACGCTCGCCGGGGTGACCGGCGGCGAGCTGCCCGAGGAGGTTCTGCGCGGCCATCTGGAGGCCGGAGTGGAGCGCACCTTCGATCAGGATCCCGACCTGCCCTTCCGGCTGCTCGCCGACATCGCGCTGCGGGCGCTCTCCCCCGCGATCAACGACCCGGCCACGGCGGCGGAGAGCCTGGACCGCCTCGAGGACCTGCTGACGCGGCTCTCCGGCCGCGATCTGGGCATCGGCCGGTTCGCCGACGGGAGCGGCCGGCTGCGGGTGACGATCCCGGTGCCGGACTGGGAGCGGTACGTGCGAACGGCCGTCGACGACCTGCTCTTCTCCGCCGCCGATTCCCCGATGGCCCTGCGCAGGATGCGCGACCTGCTGGGCAGGCTGGCGGAGCGGGTCCCGGAGAGCCGGCGCGCGGTCGTGCGGGAGCGGCTCCAGTGGGTCGACCGGACGGGAAGGGAGAGGTACCCGCTGCTCTGGGCCGATTCCGAGGCACCGTGAGCAGCAGGCCTCAGCGGGACGGAACAGCCGCACCCCGCAGGGTGGTTGGCCTGCCGCCCGGCCGCCGGGCTACTTCGCCCGCTCGTGGTACGTCTTGCGGGTGTGCTCCGTGTGCGCGCGCATGATCGCCGTCGCGGCCTGTCCGTCGCCGTCCGCGATCGCCGCGATCAGCTCGCGGTGCTCGACCCAGGACTGGCGGCCCCGCTGCCGGGCGACGGGCGTGTAGTACCAGCGGACGCGCCGGTCCACCTGTGCGGCCAGCTCGGCGAGGACGGCGTTGCCCGCGAGCTCCATGATCTTCGCGTGGAGCCGGGCGTTCGCCCTGACCGCCGCGTCCACGTCGTCCGCGGCGACGGCCCGCTCCCCCTGCGCGCACAGCTCTTCGAGCTCCGTGATGGCCTCGGCGCCGGCGTGGGTGGCGGCGAGCCCGCGCTCTGAGCCGCACCTCCGCGTAGCCAGAGCTCTCTCTCCGTCCCCCGACGGCCCCCGGGCGCTCTCCGCCCAGCCGTCGCATCCTTCTCCGGCCCGTTCCGGCAACCGGCGCGCCCAGCCCTTGCGGCGGGCTCGTCCGCCATGCTCCGGGCTCCCACCCCTCACCCTTTCCCAGGGCGTCCCACGGCCGCTCTGCCCTGTCCGCGCACAGCCATGTCCGCGGACCCCATTCCAGAAAGAAGCACTGTCATGACCTTCAACACCGCCATCGACGCCGCCACGACCACCCCCACCACCGCGGCCGCCGAGGAGCAGGCCCAGACCCTCGCCGTACTGCACGAGATCCGCGACGAACTCCGCGATTTCAACAAGGACATGGACCGTCTGAACGCCCTGACCGAGGATCAGGTCAAGTCCACCGTCGAGAACCGCAAGCTGACGGCGCTGACGCTCATGTTCGTCATTCCGTCCACCTTCGCCGCGATCCCGGGCGCCAACTTCGAGCACCTCAACGAGTACGGCTTCGACAACTTCTTCGCCCTGCCGGTGCTCCTCGGCACCGTCCTCGCCGCATCGCTGGGCACCTTCGTCTTCGTCAAGAAGAAGGGATGGCTCTAGAGCGCCCCGGCCGGCGAAGGCAGCGGCGGGAGGGCCGGCTCGGAGAGCCAGGCCGTGAAGAGCTCGTCCAGCGGTTCGAGCGCGTAGCGGGACGCGTGCGCGGTGAAGCCCGCCGTGGTGACCACGCCGTGGCGGTGCACGGTGGCCCACTCCCGCAGCATGCGGAAGAACGGGCCGTCCCCCAGTGCGCAGCGGATCGCGTGCACGGCCAAGCCGCCCCGCTGGTAGAGGCGGTCGTCGAACATCAGCTTGCGTCCCGGGTCGGCCAGCAGGAGGTCCTGCGGCTGCCCGGACAGCAAGCGGTGTGCGGCGGCCGCCAGTTCGTGCGCGGTGCGGCCGCCGGAGCGTTCCGACCAGAGCCATTCCGCGTACTTCGCGAAGCCCTCGTTGAGCCAGATGTGCCGCCAGTCGGCGATGGTCACGCTGTTGCCGAACCACTGGTGCGCGAGCTCGTGGGCGATGAGCCGCTCGGAGCCGCGTACGCCGTCCACGTGGTTGGCGCCGAACAGGGAGAGCCCCTGGGCCTCCACCGGCACGTCCAGTTCCTCGTCGGCGACGACGACCGCGTACTCGCCGAAGGGATAGGGGCCGAACAGCTCCTCGAACAGCTGCATCATGGCGGGCTGCCGCGCGAAGTCCCGGGAGAAGCCCGGCAGCAGGTGCGCCGGTACGTGGGCGCTCTGCGGGACCCCGCCGAGCCCGGGGTCGCCGAGCAGCACCGTCTGGTACATGCCGATGGACAGGCCGACCAGGTACGTGGAGGTCGGCGCGGGCTGCTCGTACACCCACGTGGTGGTGGAGGCCCGGGTCGTCCGCGTGAGCAGCCTGCCTCCGGCCACGACGGTGTAGGCGGAGGGGGTGTTGACCGAGATCTGGTACGAGGCCTTGTCCGCGGGCCGGTCGTTGCACGGGTACCAGGAGGGTGCGCCGACGGGCTGGCTCGCCACGAGCGCGCCGTCGGTCAGTTCCTCCCAGCCGAGCCCGCCCCAGGGGCTGCGCACCGGGGTGGGGTTGCCCGCCCAGTGCACCTCGACGGTGAAGGCGGCGCCGGCGGGCAGCGGCTTGGGGGGCCGGATCCGGAGTTTGCCGCCGCGGTGGCTGTAGTGCGGGGCCCGGCCGTTCACCAGGACGCGGCCTATTTTGAACTCGGCCAGGTTGAGGTGGAACTCGGTGAGCGGCGCCCGCCCGGCGATCGCGCTGAGCCGGGCCGTGCCGGCGAGCCGGTTGGGGCCGGGGCGGTACTCCAGAGCGAGTTCGTACCGGTGCACGCGGTAACGGGGGTCGCCGTTGGCCGGAAAGTACGGGTCCGATGCCGCTGTCTTCTGGCCGTTCACTGCCGCTTCCGCTCCCTGCGTTGTGCTCGTACGACGTGCTGGTGCCGCTGGGCCCGGACGCCCGGTTCCGGACGTCCCGACCCGCTCTTCAAGGCCGCCACGCCTCGATCGGGTTGCCCAGCCAGCGGGTGTCGGCGGGAACGGATTCCCCGGCCATCACGAGGGAGGCGGGGCCCAGCGTGCTGCGGGCCCCGACCGTGCTCCCGGGCAGGACGATGCCACCCGGGCCCAGGGTGGCGCCCTCACGGAGGACCACAGTATCCGTCCTCAAGATCCGGTCGTGGAAGAGGTGCGTCTGCAACACGCAGCCCCTGTTCACGCTGACCGCGTCACCCAGGGTGACCAGGTCGGTCTCGGGCAGCCAGTAGCTCTCGCACCACACGCCCCGGCCGATCCGGGCACCGAGTGCGCGCAGCCACAGCGACAGTACCGGCGTGCCGGGCACCGAGCCGATCAGCCAGGGCACGGCCAGTACCTCGACGAAGGTGTCGGCCAGTTCGTTGCGCCACACGAAGCCGCTCCACAGCGGGTGCTCGCCCGTCCGGTGCCGGCCGACCAGCAGCCACTTCGCGGCCGCCGAGACCACGCACGCGGCCACCCCGGCGGCGAGCAGGACCGCTCCCGACAGCACCGCGGTCACCCACGGGCCGGGCCCGTCCGCCGCGGCCAGCGCGCAGAACGCGGCGACGGTCAGTACGGCCAGCGCGGCCGAGCAGAAGACCGGGACGAGCCGGCACAGCTCCACCAGCCCGCGCGCCCACAGCAGCCGCGCGGGCGGATCGTACGTCCGGCTCTGGTCGGAGTCCGCGGTGGACCTGGGGAGCCGGACCGGCGGCAGGCCCAGGTAGGAGCTGCCCTTCTTGGCCTTCTTCGGGGTGGCGGACAGGACGCCGACCAGCCCGTCGTCCGGCACGGAGCGGCCCGGCGCGGTCATGCCGGAGTTGCCGAGGAAGGCCCGGCGGCCGATCTCGGAGTGTCCGATCCGCAGCCAGCCGCCGCCCAGCTCGTAGGGGGCGGTCAGGGTGTCGTCGGCGAGGAAGGCGCCCTCGCCGACGGTGGTGAGGCTCGGCAGCGCGAGCACGGTGGACACCTCGGCGCCCCGGCCGATCTTCATGCCGAGGAGCCGCAGCCACACCGGTGTGATCAGTCCGGCGTACAGGGGGAAGAGGGTTTCCCGGGAGAGGTCCATCAGCTGGGTGACCGTCCAGGCCTGCCAGCCGATCCTGCTGTGCGTCGGGTGGACGCCGGTGCGCAGTCCGAGGCTGAGGAGGCGTACGGAGACCAGGATCAGGGCCGCGTACGCGAACCCGAAGGCGAGCGCCCCCGGCACCACGGCGAGCAGCGCTCCGGCCAGGGCCCGGCCCGCTCCGGCGTCGGCGGGCATGAAGCGGGCGGCGACCAGGAGGGCGGGCAGGGCGGCGAGCACGGGCAGGGAGGTGAGGCAGAAGCCGGCCGCCCCGTAGGCGGCGCGCCAGGGCAGACCGCGCGGCGGGCGCTCCTTGGGCCAGTTCCGCTTGGCCTTGCCGAGTTTCCCGGCGGGGGCTCCGGCCCAGCGCTGGCCGGTCGGGATCTGGCCGACCACGGCGGAGCCGGGGGCCACCTCGGCCCGCTTTCCGACGCGGGCGCCGGGGAAGAGGATGCTGCGGGTGCCGACCACGGCGCCCGCGCCGACCTTCACGGCGCCGATCTCCAGCCGGTCCCCGTCCAGCCAGTGGCCGGAGAGGTCGACCTCGGACTCCACGGCGCAGCCGCGGCCGAGTTTGAGCATGCCCGTGACGGGCGGCAGCGAGTGCAGGTCCACCTCGGGGCCGATCTTGGCGCCCAGGGCCCGCCCGTAGCGCTCCAGCCAGGAGCCGGTGAGGGAGGTCGCGCCGGAGTACTCGGCCAGTCGCTCGGCCGTCCACAGCCGCAGGTGAACGTTTCCGCCGCGCGGGTGGCGTCCCGCCTTCACCCCGCGCAGCAGCAGCCGGGCCCCGCCCGCGGCGATCGCGAGGCGGCCGGGCGGGCTGAAGAGCAGTGCGGCGCCGGCGGCGACGAGCCACCAGGAGGCGGCGGGCGCCCACGGGTAGGCACCGAACCAGTGCAGGACGTTGCCCAGGGCGAGCACCGCCACGGTCCAGCGCAGGCCGACCAGGGTGAACAGCGGGATCAGCAGCAGGGACTGGATGACCTCGGTCCGCCGCGGCACGGGCGCGATGGTCCGGACGGCGCCGTCGTCCTGTGCGGACTTCTCCAGGTGCCGGGCCAGCTTGCGCAGGGTGGGCTGCTGGTAGATGTCGAGGACGGCCGCGCTCGGGTAGCGCGTGCGCAGCCGGGTGGTGAGCTGGGCGGCGGCGAGGCTGCTGCCGCCGATCGCGAAGAAGTCGTCGGCGGCGCCGGTGACGGCCACGCCCAGGGTCTCGCTCCACTGCTCGGCGAGCCAGGCCTCGGTCCCGTAGAGCTGCTCGGTGGGGCCGCTGGTCTCCAGTTCCGGGAGCGGCCAGGGCAGGGCGTTCCGGTCCACCTTGCCGGAGGTGCGGGTGGGCAGCTCCTCGACCGGTGCGAGCAGCGGTACGAGGGCCGCGGGCAGCTCGGCGCGCAGCCGGGTCACGGCCGCCGCGTGGTCCCAGCCGTCCTGGGTGACCAGGTAGCCGACGAGGAGCTGGTTGCCGCTGCGCGCGGTGCGGACAGCGGCGGCCGCGCCGGCGACCCCGGGCAGGGCCTGGAGGGCGGCGTCCACCTCGCCCAGCTCGATGCGCCGGCCGCCGAGCTTGATCTGCTCGTCGCCGCGGCCCAGGAAGACCAGGCCCTCCGGTTCCGCGCGGACGAGGTCGCCGCTGCGGTAGGCGCGCTCCCAGCCGAGGGATTCCAGCGGGGCGTACTTCTCCGCGTCCTTCTCGGGGTCGAGGTAGCGGGCCAGGCCGACGCCGCCGATGACGAGCTGACCGCTGCCGCCCATGGGCACCGGTTCGCCGGACTCGTCGACGACGGCCAGTTCCCAGCCGTTCAGCGGGAGGCCGATCCGGATCGGTTCCTCGCCGGTCAGCAGGGAGGCGCAGGCCACGACGGTGGCTTCGGTGGGGCCGTAGGTGTTCCAGACCTCGCGGCCCTCGGTGACCAGGCGCTGGGTGAGTTCGGGCGGGCAGGCCTCGCCGCCGAAGATCAGCAGCCGGACCTCGTTGAGGGCCTCGGGCTCCCACAGGGCGGCCAGGGTCGGCACCGTGGAGACCACGGTGATCTCCTGCTCGGCCAGCCAGGGGCCGAGGTCGGCGCCGCTGCGGACCTGTGAGCGGGGGACGGGCACGAGGCAGGCGCCGTAGCGCCAGGCCAGCCACATCTCCTCGCAGGAGGCGTCGAAGGCCACGGACAGTCCGGCCATGACCCGGTCGCCGGGGCCGATGGGCTCCTCGGTGAGGAACAGCGCGGCCTCGGCGTCCACGAAGGCGGCGGCGCTGCGGTGGCTGACGGCCACGCCCTTGGGCTTGCCGGTGGAGCCGGAGGTGAAGATGATCCACGCGTCGTGTTCGGGCCCGGGCCGGGCGGCCGGGGCGCCCGCGGCAGCGGGGCCCGCGCCCGGCGCGGCGACCTCGATGCACTGGCCGGCGCCCAGCACGGCCCGTACTCCGGCCTCGCCGAAGACCAGGTCGGCCCGCTCGTCCGGGTCCTCGGCGTCCACGGGCACGTAGGCGGCGCCCGCCGCGAGGACGGCCAGGATGCCCGCGTACAGCTCGTTGGTGCCGGACGGCACCCGGACGCCGACCCGGTCCCCGAGCCCCACTCCGGCGGCCGCCAGGGCCCGCCGCCGTCGCTCCACCTCGGCGGCGAGCGCCCGATAGGTCAGCCGGGTGGCGCCGTCGTCCAGGGCGAGCTCGTCGGGGTGGGCGCGTACGGAGGCCTCGAAGACGTCGACGAGGGTACGGGTCGGGGCGGCGGGTCCGGCACAGAACAGGGCGGACTTGCCCGACTCCCCGGGTCCCTCCCCGGCGTCGGGCGCCTGCCCTTCGTCGAGTCCGGTCCCGTCGTCGAGCAACGTGACTTCACCGTGCTCTGGTGTGGCTGCCATCGGCCCTCGCGTCGTGTTCCCGGAAGCCTCCGGGTCGCCGGGCGGAGCCCGGGGATGCCCAGGTTGTTCCGGTCCAGCGCCAAACAACCTGCCAGTCTAGTGCGATATCAAGGATTTTCCATTTCAAGCCTTGCGCATGGCCGGGAAGGACCGGTAAAAGCGGCGCGCCGCGGACCGGATACCCGGTCCGCGGCGCGCCCTGCGGGCTGAGGTCCGGCCTCAGCTGCCGGCGAGGAGTTCGAGCGTGTCGATGACCCGGTTCGAGAAGCCCCACTCGTTGTCGTACCAGGCGACCACCTTGATGTGGCGGCCTTCGACGCGGGTGAGCTGCGAGTCGAAGATGGAGGAGGCGGGGTTGCCCGTGATGTCGGAGGACACCAGCGGGTCGTCCGAGTACTCCAGCACCCCGGCGAGCGGTCCCTCGGCGGCGGCGCGGTAGGCCGCCAGGACGTCCTCGCGGGTCACGTCGCGGGCGACGGTGGTGTTCAGCTCGACGATCGATCCCACCGGTACGGGGACGCGGATGGAGTCGCCGGAGAGCTTGCCGTCCAGGTTCGGCAGGACCAGGCCGATGGCCTTGGCGGCGCCCGTCGTGGTCGGCACGATGTTCACGGCGGCGGCGCGGGCGCGCCGGGGGTCGCGGTGCGGACCGTCCTGGAGGTTCTGCTCCTGCGTGTAGGCGTGCACCGTGGTCATGAACCCGTGCTCGATGCCGGCGAGTTCGTCCAGTACGGCGGCCAGCGGAGCGAGCGCGTTGGTCGTGCAGGAGGCGTTGGAGACGATCGTGTGCAGGGCCGGGTCGTAGGAGTCGCTGTTCACCCCGAAGGCGAGGGTGATGTCGGCCCCGTCCGCCGGTGCGCTGACGAGCACCTTCTTGGCGCCGGCGTCGATGTGGGCGCGGGCGGCCTTGGCGGTGGCGAACCGGCCGGTGGCCTCCAGCACGATGTCCACACCGAGCTCGGCCCAGGGCAGCTGGGCCGGCTCGCGCTCGGCGAGCACCTTGATGCGGCGGCCGTCGACGACCAGGACGTCCCCGTCGACGGTGACCGGGCGGCCGAGCCGGCCGGAGGTGGTGTCGTAGGCGAGCAGCCGCGCGAGGGTGGCGGGTTCGGTGAGGTCGTTGACGGCGACGACGTCGAGCTTGCTGTCGCGTTCCAGCAGAGCGCGGAGCACGTTGCGTCCGATGCGGCCGAATCCGTTGATGGCGATGCGAGTCATGGTGTCTCCCTGTTCCCTGTCCCTTGGGTTCGACTCCAGGTTCGCCGCTCGGGGACGCCCGCGACAGCGGCGCGATCGCCACGGTCCGCAAGGATCGCGCCACGGAGGGGGCGGGCGGGGGCCTCGGGGCCTCCGGGCCGTCCCCGTCACTCGGGACCGTCCCCCGTCACTCGCCCCGGGCGAAAGTGCGCCGGTACTCGCTCGGCGTGGTCCGCAGGATGTGCTGGAAGTGCAGCCGCAGGTTCGCGCCGGTGCCCAGGCCCACGTCCGCGGCGATCTGCTCCACGCTCCGCTCCGAGCGCTCCAGCAGTTCCCGGGCCACGTCGATGCGGGCGCGCATCACCCACTGCATCGGCGTGTACCCGGTGTCCTCGGCGAACCGGCGGGAGAACGTGCGCGGGGACACCGCCGCGTGCCGGGCGAGCGTCTCCAGCGTGAGGGGTTCGCCGAGCCGGTGCAGGGCCCACTCGCGGGTGGCGGCGAACCGCGGGCCGAGCGGCTCGGGCACGCTGCGCTGCACGTACTGCGCCTGGCCGCCGCTGCGGTAGGGGGCCGCGACCAGCCGGCGGGCCGTGTGGTTCGACGCGGCGACCCCGAGGTCGCCGCGCAGGACGTGCAGGCACAGGTCGATGCCCGAGGCGGCTCCGGCGGAGGTGAGCACCGAGCCCTCGTCGACGAACAGGACGTTCTCGTCCACCTGTACCAGAGGCCACTTCGCGGCGAGGGCCCGGGCGTAGTGCCAGTGCGTGGTGGCGCGCTTGCCGTCGAGCAGGCCCGTGGCGGCGAGCGCGAAGGCTCCGGTGGAGATGGCTGCGAGCCGTGCGCCCCGGTCGTGGGCGGCGATCAGTGCCTCGACGACGGCCCGCGGCGGGTCCTCGCGGTCGGGGAACCGGTAGCCGGGGACGAAGACGGTGTCGGCCCACGCGAGGGCTTCGAGGCCGTGGGCGACGGAGTACGACAGGCCGTCACCTCCGGTCACGAGCCCCGGGGCGGCTCCGCACACGCGGACCTCGTAGGGCATGCTCGCGCGGGTCGTGAACACCTGCGCGGGGATGCCGACGTCGAGGGGCTTCGCCCCTTCGAGGACGAGGACGGCGACGTGGTGGGGGCGGGAGGCTGGCACCGCGACATGCTTCCGAAGCGGCGGGAGGCTTGTCAAGCATCACGGTTAGTAAACCTTCCGATTGAGATAACCACCTATCGGTTGGTCCAGACCTGTTGACGGCGGTCCTTCCGGAGGATTAGGTTCCCGGCCACGAAGCGCACTCGAAGCGGATACGACGTCAACTCCCCACGCCCGCCAGGATGTACGGCCCCACCTCGGGCCTCCCCCCCGCCGCCCGTCCCCACGCGTCCCCCGGCGGGCCCGCACGCCCCGCTTCGCGCTCCACGCCGTCCCCCCATTCCACTGGAGGCACTTCCTTGCGCACCCCAACCCGAACCCGAACCCGCACACGGCTGGCCTGCGCCCTCGGCGCGACCCTGCTCGGCGCGGCCGCGGTGCTGGCCTCCCCCGGGGCGGCCTTCGGCGCCAACATCCTCGCGAACGGCGACTTCGAGTCCGGCAGCACGGCCGGCTGGTCCTGTTCCGGCGGGCTGGGATCCGTGGTCGGCTCCCCCGTGCACGGCGGGAGCAAGGCACTGGCCGGCGCGGCCAGTGCGAGCGACAACGCCAAGTGCGTCCAGACCGTCGCCGTACAGCCCAACACCAGCTACACGCTCTCCGCCTGGGTCCGCGGCAGCTACGTCTACCTCGGCGTCACCGGCGGCGCCTCCACCTGGACCCCCTCGGCGGCCGCCTACACCAAGCTGACCGTGTCCTTCACCACCGGCGCCTCCCAGACCAGCGCGGAGATCTACCTCAACGGCTGGTACGGACAGGGTACTTACCACGCCGACGACATCACCCTGGACGGCCCCGGCGGCACCGCCGACACCCAGGCGCCCACCGTGCCCGGCAGCCTCACCTCCACCGGCAAGACCTCCACCTCGGCGTCCCTGAGCTGGAGCGCGTCCACCGACAACGTCGGCGTGAACGGCTACGACGTCTACCAGGGCGCTGCGTTGGTCGCCACGTCGGGCACCACCAGCGCGACCGTCACCGGCCTGACCTCGAGCACCGCCTACGCGTTCACCGTGCGGGCCCGCGACGCCGCCGGGAACACCTCGGCCGCCTCGAACACCGTCAACGTCACCACGGACACCGGGACCACGCCGCCGGCCGGCTTCAAGCAGGCCGCGCCGTACCTGTACCTGGGCTGGGGCAACCCGCCGAGCCCGACCACCGTGATGAACGCGACCGGCACCAAATGGTTCACCATGGCGTTCATCCTCTCCTCCGGGGGCTGCAACGCGTCCTGGGACGGTCAGCGCCCGCTGACCGGCGGCATCGACCAGAGCACCATCGCCTCGATCCGCGCCGCGGGCGGCGACATCGTGCCCTCCATCGGCGGCTGGCAGGGCAATAAGCTCGGCCCCAACTGCTCGAGCGCCGAGGCCCTGGCCGGCGCCTACCAGCAGGTCATCAGCGCGTACGGCCTCAAGGCCATCGACGTGGACATAGAGAACACCGACGAGTTCGAGAACGCCGTGGTCCAGGACCGCATCCTCGGCGCGCTCAAGATCGTCAAGCAGAACAACCCCGGCCTGAAGACCATCCTGACCTTCGGCACCTCCACCACCGGCCCGACCAGCTGGGGCAACCGCCTGATCGAGCAGTCCAAGGCGCTGAACGCCGGCATCGACGTCTTCACGATCATGCCGTTCGACTTCGGCAACGCCTCGACGGACATGTACGCCAGCACCGTCAGCGCGACCGAGGGCCTCAAGGCCAAGCTGAAGGCCGTCTACGGCTGGGACGACGCGACCGCCTACTCCCACATCGGCATCTCGGGGATGAACGGCATCAGCGACACCCAGGAGACCACCACCGTCCAGAACTGGACCGACATCCGCAACTGGGCCAACTCCCACCACATCGCGCGCCTCGCCTTCTGGTCGGTGAACCGCGACCGTGGCTGCCCCGGCGGCGGCCTGCAGGAGACCTGCTCGGGCATCGCCCAGAGCGACTGGCAGTTCACCTCCCTCACGGCCGGCTTCACCGGCTGATCCACCGCCTCGCAAGGGTGGGGGCCGTCGCGGAGATCCGCGGCGGCCCCCACTGCTCGTATGGGGTCAGGAAGCGGTCGGGGTCAGGAAGCGGTCGGGGCCTGCCCTTCGGCGCCGGCCCGGACCCGGGCCCGTACGACCTCCGGATACCTCTCCGTGAAGCGCAGGGCCGCGACGATCGTGAGGACCTGGATGATCCAGCCGGTCCACATGTTGTCCGGGTCGTGCAGCACGAGGTCGCCGTACGCCCCCACGATCGCGTTGATCAGGAAGGCCAGCCCCCAGACCCCGGTGATCAGGTAGTTCGTCCGCTTGAAGACGGGCGAGTCCCAGAACTTCCGGTCGACCTGCTCGCGGGCGTACTGGAGGGTGAACGGCATCCTTGCCAGGATCGAGCCGAGGGCGATGAGGAAGAGGGCGACGTTCGAGATCTCGCCCGCGTAGGTCTCCAGCCAGCGTCGCGTCCCGTCACTGGCGAAGGCCCCGACCACCGTCAGGATCGCGAAGAACACGACGTCGGAGAGTTCCAGGATCTTCAGTGAGGACCCGGGACGGAGCATCCGGCTGCCGACGACGAGGCAGACGGAGATGGCCAGGGCCAGCCCCACCGCCCATTCGAAGCGTCCGGGCCCCACCACGAAGGCGAAGACGATCCAGGGGGACAGCCCCACAAAGGGGCTCTCCAGGAACTGCGCCACCTTGTTCGTGCCGTGGGCACCAGCCGTGTGCGCCATGGGTCAGCCCTTCTTGCGGCGGCCGTTGTCCCTCCCCCTCCCAACGTACGCCGACACCCCCGGAGCCCGCCGCCCGGACCTGATTCCGGCGGCTGTCAAGTAACGAACAGCCGGGACTACGACCCGGCGACGCCTCCGGGCACGGTGGAAAGCGACCCTCCCGCGCACCGCGGGAACGACGCCGTCCGGCCCGGAGGCCCGCAATGACCGATACCGCCGTCATCGGACTCGGCCGCCGGACGCCCCGCGCCGTCCCGGCCGCTTCTTCCTCCCGGCCGGAAATCCCGGGCCGCTGGACCAGTACGTCGGCGAGTTACTCGACGTACTCGACGCGGCGGACCGTGCGCCGCTGGCCCGGCAGGCCGTCGAGCGCGGGTGACCGCACTGCGTTGGTGCTCCTTGCCGCTCCGGATGATGCTTGTCAGTGGAGCCCCTGGCCAGCGAAGGCGAGATGAGCGGCGATGGAGCAACTTCCCACCCCTCCCGGTGAGCGGCCGGCCCGGACCACGGATGCCTCGACGCATGCCTCCCCGGGCGCCTCGTACACGGCCACGGCCACCGTCAGTGACCTGGGCATCGTGACCGGGTGGAGCGAGGAGGCCCGCCGACTGCTCGGCTACGCGCCGTCGGAGGTCGTGGGGCGGCCCGCCGCGGATCTGCTCGCGGACCGGTCCGACCGCTCCGGCGGGCCCGCCGGATCCGGCGGTACGGGCCCTGCGGCGCGGCCGGTCACGCCCGGCCAGGAGCGGTGGAGCGGCACCGTCCCGCTGCGCCACCGGGACGGCCGCCGACTGGACGCTGCGCTGCTCGCACACCGCAGGACGGCCCTCGGCGGAGCCGCCGAGTGGTTCGTGCTGTCCGCCGTGACGGGGCCGCCCGACGCCTCCTGGGAGGGACCCCTGGGTGAATGGGCCTTCGACCGGTCCCCCTGCGCCATGGCGGTCTTCGACGAGGACCTGCGGCTGGTCCGGGCGAACGAGGGCATGCACGGCGCGCTCACCCTCACCGAGGCCGAGATGCGCGGGCTGCGCCTGTCGGAGATCGCCCCCGACCCGGTGAGCGAGGAGACGGAGCGGGGGATGCGCCGGGTACTGGAGACGGGAGAGCCGCAGGCCGTGGACGGCTTCGTCCGGCCGCCCGGCGCGGGAGCCGCGCACGCCTGGGCGACCTCGCTGGCCCCCGTACCGGGTCCGGACGGCCGGGTACGGGCCGTGTACCTGAGCGCGCAGGGTCGGCCAGGCGGTGACACCGCCCCGCGGCCGGCGCTCCCGCCGACCCTGGCCGGCGCCCGCGCCGACACCCCGCCGGACAGTGCCCGTACCGCGCAGGAACTGGCCGACGCGGCCGTCCCCCGGCTCGCCGACTTCGCGGTCGTCGACCTGCTGGAGCCCTCCCCGCGCGGCGAGGCCCGGGCCCCGGCCGCCGGGACGGGTCCGGTCACGGTCTCCCGCACCGCCGTGCGGTCGGTGCTCGGCGGGAGCCAGGAGGCCCGGTTCGCGGTCGGGGACACGGCGGTCTACCCGGCGCTGTCGCCCCCGGTGGAGTGTCTGGCCGCGGGGCACGGCGCGGTGTACGGGACCGCCGACCCGGCCGTCGCCCGGTGGGTCGCACAGGATCCCGGGGCCGGCTGGATCGGCGAGCACGGGACCCATTCGTTGATGCTGGTGCCGCTGCGCGACGGCCGGGTCACCATCGGCCTGGCCCTCTTCAGCCGTCACCGGGGGCGGGAGCCCTTCGACCTGGAGGACCTGCGGCTGGCCGAGGAGCTCACGGCCCGGGCGGCCACCGGCATCCACCGTGCGCGCCGGACCGTCCGGGAGCACACCACCACCATGACGCTGCAGCGCAGCCTGCTCCCGCACACGCTGCCCGTGCAGTCGGCGCTGGAGATCGCCTCCCGCTACCTGCCCTCCGGCGGCGAGGCCGGTGTGGGCGGCGACTGGTTCGACGTGATCCCGCTGTCCGGAGCCCGGGTGGCCCTGGTCGTGGGCGATGTGGTCGGCCACGGCATGCGCGCTTCGGCCACCATGGGCCGGCTGCGGACCGCGGTGCGCACGCTGGCGGACGTCGACCTGCCGCCCGACGAGCTGCTCACCCACCTCGACGACCTGATCATCCACCTGTCGGCGGACGAGACGGGCGGTGAAACGGCCGGGGGCATCGGCACCACCTGCCTCTACGTGGTCTACGACCCGGTGACCCGCCGGTGCACCGCCGCCCGGGCCGGTCACCCCCCGCCCGCCGTGGTCTCCCCCGAGGGCTCCGCGTACCTGCTCGACGTCCCGGCGGGGCCGCCGCTGGGCCTGGGCGGCCTGCCCTTCGAGACCATCGAGGTCGATCTTCCCGAGGGCAGCCTCCTCGCGCTGTACACCGACGGCCTCCTGCAGGCCCGCGAGCACGACATCGACGAGGCCCTGGACGGCATGCTGGCGGCCCTGGTCCGGCCCGCCTCCACCCTGGACACCGTCTGCGACCGGGTGCTGTCGGCGATGCTGACCCACCGTCCCGAGGACGACGTGGCCCTGCTCGTCGCCCGGACCCGGGCCCTGCACACCGACAAGGTGGCCGTCTGGGACCTGCCCTCCGATCCCGCTTTCGTCGCGGAGGCCCGCCGCAACGCCACCGACCAGCTGACCGCCTGGGGGCTGGACGAGGCCGCCTTCGTCACCGAGCTCGTGGTCAGCGAGCTGGTCACCAACGCCATCCGCTACGGCTCGCCGCCCGTACAGCTGCGGCTGATCCACGAGGGCTCCACGCTGATCAGCGAGGTTTCGGACGCGAGCGGTACCGCTCCGCACATGCGGCGTGCCCGGATCTTCGACGAGGGAGGGCGCGGGCTGCTGCTGGTCGCGCAGCTCACCCAGCGCTGGGGCACCCGGCACACCCTCTTCGGCAAGACCATCTGGGCCGAGCAGTCCCTCGTCGACTTCTGAGGGCACCAGGGAAGGGCACTAAGTCCCGGGACCAACGGGACCTAGTGCCCTTCCCTGTGACACGCCCGTGACAGACGACGGACAGGACGATGAACTCCCCCCGACATGCTCTTTAACACGGACATACACCCACATTCGTGGATATGTCTTCTGCTTTCAAAGGTGCGAGCAGCCGTGATGACCGAGCCCGAAGTCCGGAGGACGTCCCATGACCCTCACCCTGATCGCGCCGCACACCGAATCCCCCGCCGCCGTTCTCGCCCCCCGCGAGCAGGAGGCCCTGCGCCACATCGCCGCCGGGTGCACCTACGTGCAGACGGCCCGCTCGATGGGACTCTCCAAGCACACGGTCGACGCCTACCTGCGCCGCATCCGCGCCAAGCTGAACATCAACACGACGGCCGAGATGACTCGCCTGGCCATCTCCATGGGACTGTGAACACCGGCCGGGCCCAGTCCGGGGGCTCCCTGGGCGGTATCTGGTTCCCCGGTTCCGCAGGCCGGAGGGCGGCCCGCCGGGCCGGTGGGGTGGCCGTCGCGGTGGCCGCACGCAGCGCCGCCACGAACTCCAGGCAGGAGTCGTAACGGTCCTCCGGGGCCTTCGCCAGAGCCTTCGCCAGGACGGCGTCGGCCGCCGGCGCGATATCGGGCCGCTTCTCCGTCAGGGGAGGCGGCTTCTCGTACTGGTGCGCCCACAGCAGCGCGGGGGCGTCGTCCCGGACGAAGGGCGGCTCGCCGGCGAGGGACTCGTGGACGACACAGCCCAGGCTGTAGACATCGCACCTGCCGTCGACCGGGCGCCCCGAGATCTGTTCCGGCGCCACGTAGTCGATCGTGCCGACGAACTCGCCCGCCGTGGTGAACCCGGTGAGGGCCAGCGATCTCTTCGTCAGTCCGAAGTCCGTGAGGTAGACGTGCTCCGGGTGGTCGCTGTCGGTGCCCTCGGCGACCAGGATGTTGGCGGGCTTGACGTCGCGGTGCACCAGATCGTGCTCGTGGGCGGCGTCGAGCGCGGATGCCACCTGGGCGGCGATGCGCAGCGCGGTCGGGACGGGCAGCGGTCCGTCCCGGTCCAGCAGGGCCCGCAGGTCCGGTCCGGCCACGTACCGCATGGCGATGTACAGGACCCCGTCGGTCTCCCCGGCCTCGAAGACGGGGACGATGTGCGGGTGGTCGATCCGCGCGGCGACCTTGGATTCGTGGGCGAAGCGGCGCCGGAACACCTCGTCCCGGACGCGCTCCGGGGCGATCAGCTTGAGCGCGACCGTACGGTCCAGGCGCAGGTCCTTCGCCTGGTAGACGACGGCCATGCCGCCCCGGCCGATGATGCGCTCGATCCGGTAGCCGGCGATCTGCCTCCCGATCAGGCCGGAGGCCCGTCCCGTATAAAGGCCCTGGTTCGCTGCCGTGCCCATCAGGCGCCTCCCGCGGCAAGTCTATCGAGTGATCCACACGCACGCCCGTGGGGCGAGCGGCGCTCGCCCCACGGGGTGGGCCCCTCGGCCGGTCAGACGGCGCGGCGGCCGCGGAGGGCGACCACGGAGATCCAGAGCATCGCCGTGACGGCTCCGACGGCCAGGGTCAGCGTGCCGGCCCGGCCGCCGCTCATCGCCCAGCCGTTGCCGATCAGGAGGGCGGTAGCGGCGACCCGGGAGGCGATCGCGCGGCTGCGGTCGCCGGCCCGGCCGAAGTGCCGTCCCAGGACGTAGCAGGCGGCGATCAGCGAGGTGAAGGTGACCGAGCCGGCGGCGAAGTGGGCGTAGCTGTGCCAGGTCAGCGTCGCGGTCTCCGCGGAGGGGGCTCCCCCGGGGAAGCCGTCGACCGGGTCCATGACGAAGGCTCCCGCGGCGATCATGCCGATGCCCGCGATCCGGACCAGCCGCGGCGCCCAGGTGCCACCCGGGGTACCGCCGAGGGCCCGGCGCAGGCCGGTCGCCCCGAGGACGAGGAGGGCTCCGGCGAGCAGGAAGTTGGTGATCTGGAGCCAGCCGAGGCCGCCGTTGCTCAGCGCGCTCAGCGGGTGGCGGGTGATGTCGAAGCCCTGGCGGGTCGCGGCCTGGGTCAGGGAGACGGCCGCCCAGAGCGGGGAGGCCACGACCGCGCAGGTGAGCAGGGCGCGGGTGGAGGAGGCGGAGGAAGAGAAAACGGTGGCGGTGGCTGTGGCGGTGGGGGCCTGGGCGCTCATGGCGGGTGCCTCTCGGGGTCGTCGTACGCGGCTCTCGTTCGGGGTTCTCGCTGATACGTCGAACCGGAGATCTGACAGTGAATGGGCGCGTTCCCTGTCACATCGGCCGTTCGACGTGTAGGCAAGGTGCGGGCAGCAGCTCGGCACCACGAGACGAGGAGTCCCCATGCGCTACCTGATGACGACGCGCCCCTCCGGCAGCGGCGACACCGCCCCCGACGAGCGGCTGTACGCCGAGATGGGCAAGTTCATCGAGGAGCTGACCGCGGCCGGCGTCCTGCTGGCCACGGGCGGCCTGGAACCGGGCGGCATCCTGGTGGCCTCCTCCGGCGAGGAGATCACCGTGACGGACGGGCCGTTCGCCGAGGCCAAGGAGGCCGTGGCGGGTTTCGCGCTGATCGAGGTCCGGTCCAGGGAAGAGGCGATCGAGCTGGCCCGCCGCTTCCGCAGGATCGTCGGTGACGGCGAGAGCGTGGTCCAGCAGGTCTTCGGCCCCTGATCCGTGCCGGACATCCCGCGGACGATTGACGCGGTCTGGAAGCTCGAATCGGCCAGGATCGTCGCCACGCTCACGCGCATGGTGCGCGATGTCGGCCTGGCCGAGGAACTGGCCCAGGACGCGCTCGTCGCCGCCCTCGAACAGTGGCCGGACGCCGGGGTGCCGGACAACCCCGGCGCCTGGCTGACGACCACGGCCAAGCGCCGGGCGGTCGACCACATCCGGCGCTCCCGGACGATGACCGACAAGCAGGAGCAGCTCGCCCACGAGCTGGAGGAGCGGGAGGAACACCAGGAGCGGCAGGAGCCCGAACAGGACGACGTGCTGCGGCTGATGTTCCTCTCCTGCCACCCCGTGCTGTCGACCGGAGCCTGTGCGGCGCTCACGCTCCGGCTGCTGGGCGGCCTGACGGCCGAGGAGATCGCACGGGCCTTCCTCGTCACGGCGGGCACCGTCACCCGGCGCATCGCCGCGGCCAAGCGGACGCTGGCCGAGCATCACGTGCCCTTCGACCTGCCGGAGGAGTCGGAGCTGCCCGAGCGGCTGTCCTCGGTGCTGGAGGTCATCTACCTGATCTTCAACGAGGGTTACTCGGCCACCTCGGGCGACGACCTGATGCGTCCCGGGCTCTGCCTCGAAGCGCTCCGCCTGGGCCGGCTGCTGGCCGAACTGGCCCCCCGGGAGGCCGAGGTGCACGCCCTGGTCGCGCTGATGGAGATCCAGGCCTCCCGTTCGGCGGCGCGCACCGGGCCCTCGGGCGAGCCCGTCCAGCTCCACGAGCAGAACCGGGGGCGCTGGGACCAGTTGCTCGTACGCCGCGGGTTCACCGCGATGCTGCGCGCACGGGAGGCCGGCGGCACCCCGGGCCCGTACATGCTGCAAGCGGCGATCGCCGTGTGCCACGCGCAGGCACGCACCGCCGAGGAGACCGACTGGGCGCAGATCGCGACCCTGTACGGGGCGCTGGCCCGGCTGCTGCCGACGGCGGTGGTCCAGCTCAACCGGGCGGTGGCGCTCGCCATGGCGTACGGGCCGCAGGCCGGCCTCGACCTGGTCGACTCCCTGGTCGCCGATCCCGTACTCCGTGACTACCACCTCCTGCCCAGCGTCCGCGGAGACCTACTGCTGCGCCTGGAACGGGGCCCGGAGGCACGGCTGGAGTTCCTCCGGGCGGCGGGCCTCGCCAGGAACGCCGCCGAGCGCGCCTTCCTGCGCCGGCGCGCGCAGGAGGTGCCCGCCCCCGGCGGCCCGGCCGGTCCGCCGTCGGGTCCGACCCTCGGCCGTGCCGCGGAGGGCTTCCTGGGCCGGGCGGATCTGGACGCGGCGACGGTCCGCTCGTACGGCCAGACCCTGCGGCGCCTGCGCCTGGACCTCGGCGACGCCGCTCCGCTGTCCGGCGTGACGGCCGAGGCGGTGGCGCGGGTGTGCACGGCCGCCTGGGGCTCCGCGGCGGCCAGGACCTGGAACCGCCACCGCTCGGCCGTACGCTCCTTCGGCGCCTGGGCCGGCCTGGACGAGCTCGCGGCCGGGCTGGCGCGGCGCGCCGAGACCCGCCCCCGGGCGTCCGCCGCGGACCCCGTGCTGCTCGACGCGCTGTGGAGCGACCCCGAAGTCCCGCTGCGCGAGCGGACGTTGTGGCGGCTCCTGCACGAATCGGGGGCGGGCGCGAAGACCGTCCTGTCCCTGAACGTGGAGGACCTGGACCTGGAGGACCGCCGGGCCCGCGCGGGCCGCACCTGGGTGAGCTGGCGCTCCGGGACGGCCCGGCTCCTGCCCCTGCTGCTGGCCGGCCGGACCCGGGGCCCGGTGTTCCTCACCGACCGGCGGCCCGGACCGGCCCGGACCCCCGGGCCGGCCGACCTGTGCCCGGACACGGGCCGGCGCCGGCTGTCCTACGAGCGGGCCGAGCACCTCTTCAAGGAGGCCACCAGACCCCTGGATCCGGCGCACGAGGGCTACACCCTGCGCCGCCTCAAACCCGGCCCGAAGGCCGCGCCTTCGCCATGACAAGATCCGTGGCCATGAGGATCGAAGAAGCGGATCGGCCCGTGGCCCTGGTCAGTGGATCGACGTCGGGGATCGGGGAGGCGGTCGCGCGGCGGCTCGCGGCGGACGGGATGCGGGTCGTCGTGCACTCGCGGCACAGCGGGGAGGCCGGGGAGGCGCTGGCGGCGGAACTCGGCGGAGCGTACGTGCGGGCGGATCTGGCCGTGGAGGAGGAGGCCCGGGGGCTGGTCGAGGCCGCGCTGGACCGGTACGGGCGGCTGGACGTGCTGGTGAACAACGCGGGCATCAGCTGGCCGATCCCCCACGACGATCTGGCCGCGGCGACACCCGCGGACTGGCGGCTGCTGCTGGAGGTCAACCTGATCGCACCCTGGGTGCTGTGCACGGCGGCCCTTCCGGCGCTGCGCCGGTCCCCGCTGGGCGGCAGCATCGTGAACGTCACCAGTCACGCCGGGGTGCGCCCCAAGGGTTCGTCGGTGCCGTACGCGGCGAGCAAGGCCGCGCTCAATCACGTGACCCGGCTGCTCGCGGCCGCGCTCGGGCCCGAGGTGCGGGTCAACGCGGTGGCGCCGGGGCTGGTGGACACGCCGATGACCAAGGACTGGGCGCAGGCGCACGAGCTGTGGCGGGATCGTGCGCCCATGCGCCGTCCGGCCCGGCCGGCCGATGTGGCGGACCTGGTGGCGTCGTTGATCGCGAGCACCTATCTCACCGGTGAGGTCATCGTCCTCGACGGCGGACTGAATCTGACCTGAGGGCCCGGCCGGCGGTGCCCGGTCAGCCGAAGCGGCCCTGGACGTAGTCCGAGGTGCGCGGGTCGGCGGGGGTGGAGAACATGGCCTTCGTCGGTCCGTGTTCCACGATCCGGCCGGGCGTGCCCTGTTCCGCGAGGAAGAAGGCGCACTGGTCGGAAACCCGGGCCGCCTGCTGCATGTTGTGCGTCACGATCACGATGGTGACCTCGTCGGCCAGCTCGCGGACGGTCTCCTCGATGCGGCGCGTGGAGGTGGGGTCCAGGGCCGAGCAGGGTTCGTCCATGAGCAGGATCCGCGGCCGGACCGCGAGGGAGCGGGCGATGCACAGGCGCTGCTGCTGGCCGCCGGAGAGCGCGCCGCCCGGCTGGCGGAGCCGGTCCTGGACCTCCTTCCACAGCCCGGCCTTGGTCAGGCACTCCTCCACCAGTGCGTCCTTCTCGGCCGCGGAGGCGCGGGTGCCCGTCAGCTTGAGGCCCGCGGTGACGTTGTCGTAGACCGACATCGCCGGGAAGGGGTTCGGCTTCTGGAAGACCATGCCGATCCGGCGGCGGGCGTCGGTGAGCCGGCGGCCGCGGGCGTAGACGTCCTCGCCGTCGAGCATGACCTCGCCGGCCAGTTCGGCGCCCGGGATCAGCTCGTGCATCCGGTTCAGGATCCGCAGGAAGGTGGACTTGCCGCAGCCCGAGGGGCCGATCAGGGCGGTGACCTGGCCGCCGGGCATGGTCAGGGAGACCCGGTTCAGAACCTTGCGGCCGCCGAACCACGCCGAGATGTCCCGCGCGTCGAGGGTGGACGCGCCCGTGGCGGGGATCGCGGGGAGGGTGATCGTCTGGGTGGTCATCGCGGCCTCGTTCACAGGAGGTTGGGCAGGAGGAGGGCGGCCTGGTCGGCGACCGCCAGGCCGAGGACGGCCAGTACGGGGAAGCCGACCAGCCAGGTGTGCGCGCGGCCCCAGCGGATCCGCGCCCAGGCCAGGGCCGCCGCGGCCAGCAGCAGCGCCTGGGCCCACAGGACCAGCGGGAACCAGGCCGAGGTCTGGCTCCCCAGGGGGGCCTCGTCCGCGGCCAGCCGCCCCGGGGTGCGGCCGCCGGACTGCTGTACGGGCGTGGTCAGTTGCGCGTCGACGTGCACCACCCCGTCGGGCATGTACGGGGTCCCGTCCGCGGTCATCAGGGTGAGCAGGGCCGCGTCCCCGGCCGGGCGGGCCGGCCGGGGGTCGCCGGCGCGGCGGACGCCCAGCACCTTGTACGTGTGCTCGCCCTGACCCGTGACGACCCGGAAGGTCTCCCCGCGCTCCAGGTCCGCGATGTGGGCGAAGGGGCCGCCGTAGCCGGCCTGCCGGCCCATGAGGATGCTGGTGCCGGGCTGGCCGGGCAGGACCGTGTCGCGCCGGTGGCCGGGCCCCGAGGCCAGTACCCCGGAGGTGGTCGCCTCGCGGACCACCTCGCGCAGCCCGATCTGCGGGATCTCCAGGAGGGCGACCGGGGTGCCGGGCTCGGTCGGCCCGAGCGGCGCGGTGGCGTTGGCGAGCCCTTCCCGCAGCTGCGCGTACCCCACCCGGCGGTCCCGCTCGTGGCGCAGGTGTCCGAGCGGGCCCACTTCCGCGACGAAGCCGAGGAGCAGGGCGCCCAGGATGGCCAGGGCCGCGCCGGTGGCCCACAGGCCGGGTGGGCCCGTACGCCCCGCCGGGGCCCCGGGGGCTCCGGCGGGGTCGGGGCGCACGTCCACCGGCGGGGTGGAGGTGGCTGTCATCGTGTCTTCTCCGAATGCGGAAGCGGATGCTGCGGGGATGCGTGGATGCGTGGATGCTGCGGTCAGTTGCCCATGAAGGTCAGCAGGCCGCGGCGGCGGGCCCACCAGACGAGCCCGCCGCCGGTGACGACGAGGACTCCGGAGAGCAGGCCGATCGTGGTGGCGTCGGCTCCGGTGTTGGCGAGGCCGCCGCCGGGGCCGCCGGATCCTCCGGCCGCTCCGCCCGTGACGTTGGTGGAGACGCCCACGCTGCTGCCGCCGCTCGTGGTCGTCCCGGTGGAGGCCGACCCGGTCGGGGAGGGGGTGTCGGTCGGGGTCGGAGTGGGGGACGCCGAGTCCGAGGGGGTCGGGGTGTCGGTCGGGGTCGGGGTGGGCGTCGCCGTCGGGGTGGGGGTCGGCGTGGGGGTCGGGGTGGGGCTGGGCGTGGGGGTGGGGGTCGGGTTCCCGGTCCCCGGTTCCGTCGTCCGGTAGTCGGTGCCGGAGGTGAACCACATGGAGCCCGCGAACTCTCCGTGGATGTCCGGCCCGAAGGGCATGCGGCACACGACCGTCAGGTCGTAGCGGCCTTCGAGGGTGGCGAAGCCGGCCTGCTTCGCGTAGTCCCGCATGGTCAGCGTCAGGGGGATTCTCAGGCCGCCCGTTTCCGTCGGCGGGTACGTGGTGATGGGCGCGTTGCCGACCAGGTTGAGGCCCTCGGCCGGGAAGCCCTTGCCCACCACCTTGACCAGGACGTACGTGGAGGGCTCCGGACAGGCGGCCGACGTGGTCACGTCGACGTTGCTGTCGTCGTGACCGGTGGCCGGGTTGATCGTCGCCGACCCGGTCGGGGCGGCGTGGGCCGTCGTCGGCGCGGTCAGGGCCAGGCCCACGAGGGCGGCGGCCGCGGCGGCGGCACCTGCCGCGGATCGCCGGCGGGGGCGGGTGAACTGCACGATGGACTCCTTCTTGGCGTTCTGGCGTTCGTCGGTATCGGAGGTGGCGCGCCGGCGGGCCGACGCGGCGGCCGCGGCCGCGGCACGGGCCAGGCGCCTGCGGCGCCACACCCACAGCCCGCCCCCGGTGATCACGAGGACCATCGCGAGCAGCGCCCACGGGACCGTCCACAGCGACACCGAGCGGGTCAGGGACGGGAGTTTGGGGTCCACGCCGTCGCGGGCGGCGACCGGCTGGACGGAGACCACGGCGGAGGACCGCACCACCTGGGCCACTCCGTCGGCCTTGGCGGTGATCGTCAGCGCGGTGCCGGGCAGCACGTCGCCGAGGTCCTTGACGCCGGACGCGGTGACGGAGGTGCCGAAGAGGCCGTTGACGCGTACGGCCTGCCGGGCGCCGAGCCGCACGTTGCCGGTGTTGCGCAGGGTGTACGTGACGGTCGCCGAACCCGTGGAGAAGGGGTTCGCGGAGCCTTCGTACGTGGCGGACACCTGCTGGACCTCCAGGCGCGGGGTCAGGGTCCCGGCGGCGCGGACGTAGACGCGGGCGCCGACCCGCTGGTCGAGCTTGACCTTGTTGCCCTGGGAGTCCGTGGCTCCGGCGGCGAGCGAGGCGACGATGCCGCCGGTGTGGTCCCCGGGGGTGACTTCGCGGGGGACGGTGACGGTGAAGGGGACGACGACGTTGCCCTTGGGCGGGACGGTCACCTTGTCCTTCTCCAGCTTGATCCAGCTGCCCGCGTCCTTCGGGGCCTGGCCGGCCGGGAGCAGGTCGAAGCCGCCGTCGAGGGTGTTGACCGCGTCGCTCGCGTAGACGGCGAGGGTGAGCGGCTGCTCGCCGTAGTTCCAGATGGCGATCTGGTCGCGGGTCGTGGCTCCGCCGGTGACCCCGTAGGAGAAGTGGGCCCGGGCGTCGGGCCCCTTCGGCCCGGTCGGCTGCACACCGAAGGTGGACTTGCGGTCCTCCGCGGGAGCGGCCGGGGCCGAGGACGCGGCCCGCGCGGGTGCGACGCCCGCCAGCAGGAGCAGCCCGGCCAGCGCGAGCAGCGTGAGCAGCAGGGAAGGGAGCGGGGCGGCCGCGGCCGACGGGCCGGGGCGGCTGCCGCGCCGGGCGGCGGGGGCGGTGGGGTTCATGGCTCGGGCGTCCGATCCGGAGGAGGGTGTGCGGCGGGTCCAGGCGTCAGGGGCGGGTCGGAGCGGACCGCGGGGAAGCGCGGCCGCTCCGACCCGGAGCTCACGCCTGGATCAGATGGCGGTGAGCGTGAGGGTGGCGGAGTAGGTGCCGGCCACCGTGGAGGTCGGGACGTTCAGCGCCAGGTCGGCGGTGACGTGCGCGGTACCGAGACCGGTGCCGTTGGCGAGGGTGCGGGCGGACTTGAGGCCCGCCGTACCCGCGTCACCGGTGGCCACGCCGTGCGCGGCGGCGACGACGGAACCGGCCGTCACCGTCTGCGCGGGAGCCTTGTCGACGAGCTTCGGGCTCCAGCCCAGGTTCTGGCCGTTGATGGCGTGGGTGGCACCGTCGGAGAAGTCGGTGACCTGGCCGCTGACGGTCCAGCCCGGGTTGCCGGCGCGGGTGTCGGTGAGGGTGACCGGGTTGATGGAACCGGCCGTGGTCAGCAGGTCCCCGTCGGCGTTCAGCACCGGCGAGGGCAGCGTGACCTGCGGGTTGGCGACGCTGATGGCCAGCGCGCCCGAGTTGACGGTGGTGGTGATCGTCTCTGAGGCGGAGACACCGGCGAAGGCGCCGACCACGTACGGGATCGCGCCCGAGTCGGAGCCGGTGAAGGCGCCCGCGTTGGCCGGGACGAACACGGCGGTGAAGGAGTGGTCGCCCACCGGGAGGCTGCTGGTGTTCAGCACCGCGGTGCCGTTCGCCACCGGGACGGTGCCCAGGGTGGTGGTGGAGCCGCCGACGGTGTCGGTGAACTTCACCGAGCCCGCCGCGCCCGCGGGGGTGACCGTACCGGTCAGGGTCACCGTGCTGTACTGCGGCGCGGTGCCGGCCGGGGAGACGGCCAGGGCGGTGGTGGTGGTCGTGGCCGCGGCGGCCGTGACCACGTAGGAGACGGCGGAGGAGGCCGAGCCGTTGTACGAGGCGCTCGCCGGCGTGAAGACGGCCGTCAGGCTGTGCGTACCGGCGGTCAGGTTGGACGTGGTGAGCGCCGCGGTGCCGTTGTTCACGGTGACCGGGGTGCCCAGATCGGCCGCGCCGTCCTTGAACTGGACGGTGCCGCCGGCGCCGGCCGGGGTGACGCCCGCGGTCAGGGTGACCGGGGTGCCCGCCTGCGCGGGGCCGGCCGGGGCGACGGCGAGGGAGGTGACGGTGTCGGTCTTCACCGCCGGGTCGGTGTTCTGGTAGGTCGTGTTCGAGGTGAACCAGATCGCGCCGGTGTAGTCACCGAGGCTGGTGCCGTTGAAAGCGGTGCGGCAGATCACGGTGAAGTCGTACTTGCCCTGCAGGGTGGTGAAGCCCGCCTGGCTGGCGTAGTCCCGCATGGTGGAGGTGAGCGGGATGACCATGCCGCCGTTGGCGGCGGTCGGGTAGGTCGCGATGGGCGAGTTGCCGACCACGTTCAGGCCCTCGGCAGGGAAGCCGGAACCCGCCACCGTGACCAGCACGTTGGTGGCGTTGGCCGGGCAGGCGGCCGAGGTGGTGAACGCGATGCCGGACGTGTCCGCACCGGTCGCCGGGTTGATCTCGATGGTCCCGATCGGGGCGGCGTACGCGGCGCTCGCCCCGGCCAGACCCGCGGCGAAGGCGGTGGTCACGGCGGCGACCCCCAGGGCCATGGTCCGCAAAACTCTGTTCTTCAGCACAACGTCTCCAGAATGTGAAGCTCGAGCGGCGATCAGGGTGAGGATCAGGGGGTCTGCTTGGTGATGTCGCCACAGTTCGGGCTGGTGGCGAAGCCGTACGTGTTGATCACCGAGGTCTGCTTGCAGATCTCGGAGTTGGCGCCGACGAAGACGGTGCTCCACGGCGCCGTCCCGACCTTGCTGGTCGGGATCACGTTGTAGACGTCGCGCTTCACGCCGAACCCGCTGTTGAGGACGGTGGGCGCCGTGCCGTCGACCGTGCCGAGGATGGCGCGGCCGCGCAGGTCCGCGATGGTCTGCGAGGACTGCGACTGGTACTGGGCGATGGAGAACGGCACGATCGACTTGTCGTCGAGGAGGCGGCCGTCGTGCTCCTGCACCGGGGTGGTGCCCTTCTTGTCCTTGATGCAGGGGTAGACACCGGCGACGACGTCGGCGTCCGTGATCCCCATCTGGGACTCCCAAAAGCTGCGGGTGCCCGAGCCGGCCTGCGGCAGGTAGACCGTCATGGCGTAGTTGGGGCCCGAACCCACGTAGTTCGGGTCGCAGTGGTAGATCGCCTTCAGGTCGGTCAGCGACAGCTTGCGCGGGATCGCCGAACCGGGGGTGATGGCGTAGGTGACGCCGTCGACCGCGAAGGGCACGTAGGTCAGGCCCGGGGCCGCCGCCGCCAGGTTCAGCGAGGAGGAACGGGCGAAGTCCAGACAGCCGTTGCCCGCCTGCAGGGAGGTCAGCAGCGCGGAACGGCCGGCGCCCGAGCCGTTCGGGCGGGCCATGGTGCAGTTGCCGTTGGCCGGGTCCTTGGTGGTGATGTTCGCGGAGCCGGTGGAGTCGTAGGAGCCGATGACCTTCTGGCCGCCTACGGAGATGGCCGCGGCCATGCCGTTCATGACGTCCTGGGTCGTGTCGGAGCCGACGCCGGAGAGCTGGCGGTACGTCGGCGCGCCCGACGGGTCGGCGGCGGCGAGGCCGGCTCCGGCGACGGTCGCCGCGAGGGCGAAGGCCGAGACGCCGAAGGCGATTTTCTTCTTGTTCACTTGGGATGACCCCTCAGCTAGGCTGCGCCCCGGGTGGTGCCCGGCGCGCGTGGGATGAAGTTCCGTTGGCGCGGATTGGTCAGACGGTTGTCGCCGGGCACCACCTCCTCTCGTCGTACGGGGCCGCGGTCCTTCGTCCTACGGAGCCGCGGCGCGGACTTCAGTCCTGGTCCGGCGGGCTCCAGTCCCTCGGGCCGGGCTTCTTGTGGGTCGCCCAGTCCGCCGGCAGACCCACGGCCGCGCCGCCCGCGGCGCCGCGCAGCGACCGCAGCCACGTCAGGACCCCGGGCAGGAAGCGCGGGAGCAGCAGACCCGCGAAGGCCGCGAGCGCGCCGACCACGAGGCAGATCAGCAGGACGTTGCGGATGGCTCCGACGGCCCAGTCCGGCGTGCTCCCGACCGCCTGCGTGGCCGGGGCGCCCGAGGTACCGGTGGCGCCCGTGGTGCCCGCGCCGCCCGTGGTCGTCACGGCGGCGCCGGGCGAGGCCGGGGCGGGCCCGGGCGCGCCGCCCGCGGCGGAGCCGGCGCCCGCGGCCGAGGTTCCGGATCCGGAGGTCCCCGTACCCACCGAGCCGGCGCCGCCGGCCGCGCCGCCCGTACCGGACGGCGTACCGCCGGCGGCGCCCGGGGCCGGGCTGCTCGGCGCCGGGGGCTCCGGCGACGGCGTCGGCTTCTTTCCCGCCTCGGTGCTCACCCGCTGCGCCGCCGCCCGGGTCTGGGCGCGCAGGGCCTGCGGCAGCGGGGCGTAGCCGTGCGGCAGGCTGCCCGCGGCCACGCCCGGGGTCTGCCCCTGGGCGGCCGCGTAGGCCAGCATGGCGCCGTAGTCCTTGCCCTCCGCCTCCGTGAGGTCGGCGGGCACGGTGGCGGCGTAGGTGAGGACGGTGAGCGGGTACGCCGCCGGGTCCTTGGCCGCCGGGTCGGGTGAACTGACCCCGTCGGTACCGGCCTTGCGGGCGTTCGCGGCGGCGATCAGCGCGGCCGGCTCGGGCGCTACGAACTTCCCGCCGGCGTTGAGCAGTTCGGCGCGCACCAGGCCGTACCGGTCGGCGGTCGCGGTGTCGGTGACGGCGAGCACGGCGCGCGAGCCGGCGAGGTGCGGCGGGTCCTTCTTGTACGTGGGCGGGGTGGCCATGGCGTCCCAGGAGGTACGGGCCAGGGTGTCGCCCCGGCTCGCGGCGCGCGCGGCGGCGTGCATGTCGGTGGCGTAGGGGTGCTTGTCCTGGATGCAGAGCGGGGACTCGGGGTGGTCCGGGAAGGCCTGGCAGAAGGGGTCGCTCTTGGGGAAGGTGTCCAACGGCAGGGATATCCCCCGGTAGTTCGGGTTCACGGCCATGCCGGCGTACGAGGCGTCCCCGTGCGCGCCGGTGTTGTCGGGCGTGCCGTCGAGGAACTCCCGGGCGGCCGGGTCCCGGGACACCCACTCCCACAGCTGCCGGGTGGTGTCGGCGAGCGGCTGCGGGACCAGGGCGTCGCCGAGCTTGCCCGGGAAGTCCAGTCCCGCGTAGTCGGGGTTGTGGTGCATGAACTCCGGGTCGTGGCCCAGGTTCGCCGGGTTCTTCGCGGTGCTGTCGGCGAAGCGCGAGTTGCCGTCCTGGTAGGACTCGGTCAGCAGCTTCGCCACCAGCCTGGGGGTGAGCCGCAGGTTGCCCAACCGGACCCCGTTGCGGGCCTTGACCTCGTCGGGCGCCTGGAATCCGGCCTGGCTCTCGATGAAGAAGCCGATGGTGATGCCGGAGAGGGCCACGGGTGCGTAGACGGGCTTGCGCACGGGGTCGGCGGGCGCCGGCCGGCCGAGGAAGACCAGCCCGGGCGTGCCGGAGAGCAGCTTGACGCGGGCGGTCTCGTCGGGGACCTGGGCGTAGCCGTAGATGGCCTTGCCGCCGGTCTGGCACAGGGCGGGCTGCCAGCGCGTGATGGCCTCGGCGGCCATCTCGCTGCCGAGGGTGCCGCGTTCCTCGGCGCCGATGGGGCAGTAGCTGCCGAGGGGTTCGAAGCCGAGCGGAACGACGAGGCGCTGCTTCCAGTTGGCGGGGCTGAGCGGGGAGGACTGGAGCTGGCCGCTGGACTGCGCGGTGTACGGGCTGCCGTCGACCTCCTTCTCGCCGCGCGGCACGATCACCAGCCAGCAGCCGCGTCCGGTCGTGGCGCCCTGGGAACCGGGGACCGCGGTGCCGCAGCCGAGGCCGGGGGCCTCGACGGCGGTCTGGGTCTCGAACCAGACCTCGCCGGTTCCGCGGGCGTTGGTGCGTGCGTACGGGACCTCGTTGGTGCTGTTGACGTCGTAGAACTCGTTCCAGTTGCCCGGACTGACCGGGTCTCCGCCCACCGTGCGGAAGGGGGCGAAGGAGATCCCGCTCGGGGTGGGGGGCGGCAGCGGCTCGTGCTCCGCGTCCTGGAGGTTGGCGCCGTAGTTGAGCTGGCGGGTGTTGGTGTAGGCCCCGGCCTGGATGCCGGCGGAGCCCAGGGCCGAGGAGGCGCCGAACTGGCACTGGTCGGCGGCGGGACCGGTGGCCGCGTCGCCCCAGCACTGCATGATCTGCAGGTAGTTGGCGCTGTAGGCGGTGTCGGAGACCGTGGGCTTCCCGCCGGTCCAGGAGATCTTGACGACCTGGCCGACGAGGTTGCGGGTCTGGCCGACGGTCACCTTGAGGTCGGCGAAGTCGCCGGCCCCGGACACGGTGACCTCGGAGCTCGCGTCCACCCCGGCGGCGTACGCGGCCTGCGGCCCCAGGCCGCCGGGCCCGGAGGTGGCGACCACGGGGAGCAGCACGAGGCAGAGCGAGCCGAAGAGCAGCCGGATCCGGCCCGTACGGAGCGGGGTACGGGGCGGGGTACGGAACGGCATGCGGAACGCGGTACGGAACGGCATGCGGAGCGGGACGCGCATCAGGACCCGCCTCCCGTGCGGCCGCGCCGCGTCAGGCGCCGGGTGACCAGCGGAGGGGCGACCGTGACCGCCAGCAGGATCAGGGCGCCGAGCACCATCAGGACGGTCTGCAGGGACCCGCCGATGCCGCTCGAGGTGGTGACGGGGATGCCGAACAGATCGGCCGCGCTCGCCGCGAGGGGCTGCCCGGTCTGCGGGTCCACTCCCCCGCCGTCCGCGCCGCCGCTGACCGAGCCGTCACCCGTACCGCCGGTGGCGGACGCCGCGCCGCCGGAGGCCGCCGCACCGCCCGAGGCGGTGCCCGCGGCGCCCCCCGTGGCTCCGCCGGCGCCCGTGCCGGCCGTACCTCCCGTGGCGCCGCCGGAGGCCGCCGCACCGCCGGTGCCCGTGGCTCCGCCGGAGGCGGCAGCGCCGCCGCCACCGGAACCGCCGGGCTGCGTGGGGTTCTTGTTGCCGCCGGTGCCGGTCTCGCACTGGGTGGGGCCCTGCTTGTCGCAGGCGGGGGGCTTCGGGGCGGTCTCGGCCAGGATGTTGCGCCCGTCGGGCGAGAAGGTGGGGTTGCGGCAGTTCTTGATGTCGATGTTGGCCACGGTCACGCCGGGGATGCGGCGCACCTGCTCCAGCCCCGCCTGGACGAGGTTGATGGGGAGCGGCGAGTAGCCGAGCCGGTCGACGGAGCGCTGGCCCTCGCAGAGGAAGTAGTAGGCGAAGGCGCCGAGCGCCTTGCCCTTCTGCGGGTTGAAGTTCGACTCCTGCGCCGTCGGGATGATCATGTAGCTGTAGCTGGAGAGCGGGTAGGTCCGCACGTCAGGCCCCGTGTAGACGCCGTCCAGCCTCTGCGTGAGGTCGGGGTCGATCTTCGCGTTGATGAGCGACACGGCGACGTTCTGGGCGGTGGGCTCGGTGAAGTAGCCCGACTTGTTGAGCACCTTGACGACCGGGAAGCCCGTCGTGGAGACGGCGTAGGAGTACTCCACGTACGTGATGGTGCCGATGTTGCTCTCTTGGGCCACATAGCCGGAGACGCCGTTGGAGCCGGACTGGCCGACGAATCCGCGGCCGGCGATGGTGGGGTAGTTGGAGGTCTGCCCGCAGGGGGTGGAGCGGCCGGCCTTGCCGCAGTAGGCGTCCCACAGCCCCCCGTGCTGCGAGCTCATCCACCTGGTGAGCTGCGCCGTCGTGCCCGAGCCGTCGGAGCGGACGACGGGGACGATCCGGCGGGCGGGGAGGGCGGCGGCGAGGCCCGGGTTGTCGGCCTTGATCGCCGGGTCGTTCCACGTGGTGATCACGCCGGTGAAGATCTTGGCCACGTTCTCGCCGGTGAGGCGGAGGTTGGTGACCCGGCGGTTGCCGATCTTGAGGTTGTACATGAAGGCGGTACCGCCCGCGACGATGGGCATGTAGGCGAACTTCCGCCCGGGCGGCGGGTCGACGACCCCCGAGTCCTTGATCCCGTAGGGGATCTCGGAGACCGCGAAGTCGACGGTGCCGTTGCGGAACTGGTTGCGGCCGTCGGACGATCCCGTACCGCTGTAGTTGACCGTCATGCCGTACTGCTTGACGTTGGCCCGCCACTGGTCGAGGGCGTTCTGGCTCCAGGTGGAACCCGCGCCGGATACCGGTACGTAGCTCTCGGCGGCGGCCGGCACCGCGCCGGGCAGGACGGCGGCCAGCGCGGCCAGGACCAGCGCGAGTCCGCGGCGGAGCAGGCGTCCGCGCCGGTCGGGTGCGCGGTCGCCCGAAGGGGCCCGCACGGGGTATGCCGGGGGTCGTCCGGGCATGGGAAACTCTCCTGATCGGTCACAGATCGTACGAATGGACGCGGCGCGGAGCCGCGAGGAGCGGGCCGGCTACGGCAGGGGCTGGGGTAGCGCCCGCCACCCCTCCGGCTCCGGCCCCCCGGCCTCCTCTTCGGCCGGGGCGAGGTCCCGCTCGGCGGCCCGGGCCCGCATCCGCTCCACGTCACGGGCGGAGGCGAGCACCCGGCGGTGCTGGGCACCGCGGCCGAGCTGGCCCGGGGCCTTGCCGCCGATGACACGGGCGAGCACGAAGAGCAGCAGCACCAGCCCCATCAGCAGGGCCGCGCAGCCGAACCCGCGGGCGATCATGGACTTCTCCGGGGACTGGACCAGGCTGAAGACCGCGAGCGGCAGCGAGAGTTGGGGCCCCTCGAAGGGATCGGCGTTGAGCCCGTTGGCGATGCCCGAGGTGAGCAGGACCGGGGAGGTCTCCCCGATGCCGCGGGCGGTGCCCAGGATGACGGCGGTGGTCAGTCCGGACCGGGACGTGGGCAGGACCACCGTCCACACGGTGCGCCACTGACCGGCCCCCAGGGCGTACGAGGCCTCCTTCAGCGAGCCCGGCACCAGCCGGATCACCACGTCGGAGGCCCTGATGACGATCGGCAGCATCATCACGGACAGCGCGAGGGCGGCGGCGAAGCCGGACTTGTCGAAGTGGAGGATCAGGATCCAGGTCGCGTAGACGAACAGGCCGGCCACGATCGAGGGCAGCGCGGTCATGGCTTCGACGATGGTGCGCACGAACCGCGCGTAGCGGCCCGGTACCTCGTTGAGGAACACCGCGCAGGCCAGGCCCAGCGGCACGGAGACGGCCAGCGCGATGCCGATCTGCTCCAGGGTGCCGACGATCGCGTGCAGCGCCCCGCCCTGGGTCAGCGGCTCCAGGGGACCGGTGGCGGCCATGTCCTCGGTGAAGAAGTTGAGGTGGGCCAGGGCGGCCCAGCCGCGCATGAGCACGTAGCCGACGACGAGCGCCAGGGCCGTCATGAGCAGGGCGGCGATGCTGTGCACGAGGGCCTGCGCGAGGCGGGCCCGCACGGTGGCGGCGGACTCGTCGAGGGACACCAGGACGGCGTAGAGGGCCATGAAGGCCAGGTAGAGGACGACCACGAAGCCGAGGGGCGCGTTGAAGGGCAGGAGCCGACCGAACAGCAGCGCGGTCACGGCGAGCGCGGCGGCGGCCGCGCCCACCATGGCGAGGACGTCGCGCAGGTGCAACGTCGAGGTGTTGCGCCGACGTTCGGGCGGAACCCCGGCGCCGTCGGACACCACGGGCGGGCGGACCGTGGCGACGGCGGGAGCGTCCGCGGCGCCGGCGGGAGCGTCCGCGGCGCCGGCGGGAGCGTCCACGGCGCCGGCGGCACCCGGCCCCCCGTGCGGCGTGTGCGAGAGGGCGGTCATGCGTCGGCCCCCGCTCCGGAGCGGCTGCGGGCCACGACCGAGGAGGCGATGAAGTTGACCACCAGGGTCATCAGGAAGAGGGTCAGGCCGGCCGCCATCAGTGCGGATATCCCGAGGGGGCTGGCCGAGCCGTAGCGCAGGGCGATCAGGGCGGACACGGAGATGGTGCCGTTCTGGAGGATGTGCGGCTGGATCACGAAGACCGGGGAGATGATCAGGTAGACGGCGATGGTCTCGCCGAGCGCGCGGCCGAGCCCGAGCATGGTGCCGCCGATGATCCCGCCCCTGCCGAAGGGCAGGACGACGGAGCGGATGACACCCCACGGGGTGGCGCCGAGCGCGAAGGCGCCCTCGCGCTCACCGGGCGGCGCCTGGGCGAAGGCCTCGCGCATCACCGAACAGGCGATCGGCGTCACCATCAGCGCGACGACCATGCCCGCGATGAAGGTGGAGGAGGTGTAGAAGGTGTTCGGGCTGAGCGGGTCGCTCGGGTCGTCCCCGTCGACCGCGAAGGGCGGGAACCAGCCCAGGTAGGTGGTCAGCCAGCGGGACAGCCCGACCACGTGCGGCTGGAACAGGAACAGCCCCCACAGGCCGTAGACCACGCTGGGCACCGCGGCCATCAGGTCGACGAGGCTGATCAGGGTCTGCTTGATGCGGCGCGGCGCGTACTCGGTGATGTAGAGGGCGGTACCCATCGCCAGCGGCAGCGCGAAGAAGATCGCGACGCCGCCGATCAGCAGGGTGCCGACCAGCACCGCCGCCACACCGAAGTTGTGGGAGTCGGGCTCCCACGCGGAGGTCGCGAGGAAGGCCCAGCCGGCATCGTCCAGGGCCTTCACGGCGCGGACCCCGAGGAAGACGCCCACCAGGGTCATGACGAGCAGGACGGCGGCGCCGGCGGTGCGGGCCGAGCCGCGGAAGATCCGGTCGGCCGGATCGCCGCTCCCGGTGAGGGCGCGCGGGGTGATGTGCTCGTCCTCGGGGGCGGCCGGGGGGATCACCGTGGTCGCGGTCATCGCGGGCCTCCCCCGCGCAGGGCCAGCCCCTGGGTCTCCCCGGCACCGGGCAGCCGCAGACCGCGCAGCCGCCGGGTGTGGGTGACCCCGGAGGCCACCTGGGCCTCGGCGGCGGCGGACAGGAACAGCTGGAGGCTGTGCCGGCATTCGCGCTGGCGGCGGAAGGTGCGGACGGCCACGGCCACGCACTGCTCGTCGAGGACGAGCTGCCAGGTCCAGGCGCCGATGCCGGAGCCTGACGTGGCGCCCATGCCGGACGTGGCATTGGAGCCGGACGTCGCGCCGGAGCCGGACAGGGGACCGGACAGGGCGCCGGACCCGGTACGGGAGCCGCCCGGGACCGCGGCGCCCGCCCCCCGGGGGGCCGTACCCGCCATCACGGCCGTGGACATGGCTACGATCGGGACGGCCTCGCCGATCCGCTCCCGGAGCCGGTCCACGGCCGCGCCGCAGGCGCCGAGGGCGCGGAACATGGAAGGACTGCGGCCGAGTTCATGATTGTTCGAGCCGACCAGGCGCCAGGTCACGGCGTCGGGCCCGCCTCCATGGCCGCCACCCCCGCACGCTCCGTGCGGTCCCCCCGCCGTCGACGCAGGCGCCTGACGTCTTTCTACGTCCACCCAGGACACGAACAGAAAACGTGGCTGCGACACCGGACCGCCCCCCTTCCCCACAAGCCGTGCGTGGCCGGAAAACGGCCACCCACCCATGGCCGCGGGCATGACAATCCACGGGGCGTAGGGCTCTGGGGCACACGGATCGGTGAAGCAGAAACGGAGAACACGTGAACGGGCGGCGGAGGCGTGTTGCGCACGCGATGGCCCGTTCGGCCCGCGGCGGCAGGGATCAGGCCGCGACCGGCCCCTCGGGGGATCTCCACAGAAACATCACGAACGGGCTCAGGACCTGATGACGGCAGGCCCCCCACAGCACGGAGCGCGTCCCGCACCGGACCCCGGAGACCCGCGCGAAACTCGCCGCAGCGATCCTGCCCCCACCAACGAGTGGCCGAAACAGCATCCCGCCACCGGCCACCCCGCAGCACTCACCGGTGCATGCGGGCCCCCTTGAACACCTTGTCCACCGCGTTGCGCGCCCCGTGGACGGCGATCCCGACCAGGTCGAGCCGCTCCGTACCCACCGCCGCCACGGCCGCCCGGTTGGCCCGGTCGTGGCCCGTGGCGAACAGGTCGGAGGTGAACACCGCCGTCGCGAGTCCGCGCCCGACTGCGCGCGCGTGAGCCGCCGCCACCGTTTCCTTCCCGCCCTCGAAGACCAGTACGGGCTGGCGGAACATCGGCAGGTAGGGGGTCCCGTCGGCGTCCTCGTACGGCTCGCCGACCACCTCGGGGAAGGCCGTGCCGAGCCCGCTGACGAGGAACGCGGTGACGTTCAGCCGCTGCCAGGTCTCCAGGTCGTCGCGCAGCAGCACCGCGATCTTGGTATCGAACCGCACGGGCGCGTCCGCGCCGTTCCCGCTCTTCTTCTCGTCGCTCATGCCGTGAGACTGCCGGGCGTCCCCGCGCACGGTCTTGTACGTTCTTTGCGTGCAGCCCCAGCAGGAGGTCTCGGCCTGGCGTCCGCGGGTCGCGGGTGTCGTCGAGGTGTTCCACGCACACTTCACGGCGCACGCCTACCCCATGCACGTCCACGACGCGTGGACCCTGCTGATCGTCGACGACGGAGCCGTCCGCTACGACCTGGACCGCCACCGCCGCGGCACCCCGGGCGACACCGTGAGCCTGCTCCCGCCGCAGGTTCCGCACAACGGCTCGGCCGCGACCCCGGACGGGTTCCGCAAGCGCGTGGTCTACCTCGACACGACCGTGCTGGACGAGCGCTTCATCGGCCCCGCCGTGGACGGTCCCGACCTCGCCGACCCCGTACTGCGCCGCCGCGTCGGGCAGCTCCACCGGGTCCTGGCCTCCCCCGGTGACGAGTTCGAGGCGGAGAGCCGGCTGACGCTGATCGGCGAACGGGTGCGCACGCCGCTCCGGCCCCGCCCCGGGCTCCCGGGAACCGGCGCCGCATCGCCTGGCCCGGGCCTCGCCCGGAGCATGCGCGAGCTGCTCGACGACCGGGCGGCCGGCGGCGTGTCCCTGAAGGAAGCGGCGGGCCTGCTCCAGGCCCACCCCGCCCACCTGGTGCGCACGTTCAGCGGCGCCTTCGGCATCGCCCCGCACCAGTACCTCGTCTCCCGCCGGGTCGCCCTGGCCCGTCGGCTGCTCCTCGACGGCCGCCCGGCCGCCGAGGTCGCCGTCGCGGCGGGCTTCTACGACCAGGCGCACTTCACCCGGCACTTCAAGCGCGTCGTCGGCACCACCCCCGGGCGCTACGCCCGCTTCCGCGCGACCCACTGACGGCAACCCTCCGGGCGAGTAGGGTGACGATCCATCAGGTCATGCGACCCGGACTCTTGACTCTGTACCCGGCAGTAGCGATTCTCGACCCAATGCTTGCGCGGGACATGACAATCAGGTGCCAGGGCGGCCACGCCTCCGGTGGACCGTGTCCTCGACCGCGCCCTCCGCCGACCGAGGACGTGAGTAGTGGCCATGACCCCAGACCCGCAGAAGCCACGACCGGAACCGCACCCCCGCCGCCGGCGCAAGCCGGTCGCGATCCTGTCCCTGCTCCTCGGCCTGCTCGCCATGGTGCTCGGCCCCGCCCCGGGAGCCGCCGCCGACAACAACTGGTGGGAACCCACCGCACGGCCCGCACCCGATTCCCAGATCAACGTCACGGGCGAGCCCTTCAAGGGCACCGACGCCCAGGGCAACGTCCGGGGCTTCGTCGACGCGCACGACCACATCATGTCCAACGAGGGCTTCGGCGGCCGTCTGATCTGCGGAAAGCCCTTCTCCGATGCCGGGATCGCCGACGCGCTCAAGGACTGTCCCGAGCACTACCCGGACGGCAGCCTGGCGATCTTCGACTTCGTCACCAAAGGCGGCGACGGCAAGCACGACCCCGACGGCTGGCCCACCTTCAAGGACTGGCCCGCCCACGACTCGCTGACCCACCAGCAGAACTACTACGCCTGGATCGAGCGCGCCTGGCGCGGCGGGCAGCGCGTCCTCGTCAACGACCTCGTGACCAACGGGGTGATCTGCTCGGTCTACTTCTTCAAGGACCGCGGCTGCGACGAGATGACCGCCATCCGCCTGGAGGCGGAGAAGACCTACGACATGCAGGCCTACGTCGACAAGATGTACGGCGGCGCGGGCAAGGGCTGGTTCCGCATCGTCACCGACTCCGCGCAGGCCCGTGAGGTGATCAAGCAGGGGAAGCTGGCCGTGGTCCTCGGCGTCGAGACCTCCGAGCCCTTCGGCTGCAAGCAGATCCTGGACATCGCGCAGTGCAGCAAGCAGGACATCGACCGCGGCCTCGACGAGCTCTACAACCTCGGCGTGCGCAGCATGTTCCTGTGCCACAAGTTCGACAACGCCCTGTGCGGGGTCCGCTTCGACGAGGGCGCGCTGGGAACGGCCATCAACGTCGGGCAGTTCCTGTCGACGGGCACCTTCTGGCAGACCGAGCAGTGCCGGGGCCCGCAGCACGACAACCCCATCGGCCTGGCCCCGGCGGCCGGCGCCGAGAAGCAGCTGCCGGCGGGCGTGAGCGTGCCCTCGTACGCCTCGGGCGCCCAGTGCAACACCCGCGGCCTCACCGACCTCGGTGACTACGCGGTGCGCGGCATGATGAAACGCAAGATGATGCTCGAACTCGACCACATGAGCGTGAAGGCGGCCGGCCAGGCCTTCGACATCATGGAGACCGAGAACTACCCGGGCGTGATCTCCTCGCACAGCTGGATGGACCTCGGCTGGATGGAGCGGCTCTACAAGCTCGGCGGTTTCGCCGCCGCGTACATGGGCGGCTCCGAGGGCTTCAGCGCCGAGGCCAAGCGGACCGACGCGCTGCGCGAGAAGTACAACGTCGGCTACGGCTACGGCACCGACATGAACGGCGTCGGCGGCTGGCCCGGCCCGCGCGGGGCGAACACCCCGAACCCGGTGACGTACCCCTTCCGCAGCACCGACGGCGGCTCGGTCATCGACAAGCAGACCACCGGCCAGCGCACCTGGGACCTCAACACCGACGGCGCCTCCCACTACGGCCTGGTGCCGGACTGGATCGAGGACATCCGCATCGTCGGCGGACAGGGCGTGGTGGACGACCTGTTCAAGGGCGCCGAGTCCTACCTGCGCACCTGGGGCGCGTCGGAGCAGCACAAGGCCGGCGTGAACCTCGCCGTGGGCCGGCCCGCCTCCGCGAGCACGTCCGAGTGGTGGAACCCCTTCGTCAGCTTCTCGCCCGGCCTCGCCTTCGACGGCAGCCGGAGCAGCCGCTGGGCGAGCGAGTGGAACGACAACCAGTGGCTGCAGGTCGACCTCGGCTCCTCGCAGCTGGTCAAGCGGGTCACCCTGGACTGGGAGGCGGCGTACGGGCGTTCGTACCGCATCGAGGTCTCCCCGAACGGCACGGACTGGACGACGGCCTGGTCCACGGCCGAGGGTGACGGCGGGGTGGACACGGCGAGGTTCGCCGGGGTCCCGGCCCGGTACCTACGCGTCCACGGAGCGGGACGCGGCACCCAGTGGGGTTACTCCCTGCACGAAGTCGGCGTATACAGCAGCTGACGGCGCCCTGCGGGGTGTCCGGGGCCGGTGGCCCGCGGACACCCCGCAGGGGCGCACCGGAGCGAAGGGGAACCCGTACATGGCACGGATGCCGTTGACCGACCGGCGCAGGCAGCTGACGGAGGCGGCGATCCGCGCGATGACCCGCGACGGGGTGTCCAGGACCACGACCCGGTCCATCGCCGCCGAGGCGGGCGTCTCCCTGAGCGTCTTCCACTACTGCTTCGACTCCAAGCAGGCCCTGCTGGAGTCGGTCATCGAGACCATCACCGCGCACTACGTCACCCTCGTGAAGGCCGCGATCGTGCCGAGGCCGACGCTGCGCGAGACCATCCGGGCCGGCTTCCAGGCGTACTGGGACCACGTGGCGGCCAGTCCCGGGGCGCACATGCTCACCTACGAGCTCACCCAGTACGCTCTGCGCCGGCCGGAGTTCGGGCACCTGGCGCGCAAACAGTACGAGTCCTACTGCGACACGTACACCGAGCTGCTCGAAGAGCTGCGCCGGATCACCCCGTTCGAGCTGAGCGTGCCGGTGTCCGTGCTGGCGCGCTATCTGGCGGCCATGACGGACGGGGTGACCCTGAGCTTCCTGGTCCTCGGCGACGACGAGGCCGCCGCCGAGATCCTCGACATGGTCACCGACCACGTGGCCGGTCTCGTCGTCCAGGTGAACTGATCCGCCCTCAGGCCGCCACCCGGAAACCGATGTTGGACGTGGAGCTGTCCGGGGTGTTGGAACTGCGGGCCGCGACCCGGTAGCGGTTGCAGTACGAGTCGTGGCAGAGGAAGGAACCGCCGCGCATCGTGCGGGACTCGTGGCCCGGACCGAAGGGGTCCGCACACCACTCCCACACGTTGCCCACGGCGTTGTAGAGCCCGTGGCCGTTGGGGCGGTAGGACTTCACGGGGACCGTGCCGAGGTGGGGTCCGGTATGGGTGGTGGGGAAGTCGCCCTGCCAGATGTTGAGCAGCGTGCGTCCGCCCGGGGCCAGTTCGTCGCCCCAGGGGTAGCGGCGCTGCTCCAGGCCGCCGCGGGCCGCGTACTCCCATTCGGCCTCGCTGGGCAGCCTGGTTCCGGACCAGGAGCAGTACGCCTGCGCGTCGTTCCACGAGACGTGGACGACGGGGTGGTTCTGCCGGGTCGTGACGGACGATCCGGGCCCTTCGGGGTGCTTCCAGCTCGCGCCGGACACCGCCCGCCACCAGGGGACCCCGGCCACGGGCGGTGCGGTGGCGGCGAGTTCCTGCGCCAGCAGCCCGGCGAAGACGAAGGAGAACCCGAACTCCTCCGCCTCCGTGACATGTCCGGTGGCCTTGACGAAGGTGGCGTACTGGGCGTTGGTCACCGTCGTCGGCGCGATCCGGAAGGGATCCACGGCCACCTCCCGGACCGGCCCCTCACCGTCGGCCGGAAACCCGTCCGCGTCCTCGGTGCCCATGAGGAAGCGCCCCCCGGGCAGGTCGAGCAGACCGCGTACGGGCCGGGGCGCGGGGAGCACGGGAGCGGCGAGCACCGGCGCGGCGAGCAGGGTGACGGCGCCAGCCGGGGAGTCGTTTCCGGGGGTGCAGCAGGAGGGGTACGAAGAGGACACAGCAGCTCCGGTGAACGTGCGGGATGGATGCGGTCCGGCCGGGCGCGCGGTGGTGCGCCCGGCCGGAGGTCCGGCGGCTAGCCGACCCGGTCGGCGGCGAGCGCGGCGGCCAGGGCGGGGATGCCCAGGTTCCGTTCCTGCGCCGGGGTGGCCTGGTACAGCTTGTTGACCAGCTGGTGCGGGTCGGCGGCGAGGTCGTAGTACTCCCGGAAGGTGACCTCTCCGGTGCCGGACACGGTGCCGTTGGCATCGGTGTGCAGCTTGTAGTACTCCACGTACTGCTTGTCCTTGGCCACGTAGGAGGACCAGGTCCGGTGGTCGGGGGCGGTGCCCTGCTTCCACCATTCGACGAGCAGGTGGTCGCGGCTGTACGAGCTCAGCAGCGACCGGCCGTCCTGCGGGGTGTTCGGGGTGATCCCGGCGGCGTCGAGGATGGTGGGCGCGATGTCGATGTTGGCGACGATGCGGTTGTCCACCGTGCCGGCTCCGAGGCCTCCGGCGGGCCAAGAGAGGTAGAACGGCACCTCGTGGGCGGGGCTGTAGGGCACCGACTTGGCGGTCCAGCCGTGGTCGGCCCAGCCGAAGCCGTTGTCGCCGATGTAGATGACGAGGGTGTTGTCCAGCTGGCCGGTCGCCGCGAGCTTGTCCTTGAAGGCCTGCACCGCGTCGTCGACCGAGAGCAGGACGCGCAGTTGCTCCGCCCGGATGCGCTTGCCGTCCTCCAGGGTGCCGGTGGCGTCCTGGATGTAGGGCGGCTTGTCGCTGCGGTCGGCCTCGGTGACGGAGGGGCGGCCGTTCCACTCGGGGACGGGGGTGCCCGCGTACTTAGGCTCGGGCGTACGGGGCCCGTGCGAGGCGTACGGGGTGACGTAGGCGAACCAGGGGCGGGTGTCGGTGGCGGCCTTGTCCAGGAAGCTCAGCGTCCGGTGCTTGATGACGTTCGTGGTGTAGCCGTTGATCGTCTGGACCGTCCCGTTGACGTTCCATTTGCCGTCCACGTACGAGGGCTGGAGCAGGGCGAAATCCTCGAAATGCGGGGGCGCGTCCGCGATGTTCCAGGAATTGAGGTATTTACCGAAGAGGCCCGTGCGATATCCGGCCTGCTTGAGATAGCGCTGAACGGTCGTGTTCTGGTCGAGCGCCGCCGAGGAGGCATTGTTGCGCACCCCGTGGTTGTGGGCGTAGCGGCCGGAGAACACCGAGGAGCGGGAGGGTGCGCACAGCGGGGTGGTGACGTGCCCGTGGTTGAACTTCACCCCCTGCCCGGCGAGCCAGCCGATGGTCTTCTGGAGCGCCCAGTCGGTCTGTTTGGGCTGGTCATCGGTGACGATCAGCAGGATGTTCGGCCGGCCGGCGGCCGCCGCCGCGGGAGCCGCGGCCGCCTGGCCGATCGCGGGCACGGTGGCGGCGGCCGCGGCCGCCGCGGTGCCGGCGAGGAATCCTCGGCGGCTGACCTGCGTACGGATTCTCTTACTCATGGGTATTTCCTCCTGCTCTCCGAAGGGGCCCCATCAATTTCACAAGATGGTGTGGCGGCCACTGCCATGCGGAGAGCGTAAAGGGATCCCCATACCCGTTCCATGTACGGAGTATGAAATGACGTCAGTGTATGTGAACGGGCGTCAGTCGAGGACCGGGTGGGCTTCCGGGTGCTCGTCCCACCACGCCCGGTGGAAGGGGTTGTTGTCCACATTGGCCAGGTACGCGTACGCGGCGGACCGGAAGAAGAGCTCCGCCTGGCGGGCCGAGACCGCCGAGCGGTTCCAGGCGAGCCGGATGCGCCCCGTGATCGGCGCCCCGATCAGCGGCCGCATCACCGTGCCGGGTACGGCGGGTGCGGTGGGCTGGCTGAGGGAGACGGCGCGGCCCGCGGAGATCAGGTCGTACTGCATCATGCGGTCGGTGATCCGGTAGCGCAGCGCGGGGACGAAGCCGGCTTTGGCGCAGGCCTCGACCAGCGCCTCGGGTCCGCCGTCGTCGTCCTCGACGAGTGTCATCCACTGCTCGTCGGCGAGGTCCGCGAGATCGAGGGCCTCCAGCCGGGCCAGCGGGTGCCGGGCCGACATCCGGATGCAGAAGGGCTCCTTGGGGACCAGGGTGCGGGCCGTCACGCCCGCGGGCAGCGGCACCTCGTGGTCGTTCACCTCTCCGTACACGATGACGTCGTAGCGGCCCGCGCCGAGCATCCGCACCAGGGCGGTCACCGAGTCCTCCAGGTCCACGGTGATCTCCCGGCCCGACAGGACCAGGTCCTGCCGGGCGATCAGCCCGTCGATCAGCACCAGCAGGATGCAGCCCAGGCGCAGCGGGGCGTCGGCCGTCATGGCCCGGGTCTCCGCGCCGAGCGCGTCCATCTCGCTGAGCACCCGGCGGGCCTTGGCCAGGACGAACTGGCCGAGCGGGGTGGGTTCGACCCCGAGCCGGCCCCGGACGAAGAGTTCGCCGCCGGTGACCCGCTCGATCCGGCGCAGCTGGGCGGAGAGCGCCGGCTGGGAGACCCCGAGGACCCGTGCCGCGCCCCCCAGACTTCCGGTCTCCGCTATCTGGCAGACGGCTTGCAGATGCCTCAACTCCAGCTGCATCCCCGCAGCTTACGCAGCGTCACGCGCCCGCACCATAACGCCGGTCTTATGTCCGCAGGGATGTCCCGAACTCGTCATGGACACGCCCATACTCGGCCGCGAACAGCCGTCCAGCCGTCCCCATCCCCATCCACACCCCCCACACGATCGGAGTGGACTCTTGCAGCCCACCAGATGGATGGCCGCCCTCGCGGCCATGGTGCTGACCACGGGCCTCGCAGGCACGCTGGCCACCACCGCCACCGCCTCGCAGAGCTCGGACCCCGCCCCGGCCACCGCCGCCGAACGGGCCGTCGCCGCGGCCGACGCGGCCGTGCGCAGCGGGCTCGACAGCCTCGTCAACTCCCCGCAGCAGCAGTACGACCGGCGCCTGGTCACCCCCTGGGTGAAGGACCTCTACTCCGTCGCGTACGAGCGCAGCTACCGCGGCCTGCCGGTCGTCGGCGGCGACGCGGTCGTGCTCGCCGACGGCCAGGGCCGGGTACGGGCCCTCCAGTCGGCCTCCGCGACCGTGATCGACGTGTCGACCACCGCGTCGTTCACGGCCAGGGCCGCCGAGGCCGTCTCGCGCGGCAAGCAGGTCAAGACCGACAAGGTGGAGAGCAGCCGGCTCGTCGTCAAGATCAAGGACGACAAGCCGGTGCTGGCCTGGGAGACCGTCCTGATCGGACGGACCGCCAAGGCGCCGAGCAAGCTCCACGTGTTCGTGGACGCCCGCACCGGAAAGTTCGTCGACAGCTTCGACGAGGTGGTCGCGGGCAGCGGCAACAGCAAGTGGAACGGCCCGAACCCGCTGACCATCGACACCACGGCCTCGGGTGGCACGTACTCCCTGCGCGACCCGAACCGGACCGGTCTGAGCTGCGCCGACTACACCAGCGGCACGGTCTTCTCGAAGTCCTCCGACTCCTGGGGCACGGGCAACCCGACCTCCAAGGAGACCGGTTGCGTGGACCTGATGTTCGCCGCGCAGAAGCAGTGGGACATGCTGAGCCAGTGGCTCGGCCGCAACGGCGTCAACGGCAGCGGCCGCAGCTTCCCGGCCAAGGTCGGCCTGAACGACGTCAACGCGTACTGGGACGGCAGCTCCGTCAGCATCGGCCACAACAACGCCAACGAGTGGATCGCCGGCGTGGACGTGGTGGCCCACGAGTACGGGCACGCCATCGACTCCAACACCCCCGGCGGCACCAGTGGCCAGGAGTCCGGGCTCGGCGAGGCCACCGGTGACATCTTCGGCGCGCTGACCGAGGCGTTCATCAACGAGCCCTCCCCGTACGACACTCCGGACTACACCGTCGGCGAGATGATCAACCTCGTGGGCAACGGTCCGATCCGCAACATGTACAACCCGCCGGCCGTCAACAACGACCCGGCCTGCTACAGCTCCGCGATACCGGGCACCGAGGTGCACGCGGCCGCCGGCCCGCTGAACCACTGGTTCTACCTGCTCGCCGAGGGCACCAGCCCGGGCGGCGGCAAGCCCAGCAGCAGCACCTGCAACCAGTCCACGCTGACCGGGGTGGGCGTCCAGAACGCCGGCAAGATCTTCTACGGCGGCATGCTGCTGAAGACCTCCAGCATGTCCTACAAAAAGTACCGGACGGCGACGCTGAGTTCCGCCAAGTCGCTGGACACCACCTGCGACCTGTTCAACAAGACCAAGGCCGCCTGGGACGCCATCAGCGTGCCCGCCCAGTCCGGTGACCCGACGTGTACCCCGAGCGGCCAGAACAGCGACTTCTCGATGGCCCTGAACCCCTCCTCGGGCTCGGTCCAGCAGGGCGCCTCGGTCACCACCTCGGTCGCCACCGCGATCTCCACGGGCACCGCCCAGCAGGTGACCCTCAGCGCGTCCGGCCTCCCGGCCGGGGTCACCGCCTCCTTCAGCCCGGCCACCGTGCAGTCCGGCCAGTCCTCGACGCTGACGCTGACCGCCTCCTCCAGCGCGGCTCCGGGATCCTCGACCGTCGTGGTCAAGGGCCAGGGCACCAGCCTCTCGCACACCGTCGACTACACGCTCACCGTCGGCGGCACCACTCCCACCCCCGGCGCGCCGAACATCGACGTGGCCGCCGTCCAGGCACACCTGACCCAGCTGAACACGATCGCCTCCCAGAACGGCGGCAACCGCCGCGCGGGCAGCGCCGGTTACACGGCGTCGGTGGCGTACATCAAGGGCAAGCTGCAGGCCGCCGGCTACACGGTGTCCGAGCAGAACTGCACCTCGTGCACCTACCCGTCGAACAACCTGATCGCCGACTGGCCCGGCGGCCCCGCCGACCAGACGATCATGTTCGGCGCGCACCTCGACAGCGTCTCGGCGGGTCCGGGCATCAACGACAACGGCTCGGGCTCCGCGACCCTGCTGGAGAACGCGCTCGTCCTCGCCCAGAAGAACCCCACCATGACCAAGCACGTCCGCTTCGCCTGGTGGACCGACGAGGAGCAGGGCCTCAACGGCTCGAAGTACTACGTCAACCAGCTCACCAGCACCCAGAAGACCGCCATCAAGGCCTACTACAACTTCGACATGGTCGGCTCGACCAACGGCGGCTACTTCATCAACAACGTCAACTCCACCGCGGCCGCCCCGCTCAAGGCCTACTGGACCTCCCTGAACCTCGCTCCCGAGGAGAACACCGAGGGCCAGGGCCGCAGTGACGACTACTCCTTCCAGCAGGGCGGCATCCCCACCTCCGGCTACGCCGCCGGTGCCAGCGCCCGCAAGACCTCGGCGCAGGCGACGAAGTGGGGCGGCACCGCGAACGCGGCGTACGACCCCTGCTACCACGCCTCCTGCGACACCACGAACAACATCAGCGCCACCGTCCTGGACCGCAGCGCGGACGGCGTGGCCTACACCGTCTGGAACCAGGCCGTCGGCGGCACCACCCCCGGCCCCGACTTCTCGATCAGCGCCTCCCCGGCCACCGGCAGCGCCGCCCAGGGCGGCAGCGCCAGCTCCACGATCAACACCGCCACCACCAGTGGCGCCGCGCAGACCGTCGCCCTGTCGGTGACCGGCGCCCCCGCCGGCACGACGGCCTCGCTGAGCCCGTCCTCGGTCCAGTCGGGCAGCTCCTCCACGCTCTCCGTCCAGGTCGGCGCGAGCACCGCGCCCGGCACCTACACCCTGACCGTCACCGGCTCGGGCTCGGTCAGCCACACCACCACCTACACCCTGACCGTCACGGGCACCGGCCCCTCCTGCACCCCGCGCCAGCTCGTGGCAAACGGCGGGTTCGAGAGCGGCACCACCCCGTGGACGACCACCACGAACGTCATCACCAACCAGGCCGGACAGGCCCCGCACGGCGGCACGTACAAGGCCTGGCTCAACGGCTACGGCACGGCCCGCACGGACAGCGCCTCCCAGTCCGTGACCATCCCGACCGGCTGCTCCTCGTACCAGCTCGGTTTCTACCTGCACATCGACACCGCCGAGACCGAGAACACGGTCTACGACACCTTCACGGTCTCGGTGGGCGGCCAGACGCTGGCGACCCTGTCCAACGTGAACGCGGCCTCCGGCTACCAGCTCAAGACGTACGACGTCTCCCGGTTCGCCGGCCAGAGCGTCACCCTGAAGTTCCAGGGCGTGGAGGACGCCTCCCTGCAGACCTCCTTCGTCGTGGACGACGTCACCCTCCAGGTGAGCTGACGCCACCGGCACCCTGAGCACCACCCTGGCGGCACCCGCCCCGGCCCACGGCCGGAGCGGGTGCCGCCCGGCCGTGGGCGGTGTATGCAGGAGGCATGGACCCCTCAGCGCCGCACCCACGCACCAGCCGGTTCCGGGAATCGCGCGCGGTACTGCTGGCGGTCCCGTTCCTGCTGATCGCCGCCGTGACGGTGGTGGACGTCCTGGCCCCGCCGGACGTCCACCTGGGTCCCTTCCTGGTCGCCGCCCCCGCTCTCACCGCCTCCTTCGCCGGGCCCCGGACGACCGGGCTCGTCGGCGCCGTGGCGGTCCTCGCGCAGGTGGGGGTGGCGATCGCGCGCACCTCCCTGACGGACCTCAACCACACCTTCCAGATCATCGCCCTCGTCCTGATCTCGGCCTTCGTCACCTTCTTCGCACACTTGCGCGAAGTGCACGAGCGCCAGCTCACCCGCCTTCGCTCCGTGGCCGTGGCGGCGCAGCAGGTGGTCCTACGACCGCTGCGCGACCGGATGGGCCCGCTGCGGATCGCCTCGGTGTACCTGTCGGCCGAGGCCGAGGCGCAGATCGGCGGCGACCTGTACGCGGCCGCCCGCACCGCCGAAGGCACCCGGCTGCTCATCGGGGACGTCCGCGGCAAGGGGCTGGAGGCGGTCGGGGAGGCGTCCGTCGTCCTCGGAGCCTTCCGGGCCGCGGCCCACCTGGCGGCCGACCTGCCCGGCCTGGTGGGCTACCTGGAGGCCGCCGTGGCCGCCGACCCGGACCGGGGCGCGGAAGGCTCCTGGGGCCCCGGACGCCCGGACGAGGGGTTCACCACCGCAGCCGTGCTCGACATCCCCGACGGCGAGCCCTCACTGCGGCTGGTCAGCTGCGGGCACCCGCCGCCGCTGCTGCTGCGCGGGGGCCGGGCCGTCCCGCTCCAGGTGGACCACCCGGCGCCGCCGCTGGGTCTGGCCGAGCTGGCGGACACCGGGTTCACCGCGCAGCCCTTCGCCTTCGAGCCGGGGGACGTGGTGCTGCTGTACACGGACGGCGTCATCGAGGCCCGCGACGCGTCGGGGGCCTTCTACCCGCTGCCGGAGCGGGCCGCGGACTGGCCCGGAGACGGCCCGGAGGCCCTCCTGCGCCACCTCTGCGCGGACCTCCTGGCCCACACCCCGAACGGCCTCCTGGGCGACGACGCGGCGATGGTGGCCATCGAGCGCGTGGGCCCCGTGCCGTGAGCGGGGACCCGTCCGGTGGACGGGTCCCCGCTCGGGCTCGCCTCGAAGCTCAGCGGCCGTCGCGGACCGCGACGATGCCGTTGAAGACGCCGACGTAGGCGGTCCCGTCGGGGCCCAGCGTGATCGGGGCCCAGTTGTTGTCGTACAGCGGGCCGGTGCCGGTCAGCTGGCGCCAGCGGCGCTCGCCGGTGCGGAAGTCGACGGCCGTGAGGTACCAGGCGTCGATCCCCCAGACGTTCGGCTCCTTCTCGTAGAAGTACAGCAGCCCGTTCGCGGTGGAGAGCTTCGGGACCACGGAGGGCGAGCGGATCGCGCTCTGCCAGACCGTGTCGCAGCCGCTGCCGTCGGCGCGGACGTCGATGCGGCTAACGCCGCCGACGACCGACTTGCCGAGGACCAGCGAGGTGACGTTCTCGTAGCCGTAGTTGTTCTCGACGACGATGCTGTTGCCCCAGGTGATCAGGGAGTTGTCGGTGGTCGAGGCGCCGGACTGGAAGACCGGGACCTTGCACACCAGGCGCTGCCCCTCGGGGACGTCCAGGCCCCGCTTGAAGACCAGGACGTTCATCCGGTCGTCGGCGTTGTCGGTGATCGCGACATAGCCGTCGCCGAAGAGGTCCGGGGTGGTGCCCGAGCCCTGGTTGACCGAGCCGGGCTTGGTTCCCGTACCCCGGTCGTAGGTCTGGCGCCACTGCGCGACGGGGGTGCCGTCGGCCGAGGCGGCGAAGCTGTACAGCGCGTGGTCGGTGACGATGGAGACGCCGTCCTCGCCGACCGAGAAGGAGTTCTGGATCTCCTCCCCCGGCAGCCGGATCGAGCGGATCACCGAGGTCGCCGGGTCCACGGTGCCGACGCGGCCCTGGCGGGTGACCCACCAGATGCGGCCGTTCCAGTCGGGCATCACCGAGGTGACGGGGTCACAGGTGCCGGTGGGCCACAGGTTGGTCCAGTCGACGCAGTCGTGCGGGACCTGGCCGGTGAGGTCCCAGTCGTTGTCGACCGTGAACTGCCAGCTTCCGTCCGCCTTCTGGGCGTGCGAGAGGCGCAGGACGTGCTGGCGGGAGTCGGCCAGCACCGCCCGGTCCTGGTTGTCCAGGTAGAAGTAGGCACCGCCGGAGGTGTCCTTGAAGATCTTCGAGAAGTCGAGCGAGGTGATCGCCTGGACCGTCGAGGAACGCTGCGGGAGCTGGTACTCCGCGAGCGTGGCGAGCGTACGGGGCTCCAGCAGTTTGACCTTGAAGCCGCCGAAGGTGCCGCAGACCGTGACCAGCCGGCCGCCCGAGTCGAAGGTGGCGGTGGCGCATTCCCCGCCGAGGGCGGCGATCTTCTCGCTGGTCACCTCCGGGTCCTTGCCGAGCGGTCCCGACCAGGGCGAGGTGGCGCTGCCCGCCGCGTCGGAGTGCATGCCGCTGCGGCCGTTGGGCGCGAGGAAGGGGTGCTGCGGCGGGGCCTCGCCGGGGAGCGGGGCGGCGGTGGCGGGGCCGCCCTGGTAGTGGCTGATCAAGCGGCGGCCCGGGGCCAGGGGTATCTCCTCGGCGGCGGCCGGCGAGACCCCGTACAACACCGCACATGCGGCGAGAGCGGGTGCCACGGCGCAGTTCAGCGCTCTTCGGAACATCCGGACTTCCTCCTCATCCTCGACTGTCCTCGACTGCCGAAGGGTTCTATTGACATTGCGTCTGACATCGCGCCGGGGCCAGACGCTAGATCGCACTGCCTGAGGAGTCCATGGAAGAGCCGGATGATTCACGAAGGCGCAACAGTTGATCAATTGACGGGGCGTCAGGGTTTGAAGCCGCTGACCACCCCGGCCGTGGCCGAGACCCCGTTGTGGATGGTCTGCGCGAGGCTGCTGCTCGCGAGGTAGAAGCCGAGCAGGACGCAGACGAGCGCGTGCGAGAACTTGAGGCCGCCACCACGCAGGAAGATCCACGCGAGGACGAGGAGCAGGACGAGGACGGAGAGGGAGATCACCATCGGAACACCTCCTTACGCGCCGCCATGGTGGCGCAGCGGGAGGGCCCTTCGGGCGAAACCCGTGTCCGCCAAACGGGTGTTGACCGTCCGTGACCGGCGATCAGTCCTTGACGATCTCCTCCCAGTGAGCCGTTCGCGCGCACCAGCGTCCGAGCAGGACGGGATCGTGCCCCACCGCCAGCAGGCCCGCGCCGGACTCCGCGCGGTACTCCTCCACCACGCCGACCAGCGCGGCCGTGGTGGACGCGTCGAGCATGGCGGTCATCTCGTCGCACACCAGCCAGCGCGGCCGCAGAACCAACGCCCTGGCCACACAGGCCCGTTGCAGCTGCCCGTCGCTGACCTCGTGGGGCCGCCGGCCGAGCAGGTCCGCGCCGAGGCCGACCCGGCCCGCCAACTCGGGTACGACGGCCTCGATTTCGCTACGCCGACCGGTCGCGCGGAGCGGTTCGGCGACGAGCTCGCGCAGTGTGAGCCGGGGATCCGCCGCCAGCCGGGGCTGCTGGAAGACCATGCCGACCGAGGTGCGCAGGGCGCGCGGCGCCCGGTGCCGGAAGCCGGGCACGGCGCGGCCGTCGAAGGCCACGGTCCCCCGCTCGGGCCGGTGCAGCAGGGCGGCGACCCTGGCCAGCGTGGACTTCCCGCAGCCGCTGGGGCCCAGCAGTCCGAGGGATTCCCCGGGGGCGAGGCTCAGGTGGGCGTCCCGTACGACGGGGGCCCGGCGGTCGTAGCCGGCGGTGATGCCGGTCAGCTCAAGCATGGTGGCAGGCCACCCCTTCGGTGAGCGCGGGCCGCTCGGCCCGGCAGCGGGAGTCGGCGCGCGGACAGCGCGCGGCGAAGGCGCAGCCGGCCGGGAGCGCGCCGAGCTCGGGCGGGGCGCCCGGAACCGGGGTGAAGGCCCGCTCGGGGAGGGCGTCGAGGAGTCCGCGCGCGTAGGGGTGACGGGGGCCCGGAACGCCGAAGAAGGCTCCGGCGGGGGCGGTTTCCACGATGCGGCCCGCGTACATGACGGCCACGGTGTCGGCGATGCGGTGGGCCGCCGCGAGGTCGTGCGTGATCATCAGCAGCGCGCGCCCGGCGTCCCGGGTGTGGGCGCGCAGCTCGTCGACCGTGAGGTGGACCAGGTCCCGGTCGAGGCCGGTGGTCGGCTCGTCGGCGAGCAGCAGGGGCGCGTCGCCGATCAGCGCGAGCGCGGTGGCGGCCCGTTGGGCGAGCCCGCCGGAGAGCTCGTGGGGATGGCGGTCGAGGTGGGTGGCGGGGAAGGACACCCGCTCGGCCGCCGCTTCGGCGGCCTCGCGCAGCGCCGCCCCGGCCGTCCCCTTCAGCTCGCGGACGGTCTCCTCGAGGTGGGAGCGGATGGTGCGGACCGGGGTGAGGTGCGCGGCGGGGCTCTGCGGGACCAGCGCGACGCGGCGGCCCCGGATGCTGCGAGCGAGGGTGCGCTCGTCGAGGGCGAGCAGGTCGGTCCCGTCGGCGAGCCGGGCGGCGCCGGCGGTCTCGGCGTTGCCGGGGAGCAGGCCGAGGAGGGCTGAGGCGAGCACGGACTTGCCGCAGCCGCTCTCGCCGACGAGGGCGAGGCATTCGCCGGGGGCCAGGGCGAGGGTGGCTCCGGTGACGGCCTCGACGTACCGGCCGCCGCGCATGCGGAAGCGGACGGAGAGGCGGTCCAGTGCTAGCACGGGCGGGGCGGACGCGGGGCCGGGTTCCGGAGCCGGCTCCGCGGGGACGGGGGTCTTCACAGGCTGAGCTCCGAGCGGCGGCGGGGGTTGAGGCGCTCGCGCCAGGCGCCCGCGAGGCCGGCGATGGCCAGGGTCGGGACGATCAGGAGGAGCCCGGGGAAGAGCGTGGGCCACCAGTCGCCGGCGAGCAGCGAACCGCGGGCCGTCTGGACCAGGTTGCCCAGGCTCGCCTGGTGCGCCGGCAGGCCGAGGCCGAGGAAGGACAGGGCCGACTCGTGCCACATGGCGTGCGGGACCATCAGGACGGCCGCGAGGCCCGCCTGCGGCAGGACTCCGGGCACGAGGTGGCGTACGGTCACCCGCCACCGCGAGGCGCCGCCCGAGACGGCCGCGTCCAGATAGGGCCGCGAGCGCAGCGAGAGGACTTCCGCGCGGACGATGCGGGCCGTGGACAGCCAGTGGGTCAGGGCCACGGAGACGACCACAGGCCACACCCCCGGCCGGAACATCGCGACGATGAAGATGCCGAGCAGCAGGTGCGGGATCGAGGACAGCGCGTCCACCACGCGCATGACGCACCGGTCCGGCCACCCGCCGAGCGCCCCGGCGAGCGCGCCGACCGCCGTGCCGAGGACGCTGGCGACCAGCGCCGCCACCAGCCCGACCAGCAGCGAGACGCGCAGCCCGTACACGCAGCGCAGCAGCAGGTCGCGGCCCACGTCGTCGGTGCCGAAGGGATGGGCCCAGGAGGGCGGCAGGAGCTTTGCCGACAAGTCGACCGCCTGCTGGTCGAGCCGGACCAGCGGCGGCACGAGCAGCACTGCCAGCGCGATCAGTACGACGATCACCGCCGAGGTCCGCACCCGCAGGTTCCGGGTGGAGCCGCGGTCGCGGCCGTGGGAGCGCCAGAGCAGCGGCGCCGGGGTCGTGTCAGCCATCGAAGCCCACCCTCGGGTCCGCCAGCCCGTAGAGCAGGTCGGACAGCAGGTTCCCGGCCAGCACGGCCGCCGTGGCCAGGACGGTCAGCGCGGCCAGCAGCGGGAAGTCCACCGCGGTCGCGGCCTGCACGGTGGCCGCGGCGATGCCGGGCCAGCTGAAGACGGTCTCCACCAGCAGCGCACCGGTGATCAGCTCCGGCACCCGCGACCCGATCAGGGTCAGCATCGGGAGCATGCCGGAGCGCAGCCCGTGGCCGAGCAGCACCCGCCGCTCCGCCAGGCCCCGCGCGCGGGCGCCCCGTACGGGATCCTCCTCCAGCGCGTCGGCCACGCCCTGTCTGACGTACAGGAAGAACCAGGGCAGTTGGGAGATGCCGAGGACGAGCGCGGGCAGCACCAGGTGGCGGGCCACCTGCCCGGCGGTGACCACGTCGCTGCCCGCGTCGGTGAGGCCTCCGGACGGCAGCACGCCCAGGCGCACCGAGAAGAACCAGATGGCGAGCAGGCCCAGCCAGAAGGCCGGGGCCGCTTCGAGGGTGTACGCGAGCCCGGAGACGGCCCGGTCCAGGCGCCCGCCCTGGCGGCGCGCGGCCAGGACGCCGAGCCCGGTGCCGAGCAGCACGGCGACGGCGAAGGCGCACAGCGTGAGCAGGGCCGACCAGCCGAGCCGCTCGGCGATGACGTCGGAGACGGGCTGGCGCATGACGGCGGAGGTGCCGAGATCACCGGTCAGGGCCGAGGTCAGCCACTCCCACCAGCGCGCGAGCAGCGGCTGATCGGCGCCGAGGTTGGCCCGCAGCTGGTCGAGTCCGGCCTGCGAGGCGGTGAGCCCGGCGGTGCCGGCGTAGGCCTTGACGGGGTCGAAGGGGGACAGCGCGGCGACCGCGAAGACCCCGAAGGTGACGACGACCAGCACCGGCCCGGCGAACAGCGTCCGCCGGCCCGCCATGCGCGCCATCGGCCCCCAGGGGAGCCGGTGGAGCCGGTGGAGCGAGAGGGGACGGCTCACTTCTGCTTCGGCTTCCAGCTCTCGATGTTCCACCAGGGGCCGGTTCCGAGGCCGTGGTCGTGCGGCTCGGTCTGGGTGGAGGGTCCGTCCCACCGGTCGGCCACGACGTAGAGGTGGTCGATGTGGGTGAGGTAGACGTAGCCCGGGTTCTTGACCAGCTCGCGCTGGACCGTGTCGTACGCCGCCTTGCGCACGGCCGGGTCCGCGCTCCGGCGGCCCTCCAGCAGGGCCTTGTCGACGACCGGGTTGGCGTACCGGGCCATGTTGTTGAAGCCGTCGCCGGCGAGCGCGGAGTTCAGCGTCAGGTACTGGTCGAAGTCCGGGTCGGCCGGGGAGCCGCCGCCCGCGAGGACGGCGTCGGTCCGCATCCGGGGCTCGATGACCTCCCAGCTGCCGGACTCGGTGGTGACCTGGATGCCGGCCTTCTTCGCGTCGGAGGCGAAGGCGAGCGCGTGGTCCTGGCGGAGCTTGTCGCCGGTGGTGTACCAGAGCAGGAAGGCGGCGCGGACCCCGTTCTTGACGCGGATGCCGTCGGCGCCGGGGATCCAGCCGGCTTCGTCGAGGATCTGCTTGGCCCTGGCGAGGTCGTACGCACGCTCCGTGCCGGCGGTGAACCAGGGACTGCCGGTCGGGACGGGGCCGTAGGCGGCCTTGCCCGCGCCCTCCAGGAGCTTGTCGACCATGGTGGCGCGGTCCACGGCGATGTCCAGGGCCTGGCGGACGGCCGTGTCACCGGTGACGGGGTGCTCGGTCGGCAGGGTGACGTTGCGGTAGTCGAAGGACTTCGCGGCGTAGGTCCTGAGCGCCTTGTCGCCCTTGAATCCCTTGGCCAGGTTCGGCGGCAGGACGGCCCCGTCCAGTTCGCCGGAGCGCAGCCGGGTGGCGCGCACGTCGTCGTCCTTGATGACCGCCATGGTGAACTTCTTCACCGCGGGCTCGCCGCCCCAGTAGGTGGGGTTGGCCTTGAAGCTCAGCTTCTCGCCCTTGGACCAGGCGGTGAGCACGTACGGTCCGGTGCCGACGGGCTTGGTGGTGAACTCCCCGCTGTTGACGTCCTGTCCGCCCGCGAGGTGCTCGGGGGCGATGGGTAGGACGGTCCGTTCGGCGAAGGGGGCGTAGGGGTACTTCAGGGTGAAGACGACGGCCTCGTCGCCCCGTGCGGTGACGTCCGCGATCGCGTCGAGCTCGGACTTGGACGCGTTGTTCGTCTTCGCGTCGAGGATCGTCCGGTAGGTGAAGACGACGTCCTTGGCGCCGAAGGGCCGCCCGTCGCTGAACCGCACGCCCCGGCGGAGCGCGTAGGTGTAGGTGAGCCCGTCCGCGGAGACCGTCGGCAGGGCCTCGGCCAGCGCGGGCTTCAGCTTCATGTCGGCGTCGTGCGCGAGCAGTCCGTCGAAGATCTTCGAGTTGCCGTCCTTGCCGTAGCCCAGCAGCGGGCTGAGGCTCTCCGGCTCGGTGGCTATGCCGACGACGGCGGAGTCTGCGGCCCCGGCGCCCGCCGCGGCACCTCCCCCGGGGTTCGAACAGGCTGCCGCGCCCGTGACGATCACCGCGGCCGCGGTCGCCCCGGCCATTCCCCGTACGGTCCGGGCCTTCACCTGGTGCACTTCCTTCGTTATTGCAAAGAGCTCGCAATAATGCCAGACGGGAACGGAAGGACACGAACCGGGCACCCGGGCGGGAAGGGGTCCGCAGAGGTCTTGCCCGGCCGCCGCGGGGCGTGCCATAAATGTCTAGACCTTTCCGAGGAGCAGGAACCGGAAGACCCGGAGCACCGGAAGACCCGAAGCACCGGAAGACCCGAAGCACCGGAAGAAGAGGGCGCCCGCCGTGCACGACCCCGCACCCAGCACCGCGCCGCACCCCCCGCACCGCACCCGGCGGCCGTCCGTACGGGCAGGAGCGGCGCCCGCCCTCGCCCTGCTCCTCGCGGCCGCCGCGCTGACGGCGTGCGGCGGCTCCGACACCGAGCCCCCGGCGGCTCCGGCCGGGCTCACGGCCCAGGCCGGCAGCGCCACGACCGTGCACGTCATGTGGCTGTCACCCGCACCCTCCGACGGGGTGACCTCCTTCCTCGTCTACCAGGCGGACCGGCTGGTCCGCGAACTGCCCGCCGACAAGACGATGACGGACATCACCGGCCTCACCCCGCGGACGGCCTACGCGTTCACCGTCCGCGCCCGGGACGCCGCCGGGAACACCTCCCCGGCCGGCCCGGCCGCCTCCGCCACCACCCCCGCCGCCACGGCCGAGGACCGGCGGGCCCCGACCGCGCCGCCCCGTACGAACGGCCAGCAGCTCGGGCCCACTTCCGCCCGGCTGACCTGGGCCGCGGCCACCGACGACACGGGCGTCACCGCCTACGACGTCTACCAGGGCGACGCCCGGATCCACACGGTCGGCCCCGGCGTCACCACGACGGTCCTGGAGGACCTCCAGCCCGACAGCGTGTACACCTTCACCGTCCGGGCCCGCGACGGCGCCGACAACTCCTCCCCCGACGGCCCGGCCGTCGACGTGAGGACCCCGCCCGGTCCCGGACAGCGGAACGGCACCGCCCCGGGCGAGTTCACCGCGGCCGCCTCGCCGGGCACGGTCACCCTCACCTGGACCGCGCCGGCGACCGGCCGGGAGACCAGCGAGTACGAGCTCTACGTCAACGGCCGCCCCACCACCGTCATCCAGTTCGGCGCGGGCGCCGTCCCGGCGGGCCGGGCGGAGCACCGCCTCACGGTCGCCGAACCGCCCGGTACCGTATGGACGTTGAAGCTCCGGGCGCGGCTGCCCGACGGCACCTGGGGGGCCTTCTCAGCCGAGCGGCGGATCGTACTGGCCGCCTGAACCCCCGCGCCGCGGAGCGGTTCGCGACAACCTGTTCGTCCGATCTGGCCCGAACGGCACTACGGAGAAAGAAGATCGCGCAGAATACTCCCGTGTTCGGTGAGTACTCGGTCAACAACAATCAGGCAGATTCCATGGACGGCATTCCTGGAGCAGACTCTGGCGCCGTGTCGGGAAACCTGCCGCCGGAAACGGCGAGCTTCGTGGGCCGCGAGCGTGAACTCGGCCTCCTGTCCGACCTGCTGCGCGAGCGGCGGCTCGTGACGCTCACGGGCGTCGGCGGCGTCGGCAAGTCCAGGCTGGCCCTGCGGGCCGCCGCCGACCCCCGCCAGCGCAGGCACGACGGGGTGTGGTGGGTGGAGCTCTCGCCCCTGCGCGACGCCGAGCTGCTCACCGCCACGGTCGCGCACACCCTCGGCCTGGCCCACCAGTCCCCGCGCCCCCTCGACGAGGAACTGTGCGCGTGGATGGCCGACAAGGAGCTGCTGATCGTCCTCGACACCTGCGAGCACCTGGTGGCCGCCTGCCGGCACCTGGTGGGCGAACTCCTGCAGTCCGCACCGGGCCTGACGGTCCTGATCACCACGCGCGAGCCGCTCCGCAGCCCCGGGGAACACCTCGTCGAGGTCAGCCCGCTGCCCAGTGACGGACCCGAGAGCGACGCCCTCGCCCTCTTCCGGGCCTGCGCGCTCGCCGCCACCCCGCAGGCCGCGGCCGCCTTCGCCGACCCGGAGCGGGCGGCCCTCGCCGCGGACATCTGCCGCCGCCTGGACGGGATCCCCCTCGCCCTCGAACTGGCCGGGGCCCGGATGCGGCTGTGGACCCTGGAGCAGATGGCCCAGCGCCTCGAAGGCCGCTTCGACCTGCTCTCCGGCACCACCACCGCCCGCCTCCCCCGGCACCAGACGATGCGCACCGCGATCGGCTGGAGCCACGAGCTGTGCGAACCGGTCGAGCGGCTGCTGTGGGCCCGTCTCTCGGTGTTCACCGGGGACTTCGACATCGCCGCGGCGCGCGCGGTGTGCTCGGGCGGCCCGCTGCCCGCCGCGCGGGTGGAGCGGGTGCTGGCGGGCCTGGTGGCCAAGTCGGTGGTCCGGTGCAGCCGTGAGCGGGGCGCGGGCGCCCGCTACCGGCTGCTGGACACGATCCGCGAATACGGGCAGGACTGGCTGGCGGAACTCGGCGAGGAACGGGTCGTCGCCGACCGGCACGCCCATTGGTACGCGGCGCTCTCCAAGGCCGCCGAACCGGGCTGGATGGGGCCCGGCCAGGTGGACTGGTACCGCAGGATGACCGCCGAGCACGCGCAGCTGCGTACGGCCCTGGAGCACCTGCTCCGCTCGGACCCGACGGCGGCCCTGGAGGCGGCCGGCGCGCTCTGGTTCTTCTGGTTCTCCTGCGGCCACGTCGACGAGGGCCGGTCCTTCCTCGAACGGGCCCTGAGCAGGGGCCCGCGCTCGGGCGCCGCGTACGTCCAGGCCCTGTGGGCCCTGGGGCTCACCACCATGCTCCAGGGCGACCTGGCCACCGCCGAGGAGCTCGGCAAGGAGTGCACGGGCGCCGCGGCCACGCTGGCGGACCCCGAGCCGGAGCTGCGCGCCGCGTACCTGCACGCGGTGTCGGTGCTGATGCCGGGTGATCCCGTACGGGCCCTCGCGCTCGCCGGACCCCGGGCGCGCGGGGGGCACGGCGGCAGACCCAGCGGCGTGGGCTGGCTGCTGTGCCGGCTGGCCACCGGCTACGCCCTGTGCGACCTCGGGCGCTTCGAGGAGGCCGAGCGGGAGGCCCAGGGCCTGCGCGAGGCCTGCGCGGAGCTGGGCGAGCGCTGGCTGCGGGCGTACGCGGACTACATCCTGGCCATGGCGGCGCTGGGGCTCGGCCACCACGGGGAGGCGGCCCGGCACGCGCGGGCGATGCTGTCGGGCAAACGGCTGCTGGGCGACCGCTTCGGGATCGCGCTCGGCCTCGACCTGCTGGCGGCGGCCGTGGCGGGCCTGGGCGACGGCGAGCTGGCGGCCCGGCTGCTGGGCACGGGGCACGCCTGGTGGCGCACGGTGGGCCGGCCGCAGATGGGCTCCCCCTCGCTCACGGCCGTGCGCGACCAGGGCGAACGGCAGGCCCGGGCGGCGATCGGCGACGAGGCGTACGAAAGCGCCTTCTCGGGCGGTGCGGCGGCGTCCACCGGCTGACGGCGACCCGTGTCGTGGGCCCAGCCGGTGGCGCCGTGGCGTAACTCCGGGGCTCCCGTCAGTACGGGAGGGGTCTGCCCGACGGGGTACGCAGATCCAGGTCTCGGGGTGCGGGCTTCGGGACGGGCTTTCGGATCAGCTGCTGGCGCATGCTACCTCCTCGCTCAGACAAGGGCCGGGCGGCGGGGTTCCACCGTGCGGCCGTCGGGGAGCAGTTCACCTGTGTCGTCGAACACCACGGCGCCGTTGCACAGCAGATTCCAGCCCTGTTCGGGGTGGAAGGCCACGGTGCGTGCGGCGTCGTGATCGACGCTGTCGGCGGACGGGCAGGGGGGCTGGTGGGAGCACATGGCGCACCTCCTCGCAGTGTGGGGCGGGAGGGCCGGTGGTCACCCGGTCGAATCCGCGATCCACGGTGGCGGTGAGTATTGCTGATCGCCACCCCCGGACGGAACCCATATTCGCCGCCCAGTTCAGGGTGTGTATGCCCGCTTACGATGCGCTCATGCCCGCTATCCGGATCATTCGCCACACACTTCTCGACCCCGCGGAGGCGTGGAGGAGGCTGACGGACTGGGAACGCCACGGCGCCGCCGTCCCGCTCACCCGGGCGATCATCGAAACGCCGCCTCCGACGCACACCGGGACCCGTTTCACCATGCGTACGGGCGTGGGGAGGATCACGTTCGACGACCCCATGGAAGTGACCTTCTGGCGGCCCCCGCAGGGCGGCTCGGCGGGACTGGTCCGGCTCGTCAAACACGGCCGCGTGGTGCGCGGCCGGGCGGAGATCGAGCTCCGTCCCTCGCCCGGGGGCGGCGGCGAGGCCGAATGGCGCGAGGAACTGCGCGTACGCGGCCTGGGCCGCCCCTTCGACCCCCTGGTCGCGGCGGCTGCCCGGCTCTTCTTCACCCGCGCCCTGGACCGCCTGCTGCGGCCCTGAGCCCCGCGGTTAAGGTTCCCCCGTCACCGCACCCGGTGATCACCGCGCGACCGAAGGGGATCTCCGTGGCCACCCCGCCACCTCCGCAGGCAGGCCCGTACGGTCCGTACGCGGCCCGGCAGCCGCAGCAGCCCGGGCCGGCGGGCCCGTACGCCCCGCCGCAGTCCGCGGGCCCCTACGGTCCGCACGCGGGCCACGCGCCGCACGTGCCGCCGCAGCCGGGCCCGTACGGCTCCTGGTCCGCGCCGCAGCCCTCGTACGGCTGCCGGCTCTGCGGGGCCGGTCCGGCCGCCGAGGCGACCGTGCGCGGCCATCAGGGGATGATCGTGCTGATGCGGTTCCTGAGCCTGCGGGGGCCGTTCTGCCGGGACTGCGGGCTCGCCACCTACCGCCGCATGTCCTCGGACACCCTGTGGCAGGGCTGGTGGGGTCCCCTGTCGGCGTTCATCACGCCGGTCACCCTGCTGCTGAACCTCGGCCCGCGCGCGGCCTTCCGCCGGCTCGCTCCCCCGACGGGCGGCCACCGGCCCCCGCTCGACCCGGGCAGGCCGCTGCGCCGCCGGCCGGCCGCACTGTTCTTCCTCGTACCGGCCCTGCTCCTCCTCCTGGCGATCCCCACCCTGATCCTGATCGGCGTGCTGGCCGGGGACGACGCCCCGCGCCCGCTGGTGTCGGGGCAGTGCGTCCGCAACGTGGGCGACTGGAGCGACCAGAAGCTCCTCGTCACCGACTGCGCCGCTCCGGAGGCCCAGTACCGCGCCACCCGGCCCTCGTCGGCCCCGGGCGGGACCTGCGCCCCCGGCGACTTCCTGGCCCTGCCCGCCTACAGCCCCGAAGGCACCGTCCTCTACTGCCTGACCCCGCTGCACTGACCGGGCGACCGGCAGCGGAAGGGCCCCCGGCGCCTCATGGCGCCGGGGGCCCTTCCCGTTCGTGCCCCGCGTTAGCGGATCGGCATGCCCGAGAGGGTGCGGGCGATCACCAGCCGCTGGATCTCGCTCGTCCCCTCGAAGATCGTGTAGATCGCGCTGTCGCGGTGCATGCGCTCCACCGGGTACTCGCGGGTGAAGCCGTTGCCGCCGAGGATCTGGACCGCCTGGGCGGTGACCTTCTTGGCCGTCTCGCTCGCGAACAGCTTGGACATGGAGCCCTCGGCCGAGGTGAAGGGCTTGCCCGCGACCGCCATCCAGGAGGCCCGCCACACCAGCAGGCGGGCCGCGTCGATGGAGGTCCGCATGTCCGCGAGCTGGAAGGCGACGCCCTGGTTGTCGATGATCGGCCGACCGAACTGCGTACGGGTCTTCGCGTAGTCCAGCGCCACCTCGTACGCGGCGCGCGCCGTGCCGACCGCCATGGCACCGACGGCGGGTCGCGAGGCCTCGAAGGTGGCCATCGCCGCGTTCTTCACCCGCTCCCCGCCGCCCGCCTTGGCCCGCTCGTGGGCCCGCGCGAGCCGCTCGTCCAGCTTCTCCTTGCCGCCGAGCAGGCAGGAACCGGGGATCCGCACGTCCTCCAGCACCACCTCGGCGGTGTGCGAGGCGCGGATGCCGTGCTTCTTGAACTTCTGTCCCTGGGAGAGGCCCTTGGTGTTCGGCGGCACGATGAAGGAGGCGTGCCCCTTCGTCCCCAGCTCCGGGTCGACGACCGCCACCACGATGTGGACGTTGGCGATGCCGCCGTTGGTCGCCCAGGTCTTGGTGCCGTTGAGCACCCATTCGTCGGTGGCCCGGTCGTAGACGGCGCGGGTGCGCATCGCGCCGACGTCGGAGCCGGCGTCGGGCTCGGAGGAGCAGAAGGCGGCGACCTTCACGTCGTCGGGGGTCCCGTACATCTGCGGGATCCAGGTGCCGATCTGCTCCTCGGTGCCGTTGGCGACGACGCCGATGGCGGCGAGCCCGGTGCCGACGATCGACAGCGCGATGCCCGCGTCACCCCAGAACAGCTCCTCCATGGCCATCGGGATGCCGAGGCCGGTGGGGTCGAAGAACTGCTGGGCGTAGAAGTCGAGGGAGTAGATGCCGACCTTGGCGGCCTCCTGGATGACGGGCCACGGAGTCTCTTCGCGCTCGTCCCATTCCGCGGCGGCGGGACGGATCACGTCGGCGGCGAAACCGTGGATCCAGTCACGTACCTGCTTCTGGTCGTCGTTCAGATCCATGGTGAACTCCGCCATGTCCCCTCCATCTTTCGTCTCGCCTGCCGTACGGGTGGTCGTTCCAGCAGTGCCCATCAAGCATGTTACCAACGGTAACCCCCACTCCGACTCCAGTCTGTTACCGGCTAGTAAGCACTGTCAAGCAGCAGCGACCGAGGACCACCGATGAGATCACCGGGGTGTGCGGGGTGTTACGTTGCGTGGGCCTGAAGGACATCGCAAGGGCGGGGAGTGACACGGCATGGAGACCACACGGCAGTCCGGCGAACCGGGAGCGGGTGAGCGCCGGCGGCGGGAGCTGCTGGAGGCCGCCGACCGGGTCGTCCTCCGGGACGGCCCCAAGGCGTCCATGAACGCCATCGCGGCGGAGGCCGGGATCACCAAGCCCATCCTCTACCGCCACTTCGGCGACAAGGCGGGCCTCTACCAGGCCCTGGCCGTCCGGCACACGGACGCCCTGCTCGACTCGCTGCGCGCGGCCCTCGACGCCCCCGCCGAACGGCGCAGACGGGTGGAGGCCACCCTCGACACCTATCTCGCCGCGATCGAGGCCCGCCCCCAGGTCTACCGCTTCCTCATGCACCCGGCCGAGGACTCCCAGGCCCCGGAACGCGGCTTCGACGTCGGCCTGCACTCGGCCCCGCTGCTGCGCCGCCTCGGCGAGGAACTGGCCCAGGTGATCGGCGAACGCGTGGACCTCGGCCCCGGCGGCGAACGCCTGGCCCGGGTCTGGGGGCACGGCATCGTCGGCATGATGCACGCGGCGGGCGACTGGTGGCTCGGCGAACGCCCCTGCGAGCGCAAGGAACTCGTCAGCGCCCTCACCGACCTCTTGTGGGGCCGCCTCGCCACAGCAGGCAACCGCGCGGACGGCCCGGGCTTCTAGACACCGCCGGGCACATCCCGTACTCCCGTGCCGCCGGGCACATCCGGCGCCACCGGGGCACATCCAGCCCTGCGGACCCTCGGCCGCCCGGGCACCGCCGGGGGCAAATCCAGCCCCGCCGGCGTTTGAGGCGCGGGGTCCGGGGCGGAGCCCCGGGAACCCCGGCCCCACCGGGCCCTCACTCCCCCAGTACGTGGATCCCGGCGGCGCCCCAGTCGGTCTTCCGGATCTGCCGGCGCAGCTTGCGCGCCCGCAGCCCCGTCACCCGCTCCGCGTACACCGCACCGGCCAGATGATCGCACTCGTGCTGCAGGCACCGCGCGAAGAACCCGGTCCCGGACACCCGTACCGCCGCCCCGTCCGAGGTGACCCCTTCCACGACGGCCTCGTCGAAGCGAACCGTGGACGCCTCCAATCCCGGCAGGGACAGGCACCCCTCGGGGCCCGCGAACTCCTCGCCGCCCGTGGACACCAGCCGCGGGTTGACGATGTGCCCGACGTGGCGGACGTCCTCGTCGTCGGGGCAGTCGTACACGAACACCCGCTGCCCGACGCCGATCTGGTTCGCGGCGAGGCCGACGCCCTGCGCGGCGTACATCGTGGCGAACATGTCCTCGATGAGCCGGTCGAGGGCCGGACCGAACTCGGTGACCTCCGCGCAAGCGGAATGGAGCACCGGGTCGCCCAGCAGGCTCATGGTGCGGACGATGCCGGAGGTACCGGGGAGGGGGCGCTGTCGCATGGCCGTAAGGGTACGACGGGCGACTATATGAGGAGATCTTCGGCGGACCGGGGGCGCCGCGGTCGGGGCGCGGGCAGGTCATGGATAGGCTGGGGGCGACCGACGCAAGGAGGACAAGGGACGATGGCAGGCAACACAGAGCCGCTTTCGCCGCGGGCCAAGCTGGCCGTGACGGCGGGCAAGGCCGCGGCGGCGGTGTCGCGGGCCGCGGGACGCGGAAGCGGATCGGTGATCGGAGGCAAGGTCGCGCTCAAACTCGACCCCGATCTCCTCGGCGCACTGGCGCAGCATCTCGACGTCGTCCTCGTCTCGGCGACGAACGGCAAGACCACGACGACCCGGCTCATCGCGGAGGCCCTGCGGGCCAGCGGCCCGGTCGTCTCGAACGCCCTGGGCGCGAACATGCCCGCGGGCATCACCTCCGCCCTGGCGGGCGGCTCGGACGCCCGTTACGGCGTCATCGAAGTGGACGAGAAGTACCTGGCCGGAGTGGCCCGGGACGTCACCCCCAAGGTGATCGCCCTGCTGAACCTCTCCCGCGACCAGCTGGACCGCGCCGCCGAGACCCGCATGCTCGCGGAGAAGTGGCGCGAGGGCCTCTCGGGCTCCAAGGCGGTCGTCGTCGCGAACGCGGACGACCCGCTCATCGTGTGGGCCGCCTCCTCCTCGCAGAACGTGGTGTGGGTCGCGGCCGGCCAGGAGTGGAAGGACGACGCCTGGTCGTGCCCCTCCTGCGGTGGCGTCATGCAGCGTCCGGGCGACGACTGGTTCTGCGGCGAGTGCGGCTTCCGGCGTCCCACCCCGAGCTGGGTGCTCTCCGGTGACCACGTGCTCGACCCGCACGGCAGCGCCTGGCCGATCAGCCTCCAGCTCCCGGGCCGCGCCAACAAGGCGAACGCGGCCACCTCGGCCGCCGTGGCAGCCGTCTTCGGCGTCCCGCCGCAGGTGGCGCTGGAGCGGATGTACCAGGTGCAGGCCGTCGCCGGACGCTACGACGTGGTGAGCTTCCAGGGCCGCGAACTGCGGCTGCTGCTCGCGAAGAACCCGGCCGGCTGGCTGGAGACCTTCTCCCTGATCGACCCGCCGCCGACCCCGGTGATCCTGTCGGTCAACGCCCGCGGCGCGGACGGTACCGACACCTCCTGGCTGTGGGACGTGGACTACCCGCGCCTGGCCGGCCACCCGATCTTCGTGATCGGCGACCGCAAGCTGGACCTCGCGGTCCGACTCGAGGTCGCGGGCCTGGACTTCCGGGTGTGCGAGACCCTCGACGAGGCCGTGCAGCTGGCGCCGCCCGGACAGATCGAGCTGATCGCCAACTACACCGCCTTCCAGGACGTGCGCCGCCGCGTCGGCAACTAGTACCCATAAGGACAAGAGCATGAGCGACAACAGCCTGCGTCTGGTGTGGGTCTACCCCGACCTGCTCAGCACGTACGGAGACCAGGGCAACGCCCTGGTCGTCGAGCGCCGGGCCCGCCGCCGCGGCCTGGACGTGCAGCGCGTGGACGTACGCAGCGACCAGCCCATCCCGACCTCGGGCGACATCTACCTGATCGGCGGCGGTGAGGACCGGCCGCAGCGGCTGGCCGCCGAGCGGCTGGTGCGCGACGGCGGTCTGGAGCGCGCCGTCTCGAACGGGGCGATCGTCTTCTCCGTCTGCGCCGGGTACCAGATCCTGGGGCAGGAGTTCGTCAACGACGTCGGCGAGCGCCAGCAGGGCCTCGGCCTGCTGGACGTGGTGACCGTGCGCGGCGAGGGCGAGCGGTGCGTCGGCGACGTGCTGGGCGACATCGACCCGCGGCTCGGGCTGCCGCAGCTGACGGGCTTCGAGAACCACCAGGGCGTCACGCACCTCGGCCCGACGGCCAAGCCCTTCGCCCGGGTCTCGATGGGCCGGGGCAACGGCACCGGCGACGGCACCGAAGGCGCGTACAACGACACCGTGTTCGGCACGTACATGCACGGTCCCGTGCTGGCGCGCAACCCGCAGATCGCGGACCTGCTGCTGAAGCTGGCCCTCGACGTGAACGCGCTGCCGCCCATCGACGACCGCTGGTACGACGCCCTGCGCGCCGAGCGGATCGCGGCGGCCACGCAGCCCGCGTAGCGCTCGCGGCACCCGTTGTTCGGCCCGGATTCCCCTGGTGGGGTCCGGGCCGACGTGTTTTCGTACGACTGATCTGACCAGCATGTGGAGGATGGTTCAGTCCACCCTCGATCCGCTTGTAGGGTGCTGGGTAGTTCCAACCGGACGACGTGGTCCGGTCGTCGGCCCACGTTGCAAAGGTCCTCCTGCCATGCGCATAGGTGTGCTCACTTCCGGAGGCGACTGCCCCGGGCTCAATGCCGTCATCCGCTCCGTCGTGCACCGCGCCGTCGTCGACCACGGGGACGAGGTCATCGGTTTCCACGACGGCTGGCGCGGCCTGCTGGAGTGCGACTACCGCAAGCTCGACCTGGACGCCGTGAGCGGCATCCTGGCCCGTGGCGGAACGATTCTGGGCTCCTCCCGGGTCCAGCCCGCCCATCTGCGCGACGGCGTGGAGCGGGCCCGCGGCCACGTCGCCGATCTCGGCCTGGACGCCATCATCCCGATCGGCGGCGAGGGCACCCTGAAGGCCGCGAACCTGCTCGCGCAGGGCGGCCTGCCGATCGTCGGCGTCCCCAAGACCATCGACAACGACATCGCCTCCACCGACGTCACCTTCGGCTTCGACACCGCCGTCGGCGTCGCCACCGAGGCCCTGGACCGGCTGAAGACCACCGCCGAGTCCCACCAGCGCGTGATGGTCGTGGAGGTCATGGGCCGCCACACCGGCTGGATCGCCCTGCACTCGGGCATGGCGGCCGGCGCGCACGCCATCGTCGTGCCGGAGCGCCCCTTCGACATCGAGGAGCTGACGACGATCGTCGGCGAACGCTTCGAGCAGGGCAAGCGCTTCGCGATCGTCGTGGTCGCCGAGGGCGCCAAGCCCGCCGAGGGCAGCTCGATGGCGCTGGAGGAGGGCGGCACCGACATGTACGGCCACGAGCGGTTCGCCGGCATCGGCAACCGGCTCGCCGTCGAGCTGGAGGAACGCCTCGGCAAGGAGGCCCGGCCCGTCATCCTGGGCCACGTCCAGCGCGGCGGCACGCCCACGGCGTACGACCGCGTCCTGGCGACCCGCTTCGGCTGGCACGCCGTGGAGGCGGCCCACCGGGGAGAGTTCGGGATGCTCACGGCGCTGCGCGGCACGGACATCGTCATGGTCCCGCTCGACGAGGCCGTGCAGACCCTGAAGACGGTCCCGTCCGAGCGCTACGACGAGGCGCAGAACGTTCTGTGATCTTTCCCCTTTTCCCACCGTCACGCCCGTAATGGCCGCCCCCGGACGATTCCCGTCCGGGGGCGGCATTACTGTGGTGGGGCACCACGGGTCAAGGGAGTGAAGAGATTGAGTTACCTCGCGCACGACGGCATGGACATGCACGACATGGACCTGCCGCCCTTCACCCTCGGGCGCGGGCTGGAGTTCTCCTTCGACGCCTTCTTCCTGATCGGCTCCCTCCTCGGCCTCGCCCTGTACGGGTGGGGCGTGGTGCGGCTGCGCCGGCGCGGGGACGCCTGGCCGGTCGGCCGGACGGTCGCCTTCGTCATCGGTGTGCTGAGCGTGGCCCTGGTGATGTGCACCAAGCTGAACGACTACGGCATGGTCATGTTCAGCGTGCACATGGTCCAGCACATGGTGATCAGCATGCTCAGCCCGATCCTGCTGCTGCTGGGCGCGCCCGTGACGCTGGCGCTGCGCGCGCTGCCGCCGGCGGCCCGCGGTCACAAGGGGCCGCGCGAGCTGCTGCTGATGCTCCTGCACAGCCGGTACATGAAGGTGATCACCCATCCGGTGTTCACCATCCCGATGTTCATCGCCAGCCTCTACGGCCTGTACTTCACCCCGCTCTTCGATTTCCTGATGGGGTCGAAGACCGGTCACATCGCGATGATGGTGCACTTCCTCGCCGTCGGCCTCGTCTTCTTCTGGCCGATCATGGGAGTGGACCCGGGTCCGCACCGCCCCGGCTACGTGATGCGGATGCTGGAGCTGTTCGCCGGAATGCCCTTCCACGCCTTCTTCGGCATCGCGCTGATGATGGGCAGCGAGCCGATGATCAAGACGTACGCGAACCCGCCTGCCTCCCTCGGCATCGACCCGCTGCTCGACCAGCAGTGGGGCGGCGGCATCGCCTGGGCCTTCAGCGAGATCCCCTCGGTACTGGTGCTGATCGCGCTGGTCTACCAGTGGTACCACTCGGAACAGCGGGCGGCGAAGCGCTCCGACCGGTCCGAGGAGCGCAACGGCGACCAGGAGCTGGCGGCCTACAACTCGTATCTCGCCTCGCTCCAAGCGCGTGGCCAGTAGCGCGGAACCACCTTCAGGCGCCACCATGGGGCATGACCGGATCCGTGAAGGCGATGGCAGTGATGACCTTCGCCTCTCTGGTGGCGATCGCCACGTATTCCGTGGCCCTCGGAAGCAACGGCTGGCTGTGGTTCGGCTGGGTCGTGCTGGGGCTGCTCACCGCGGGCATGGCGGCCTCGGGCGGTACCTGAGTAGCTACCTGAGTAGCCGCGCCCTGCTCCCCCTGACGTGCCGTCCGTAGGATGTCCCTGACCACGGGACGTCGACGGGAGCCGCCTGGTGTTCTACCACTTGCTCAAGCACGTGATCCTGGGGCCGCTGCTGCGGCTCCTGTTCCGGCCCCGCATCGAAGGACTGGAGAACATTCCGGAGGACGGGGCCGCGATCATCGCGGGCAACCACCTCTCCTTCTCCGACCACTTCCTGATGCCCGCGATCCTGAACCGGCGCATCACCTTCCTCGCGAAGGCCGAGTACTTCACCGGACCGGGCCTGAAGGGCCGGCTCACGGCCGCCTTCTTCCGCAGCGCCGGTCAGATCCCGGTGGACCGCTCCGGCAAGGACGCCGGTCAGGCGGCGCTCCGCGAGGGGCTCGGGGTGCTGTCCAAGGGCGAGTTGCTCGGCATCTACCCGGAGGGCACCCGCTCGCACGACGGGCGGCTCTACAAGGGCAAGGTCGGAGTCGCGGCCATGGCCCTGGGCGCCGGGGTGCCGGTCGTCCCGTGCGCGATGGTCGGGACCTTCGAGATCCAGCCTCCGGGGCAGAAGATCCCCAGCATCCGCCGGGTCACGATCCGCTTCGGACGGCCGCTGGAGTTCTCCCGGTACGCCGGGATGGAGGGCGAGCGGGCCGTGCTGCGGGCCGTCACCGACGAGATCATGTACGAGGTCCTCTCCCTGTCCGGTCAGGAGTACGTGGACCGGTACGCCGCCGAGGTGAAGGCGGAGGAGGAGGAAGCACGGAAGAAGGCCCGGCGCAGGACACGCTGAGCCTTCTCCCGTGCGGTGCGCGGCGGTCCCCGCGGCCCGGTCCGGTCAGTGCCCGGACCGGGAAGCGGAGGGTGCTGCTAGCGGATGGCCGGGAGCTCGTCGATCGCCCGCTGGTCGGCGGCCGGGGCCGGCGCGATCAGCTTGGCGGCGACGGGGGCCGGAGCCACCGGGGTGGCGTGCGGGGCGCACGTCACGTCCTGGGCGTCCACCTTGCCGGTGAGCAGGTAGGTGTCCACGCGGGTGTTGATGCAGGGGTTCACCAGGTTGGTGACACCGTGCGAACCGGCGTCCTTCTCGGTGATCAGACGCGAGCCCGCGAGCCGCTTGTGCAGGGAGACCCCGCCCTTGTACGGCGTGGCGGCGTCGCGCTCGGACTGCACGATCAGCACCGGCGGCAGGCCGCGGTGGGCGCCGACCCCGACCTCGATCGCGTTGTGCTGCTTGGACTTCCAGGTGGCGCAGGGCAGGTTCATCCACGCGTTGGCCCAGGTCATGAAGGGGTACTGGGCGTGCAGCTTGGAGTTGTCCCGGTCCCACTTGGACCAGCTGGTGGGCCACTTGGCGTCGGCGCACTCCACCGCGGTGTAGACCGCGGTGCCGTTCTCCGCCGCGGCGTTGCCCTGGATGTCGCTCATGTCGGGCGCGATGGCGTCGATCAGCGCCTGCTCGTCCCCGGCCTCGTACGCCGCCCAGGTCTGGGCGACGGGCACCCAGGAGGAGTCGTAGTACGGGGCGCTCTGGAAGAAGCCGATGAGCTCCGCCGGGCCGACGATCCCGCCGAGCGGGTTGGCCTTGGCCTTGGCGCGCAGCTTCAGCCACTTGGCCTCGACCGCGGCGCGGGTGGTGCCCAGGTGGAAGGAGGCGTCGTTCTTGGCGACCCAGTCCTCCCAGTCGTTCCAGCGCATCTGGAAGGCGATGTCCTGGCCGAGGTTGGCCTCGTACCAGATGTTGTCGCGGGACGGGTCCACGACGCTGTCGACGATCATGCGGCGCACGTGCGTCGGGAACAGGGTCGCGTAGACCCCGCCGATGTAGGTGCCGTAGGAGACGCCGAGGAAGTTCAGCTTCTTCTCGCCGAGGGCGGCGCGGATGACGTCCAGGTCACGCGCGACGTTCGGCGTGGTCATGAACGGCAGCATCTCGCCGCTGCGCTCCTTGCAGCCGTCCGCGTACTCCTCGGCGAGCTTGCGCTGGGCGGCCTTGTCGGCCTTGCTGTCCGGCACCGGGTCGGCCTTGGGGGCCTTGACGTACTCCTGCGGGTCGATGCAGGAGATCGGCGCGGAGTGGCCGACGCCGCGCGGGTCGAAGCCCACAAAGTCGTACGCCTTGGCGGTGTTCACCCACAGCGGGCTGTTGGTGGTGGTGCGGCGCGGGAAGCGCATGCCGGAGCCGCCGGGGCCGCCCGGGTTGTAGACGAGCGCGCCCTGGCGCTCCTCCTTGGTGCCGGTGCTGACGGCGCGGTCGACCGCGAGGTCGATCGTCTTGCCGAAGGGCTTGCTGTAGTCGAGCGGGACCTTCACATAGCCGCACTGGATGGGCGCCGCGAAGCCCCAGTCGGGCGGGCAGTCCTTCCAGTCGATCCCGGCGCGCGCCGCGCGGGAGGCGGCGATCTGGGTGCCGATCGCCTCGGCGATCGGGGTGTCGCGGCCGTAGGACCCGCTCTCGAAGCTCTGCGAGGCCGACGCGGACGGGGCGAGCAGCAGGCCCGCCGCCAGCGTGCCGGTGATCAGAGTGGCGGCGCTCCCCAGCGCCGCGTTGCGTATCACGTGGTTGTTCCCCCTGCGTCATCTGCCGCCGTGGGCGGCGAGGTTCGTGCCGGTCCGGATGTGCGTCGGCATGTGCAGGGGATACTTCCGCCTGACCAGGAGCGGGCGACAGAGCGCGGGGCCGTTCTTTGCCAACCCGATATCCGGAAATGGGTGTACCGCTGAGCGGTGCCCGGTTCCTCCCGGGATCGCGGGCCGTCGGCCGGCGCCCGCCGCGGGGTCACCAACCGTAGGCCGCGCAGGCGGAGTCGAGCAGTTCGCGCAGCCGCAGCGCGTCCGGCGCCAGGGCCGTGACCAGGACGGCGGGGCCCGCCAGCGGGGTGACCGCGGCGAACTCCCCCAGCATCCCGGCCGGCGGCGGGGTCCTCGCGAACTCCGGGTCCACCACCAGCAGCTGGCCCAGCGCCCGGTGGCCCGCGAGTCCCGCCGGGCCGTCCCAGCCGCCGGGTGCGCTGGGTCCGCAGGCCAGCTCCTGGTCCAGCAGCGGTTTCCCGTCCCGGGTCACGGTGAGCCGGGCGCGCAGCAGGCCCGGCGCCTCCCCGCTACGGCCGAGCACCTGCTCCTCGCGCAGCAGGAGCCGGGCGGTCGGGGCGAGTTCGGCGCGGGTGCGGACCCGCAGGTCGCTGCCGCGCACCGAGACGAGGGGCTCCGGCAGCCAGCGCACCGCCGCTCCGTCCCCGAGCCGGAGCCGTACGTCGTACCGCGCGGGTTCCCCGTGCCGGCCGGGCAGCGCCAGGGTGGCCGCCGCCGAGCGGAGCACCAGCCGGGCGCCCGGCCCGGCGGTGGCCTCCACCCTGAGGTGGTCACCGCCCAGCGGGGCGCTCATGGCGCCGACCAGCATGACGCCCGCCTCGCCCGGCCCGCCCCGGGTGCGGCGCAGGGCGAGCGGTCCCTCCCCGGCCAGCAGCGGCAGGGCGGTGGAGCCCCGGCCGTCGGAGGCGGCGGCGATTCGGGCGGTGGCGCGCAGTCCGGCCGGAGCGGGGGCCGGGGGGCCGGCGGGGGCCCGGCCCGTCGCCGTGGGGGGCGCCGCCGCCGGGATCACCGTAGGGCTCATCGGGCGGTCCAGGCGGCGATCCGCTCGCGCACCCAAGCGGCCACCGGGGCCACGCCCTCCTCGCCGCGCAAGGACTGGAAGGCCACGGGCAGTTCGCCGCGCTGCTCGGCGGCGTCGCGGGCCATCCGGCCCAGGTCCGAGCCGACGTGGGGAGCGAGGTCGGTCTTGTTGACGACCAGCAGGTCGGCGGTGGTGACGCCGGGGCCGCCCTTGCGCGGGATGTCGTCGCCGCCGGCCACGTCGATGACGAAGATCTGGGCGTCGACCAGGCCCCGGGAGAAGGTGGCGGTGAGGTTGTCGCCGCCGGATTCGACGAGGATCAGGTCGAGCCGTCCGTTCCCGTGGAAGGCCTCCTCCAGTTCCTCCACGGCCTCCAGGTTGGCGGAGATGTCGTCGCGGATGGCGGTGTGGGGGCACGCGCCGGTCTCCACGGCACTGATCCGCTCGGGCGGCAGGACGGCCTCGCGGAGCAGGAACTCCGCGTCCTCGCGGGTGTAGATGTCGTTGGTGACCACGGCCATGGACAGCTCCGCGCGCAGGGTCCTGCAGAGGGCGGCGACGGTGGCGGTCTTGCCGGAGCCTACGGGCCCGCCGAGGCCGATGCGCAGGGCCCTGCGGGTACCGTCCGCGCGCAGCGGCTCGGCGCTGTGGGTGTGGCGGTGCGGGAAGGTCACGCTGTGGTCGAGGTGCATGGGGGTCTCCTTGTGCTGAAGCAGGGGGGTGCGGGGCCTGCGGGGGCCTCGCGGGGATCAGGAGGCGAAGAGGCGTACCGGCCAGTCGGCATGGGCCTGCGCCGCGATGTCCAGCAGCGGCGAGGAGGCCGCGGGCAGGGTGTGCGTGCCTTCGGCGCCGGCCCGCAGCGCGGCCCGCTCCGCGTGCCGGGACACGGAGTCCAGCTCGGGGGCGAGCCCGGCCAGGACCCGGCTCGCCTCGAAGGGGTCCAGGCCGAGCAGCCGTACGGTGGCGGTGGCCGGCCCGCTCACGCTCTCGTACGCCGCCACGTGCGCGGCGTCCAGCGGCCGGAGTCCCGCCGACCGGGCGGTGACGCCGAGCACCACGGGCTGGTGCGCCCCGCGCGGGAACGCGGCGGCCAGCGCGTCCAGTTCCGCGCCGGGCCAGGTGGCGCGGGCGGCCCGCATCAGCTGGCGCCCGAGCCGCCGCCCGGCGGCGCGCAGCGCGGGCGACGGGGTCCGGGCGTCGGCGGCTTCGTCGAGGGCCGCCGGGTCGATCCCGAGGGCGGCCGCCGCGGCGAGGCCGGCCGCGACGAGCCCGGCGGTGTGCAGCCGGCCCCGGCAGAACTCCGCCAGGGTGTCGGCGTCGTGGATCCGGCCCGCCTTGCAGGCGGCTTCGGCCCCGCCGGAGTGGGCGTGGCCTCCGGCGGGAAAGCGGCCGTCGGCGAGGACGAGAAGGGTGGCGAGGCTCATCGGAAGGCCCCTCCCCTCAGAAGAGGCCCCATCAGAAAAGGAAGTAGCGTTGGGCCATGGGGAGTTCCGCCGCCGGGGTCGGTTCCACGACCTCTCCGTCGATGGTGACGGTGAAGGTGTCGGCGTCGACTTCCACCCGCGGCATGGCGTCGTTGTTGCGCATGTCCGCCTTCGTCACCTTGCGGGTGCTCTCGATGGCGACGAACTCCTTGCCGAGCCCGAGGCGTTCGGGCAGTCCGTCGTCGAGGGCCGCCTGGGAGGTGAAGTTGACCGAGTTGAGCCCGGGGGCCCGCCCGTACGCCCCGAACATCGGGCGCGGCAGGACCGGCTGCGGGGTGGGGATGGAGGCGTTGGCATCGCCCATCTGCGCGTAGGCGATCTGGCCTCCCTTGATGACCAGTTCGGGCTTGACCCCGAAGAAGGCGGGCTTCCACAGCACCAGGTCGGCCAGCTTGCCGGTCTCGACGGAGCCGATCTCGCGGGCCAGGCCCTGGGCGACGGCGGGGTTGATCGTGTACTTGGCGACGTAGCGCCGGGCCCGGTGGTTGTCGGCGGGGCCGTCTCCGGGGAGGGAACCCCGGCGCTTCTTCATCACGTGGGCCGTCTGCCAGGTGCGCAGGACGACCTCGCCGACGCGGCCCATGGCCTGGGCGTCGGAGGAGATGATCGAGATGGCTCCGAGGTCGTGCAGGACGTCCTCGGCGGCGATGGTGGAGGGGCGGATCCGGGACTCGGCGAAGGCCAGGTCCTCGGGGACGGCCGGGTTGAGGTGGTGGCAGACCATCAGCATGTCGAGGTGTTCCTCGACGGTGTTGACGGTGTGCGGCCGGGTCGGATTCGTGGAGCTGGGCAGGATGTTCGGCTCGGAGACCACGGTGATGATGTCGGGGGCGTGCCCACCTCCGGCGCCTTCGGTGTGGTACGAGTGGATGGTGCGGCCGCCGATGGCGGCGAGGGTGTCGGCGACGAACCCGGCCTCGTTGAGGGTGTCGGTGTGGATGGCGGCCTGGGCGCCGGTCTCCTCGCAGACGGTGAGGCAGGCATCGATGACGGCGGGGGTGGATCCCCAGTCCTCGTGGAGCTTGAATCCGATTGCTCCGCCGCGCAGTTGGGAGTACATGCCCTCGCGGGACATGGTGTTGCCCTTGCCGAGCAGGCCGATGTTGACGGGGTGGGCCTCCAGCGCGGCGAACATCCGGGCCAGGTGCCAGGGCCCGGGGGTGACGGTGGTGGCCTTGGTGCCCTCGGCGGGGCCGGTGCCGCCGCCGACGAGGGTGGTGACGCCGGAGGCGAGGGCCTCGTCGATCACGGTCGGGGAGATGAAGTGCACGTGGGCGTCGACGGCTCCGGCAGTGAGGATCTTCCCGTTGCCGGCGATGATCTCGGTCTCGGGGCCGATCACCAGCGCCCGGTCGACGCCGTCCATGGTGTCGGGGTTGCCGGCCTTGCCGATGCCGCAGATCCGGCCGTCGCGGATGCCCACGTCGGCCTTGACGATGCCCCAGTGGTCGAGGATCACCACTCCGGTGATGACGGTGTCGGCGGCCCCTTCGGCGCGGGTGGTGCGGGCCTGCCCCATGGATTCACGGATGACCTTGCCGCCGCCGAAGACGGCCTCGTCGCCGGCCCGGCCGGGGCCGCCGGCGAGGTCCTGCTCGATCTCGACGAAGAGGTCCGTGTCGGCGAGGCGGATGCGGTCGCCCGTGGTGGGCCCGAAGAGGTCGGCGTAGACCTGGCGCGATATCTCAGCCATCGAGCGGCCCTCCGGTCTCCCCGCGCAGTCCGGGCACGGTGCGCAGCCCGGCCAGCGGCACGAGGGCCACGGCGACCGGGATGCCCGGCTCGAAGCGGACCGCGGTGCCGGCGGCGATGTCGAGGCGCAGTCCGCGGGCGGCCGTACGGTCGAAGTCGAGGCCGGGGTTGGCCTCGGCGAAGTGGTAGTGCGAGCCGACCTGGACGGGCCGGTCGGCGGCGTTGAGCACGGTGATTCGGGTGACGGGCCGGCCTTCGTTGAGGCGCACCGGGCCGTCCCCGTAGGCGATTTCGCCGGGGATCATGCGGGTACTCGCTCTCAGACGATGGGGTCGTGGACGGTGACGAGCTTGGTGCCGTCCGGGAAGGTCGCCTCGACCTGGACGTCGTGGATCATCTCGGGTATCCCCTCCATGACCTCCTCGCGGGAGAGCACGGTGCGCCCGGAGGCCATGAGCTCGGCCACCGTCCGCCCGTCGCGGGCCCCTTCGAGGATGTGTGCGGTGATCAGGGCTATCACCTCGGGATGGTTGAGGAGCACGCCCCGCGCCTTGCGTCTCTCGGCCACGTCGGCGGCCACGTGGATGAGCAGTCTCTCCTGCTCGTGGGGGGTCAGCTGCACAGCAATCACCAAGCTTCCGGGACATGATCAACATTGCGCCGAGCCGACCTTACGGGCCGTCAACACTTTGTTGACCTGCGCATATCCGAGCCAACCGCGTCTTGCCCAACACAGGGAAAGGCTTTCCGTCCCGCCCACCGCCGCTTTGCCGGCGCATGGGTGACCATTGACGGAAGGAACGTGGCCGCCACGCTAGGGGCCGTGTTTTTCCGCTGAGTTAACCCACGTTTCGAGCAGGTACCCGGTTCAACTCCGGGCGTCGCACAGCCCGGTTCCGTATACGGAGCCGTCCACGAGGAGCAGCATGTTCGCGAACCCCGTCCACCACATCACCTTCGACGCGCAGGAGCCGTACGCACTGGCCCGGTTCTGGTCCGAGGTCACCGGCTGGCCCATTCACCCGGACGACCTGGCGGATGACCCCGAGATCTCTCTGGTGCCGGGGCAGCCGGGGGTGACCGGACTGCTGTTCATCCGGGTACCGGAGGGCAAGTCCGCGAAGAACCGCGTCCACTTGGACATCCAGCCGACCAACGGCACGCGCGACGAGAACGTGGAGCGGCTGATCGCGCTCGGCGCGAAGCTCCAGGGCGACCACCGCAGGGAGGACGGCAGCGGCTGGGTCACTCTGACCGACCCGGAGGGCAACGAACTGTGCATAGAGCGCAGTGCGGCGGAGCGCGCCGGGGCCTGATCCGGCGATCGCCGGAGCGGGTCGGTCAACAGCCCGCGCGCGTCCCCGCCGGGGCGCCGGCCCCCGCCCAGGGCAGGGCGATCCACACGGTCTTGCCCCCGTCCTCGGTCGGGCTGACCGAGAGCCGGCCGCCCGCCTCCGCGGCGAGCCAGCGGATGATGACCATGCCCCGGCCGTTGTCCTGCTGGACGGCGGCCGGGAGCCGCTTGGGCCAGCGCGGGTGGCTGTCGGTGACCCCGATGCGCAGCCACTCCTCGCGCTCCAGGCGGATGTCCACGGTGAAGGTCGGTGACTGGCCGAAGGTGTGCTGCACGGAGTTGGTGGCCAGTTCCGAGACGATGAGCCGGATGCTGTCCGCGGCTTCGGTCTCCTCGGACAGTCCCCACTCACCCAGCACCTCCGCGACGTAGCGGCGGGCGGCCGCGACCGAGGCGGGATCGCTCGGCAGAGTGACGGATGCTTCCAGGTGATCTGCCATGGCGACGGTCCCTTTCCCACCGGGGCGAAGCCGCCCCGGATCTGTGCTGGACGCCAGAGTGCCACCCATCGTCCCGTCGTTTCCGCAGATCCCTCAAGATATGCATATATCTGTCGCTCGATGCGGTGAACTCTGCTACGGAAGAGCGTATTTGGACGGCAGACTGGTGCGACCTGTGCCGGTGGAAGGAGGCGGGTGTGCAGCACGGTCCCGCAGTGCGTCGGCGCAAGCTCGGCGAGGAACTGCGTGCCCTTCGCGACCGGTCCGGACTCACCAGTGGTGAGGCGGCCCGGCTGGCGGGGTGGCACCAGTCGAAGATCAGTCGTATCGAGACGGGGCGCAGCGGCGTCAAGGTGGAGGACATCCGGATCCTGCTCGACGTCTACGGGGAAGACGTGGTGAGCGCACAGCAGCGCGCCCTACTGGAGGCCCTGTCGGCCTCGGCGGCGGGGCCCGCCCCGGACGCCGACACCGGGCGCGGGCGCCAGTGGTGGCACGACTACCAGGGGCTGCTGCCGCAGGAGTACCGGGACTTCATCAGCCTGGAGGCGGGCGCCCGCTCGGCCCGCACCGTCGAACTGTCGGTGGTGCCGGGGCTGCTGCAGACCCCCGAGTACGCGCGCGCCGTGACCCGGGCCACGCTGGGCGGGCTGCCGGAGCCGAAGGTGGACGCGCTGGTCGACGTACGGCTGGCGCGTCAGTCCGTGCTGCGGGCCGATCCGCCGCTTGAGCTGAGCGCGGTGCTGGACGAGGCGGTGCTGCGGCGCACGATCGGCGGGGCGGGGGTGATGGAGGAACAGTTGAGGCACCTGGTGCAGGTGGCGCGTTTGCCCCAAGTACGGCTTCAGGTACTGCCGTTCAGCGTGGGGGGACATCTCGGCCTGACAGGACCGTTCGTCATCTTCTCATTTCCGAACATCGCCGATCTGGATGTGGTGGTACTCGACCATTTGACGAGTAGCCTCTATCTGGAGCGGAAGGAAGACCTTGAGGCGTACAGCGCCGCGTTCCGCACCATCCAGGCGCACGCCCTCCCGCCCCGCGATTCGTCGGATCTCATCAGCGCCCTCGCTGACGACGCGTAAGGAGGCACCCCCGTGTCCGCAACCCCCTTATCCACAGGCGGACTTCTGAACAGCGCGCGGTGGCGGCGAAGCAGCCGCAGCACCGGAATGAACAACTGTGTGGAAACGGCCGTCCTCAGCGGCGGCCTGCTCGCCGTCCGCGATTCCAAGCGGACGGACGGCCCGGCGGTGCTCTTCACCGGGCCGGCCTGGGACGGCTTCCTCGTCTCCGTCCGCGCGGATCTCGGGACGTAGGACGTAGGGACGCAAGACACGCAAGACCTGCACGACCTGCACGACCTGCACGACCTGCACGATGCGCAAGAACCCGAGCGCCCGTAACGGCTCCGCTCAGCGGTCCGTGGCTCCGGCCGGAGCGGTCTGAAGGATCGTCTCCACCGCACGGCTGATCTCGACCCCCGTGAGATCCGCCCGCGCGGTCAGTCGCAGCCGGGAGATGCCGTCCGGCACCGACGGCGGCCGGAAGCACCCCACGGACAGACCTGCCCCGCGGCAGTCGGCGGCCCAGCGCAGTGCCGCCGACGCCGACGGGGCCCGTACCGACACCACGGCCGCGTCCGGCCGGGCCGCGGTCAGGCCGGACGCGGTGAGCCGCCCGTACAGTTCGGCGGCCACCGCGCGGGCGCGGTCCGCGCGCTCCGGTTCCCGCTCCAGCAGGCGCAGGGCCGCCAGTGCGGCGCCGGTCGCGGCCGGGGCCAGCCCGGTGTCGAAGATGAAGGTCCGCGCCGTGTTGACCAGGTGCCGGATCACCTTCGCCGGGCCGAGCACCGCACCGCCCTGGCTGCCCAGGGACTTCGAGAGGGTCAGCGTCGCGACCACCCCGGGAGCCCCGGCGAGCCCGGCGGCGTGCAGCGCCCCCCGCCCGCCCTCGCCCAGTACCCCGAGGCCGTGCGCGTCGTCCACGAGCAGGGCCGCGCCCTCGGCCCGGCACGCCTCGGCGTGGGCCGCGAGCGGGGCGGCGTCCCCGTCGACGGAGAACACCGAGTCGGTGACCAGCAGCGCCCGGCCCTGGTGGGCGGCGAGGGTCTTGCGGGCGGCCTCCGGGTCGGAGTGCGGGACGACGGCGGTGTCGGCGCGCGAGAGCCGGCAGCCGTCCACGATCGAGGCGTGGTTGCCCGCGTCCGAGACCACCAGGGTGCCCCGGTCGCTGAGCGCGGTGACGGCGGCCAGGTTCGCCGCGTACCCGGAGGAGAGGACCAGCGCCGCCTCGAACCCGCAGAAGGCGGCGAGCTCCCGCTCCAGTTCGGCGTGCAGTTCGGTGGTGCCGGTGACCAGCCGCGATCCGGTGGCCCCCGCGCCCCAGCGCTCGGCGGCCTCGCGCGCCCCCCGTACGGTCTCCGGGTGCCGGGAGAGCCCGAGGTAGTCGTTGCTCGCCAGGTCCAGGAGCGGGGAGGCCGCCGGACGCGGACGCAGCGTCCGGACGAGTCCGGCCTGCTCCCTGGCCCGCTCCGCGTCGTCGATCCAGGAGAAGACGTCCACGGGGGCGGGGGTGTGCTGGTGCGGCATCGACGGTCCTCGGGTTTTTGTCGGCAGTCCACAGACCTGCCCGACCCTAACCGCCCGTGACCCCTGCGTCAGGTGTGGCGATACACACACCTTCTTCCGGCCATGTTGTTCGATCTCTCCTTGGCCGGGAGTGCCCGTGTGGGACAGGATCGGCATCATGGACCTGCTGAACACCCTCGTGGACAAGGGGCTGCGGCGTGAGCTGCCGACCCGCGAAGAGGCACTCGCCGTGCTGGCGACCTCTGACGACGAACTGCTCGACGTGGTGGCCGCGGCCGGCAAGGTGCGCCGACAGTGGTTCGGACGCCGGGTCAAGCTGAACTACCTGGTCAACCTGAAGTCGGGGCTCTGCCCCGAGGACTGCTCGTACTGTTCCCAGCGCCTGGGATCGAAGGCCGAGATCCTCAAGTACACGTGGCTGAAGCCCGAGGAGGCCTCCCAGGCCGCCGCCGCGGGCGTCGCGGGCGGGGCCAAGCGGGTCTGTCTGGTGGCGAGCGGCCGCGGTCCGACGGACCGCGACGTGGACCGGGTCGGCAAGACGATCGCGGCCATCAAGGAGGCGAACGAGGGCGTCGAGGTGTGCGCCTGCCTCGGTCTGCTCTCGGACGGCCAGGCCGAGCGCCTGAAGGACGCGGGCGCGGATGCCTACAACCACAACCTGAACACTTCCGAGGCCACGTACGGCCAGATCACCAAGACCCACACCTACGCGGACCGGGTCGACACGGTGCAGAAGGCGCACGCCGCCGGCCTGTCGGCCTGCTCGGGCCTGATCGCGGGCATGGGCGAGAGCGACGAGGACCTCGTCGACGTCGTCTACGCGCTGCGCGAGCTCGACAGCGACTCGGTCCCGGTCAACTTCCTGATCCCCTTCGAGGGCACCCCGCTCGCCAAGGAGTGGAACCTCACCCCGCAGCGCGCCCTGCGCATCCTCGCGATGGTCCGCTTCGTCTGCCCCGACGTCGAGGTCCGCATCGCGGGAGGCCGCGAGGTGCACCTGCGCACCCTGCAGCCGCTGGCGCTGCACATCGCGAACTCGATCTTCCTCGGCGACTACCTGACCAGCGAGGGCCAGGCCGGACAGGCCGACCTCGAGATGATCGCGGACGCCGGTTTCGAGGTGGAGGGCGCCGGTACGACGACCCTTCCCGCGCACCGCTCCGACATCGCGGCGGCGGCCACCGCCACCGGCGGCTGCGGTTCGAAGGGCTCCGGCGCCTCGGTCTGCGGCTCCTCCGCCACGGACGAGGCGGCCGGCTGCGGTTCGGCGTGCGGCGGCTGCTCGGGTCACGCCGGGCACGAGGCCCCCGTACCGGTCCAGGCGGAGGCCGGTGACGTCCGCTCCGACCTGGTGGCGGTCCGCCGTCGCGGTGCGGGAACGGATCTCGCGCCCAATGCCTAATGGGACGTATCGGGTCGTAGAGACTTGATGTTGTAGCCGCCAGCAGGTGAGCACTTCCGATGCCGGAGCCGTTCGAGTTCTGTGGTCAGACCGTGCCCCTGCTGGTCGGCCGGGAGGCCATGACCGCTGATGGGATGGCGTGCCCGCCCACGGGCGTGAGCACTGGATCCATTAGGCCGCGTGCCGTGCCTTCCGCAGGCTGCTGTGCAACTGAACGAACGGATACGAGCGGGAGAGAACTGTTGCTGCTGATCGGTGACGACTGGGCCGAAGACCATCACGATGTCGAGGTCCAGGACGGGACGGGCCGCAAGCTGGCCGTCGCGACCCTGCCCGAGGGGGTGGAGGGCATCGCGAAACTGCACGCGCTCATCGCGAAGTACGGTGGCGCGGATGTGGACTCCGCCGAGGTGGTGGTGGGGATCGAGACCGATCGCGGCCCGTGGGTGCAGGCCCTGATCGCCTCCGGCTACCAGGTGTTCGCGATCAACCCGAGGCAGGTCAACCGGTTCAAGGAACGCTACGGAACCTCCGGCGCCAAGAGCGATAAAGGCGATGCGCACGCGCTGGCAGACATGGTCCGTATCGACCGTGACCAGTTGCGGCCCGTCGCTGGAGACAGCGAGCAGGCCCAGGCCGTGAAGGTCGTCGCCCGTGCCCACCAGACACTGATCTGGGAACGCACCCGCACCTTCCAGCGGCTGCGCAATACGCTGCGCGAGTACTTCCCCGCGGCCCTGGACGCCTACGCCGACTTGGCGCTGACCAGCACGGACGCACTGGAGCTGCTGATCAAGGCGCCCACGCCCGCCACCGCGGCGAAGCTGACGCGCCCCCAGATCACCGCGGTCCTGACCCGCCACCGCCGGCACAACCGGCCCCAGAAAGCCGCCACGATCCAGACCGCGCTGCGAGAAGAACACCTCGGTCTGCCCGAACCGGTGACCGCCGCCTACGCGGCCGCCGCGACAGCCCACGCGCGCCTGCTGATCAGTCTGAACGAGCAGATAGCCGAGCTCGAAAGGCAGGTGAAGGCACATTTTCTTGAGCACCCGGACGCTGAGATCTACCTCTCGATGCCCGGCATCGCGGAGATCACCGGCGCCCGGGTGCTCGCCGAGTTCGGGGACGACCCCACCCGCTACGACAACGCGAAGGCCCGCAAGAACTACGCCGGGACCAGCCCTATCACCCGGGCCTCCGGCAAGAGCCACACCGTCCAGGCCCGCTACGTCCGCAACAACCGCCTCGCCTCGGCCCTGCAACTCCAGGCGTTCTCCGCGCTGAACACCTCACCCGGCGCCCGCCGCTACTACGACAAGCAGCGCGCCCGCGACGCCGGCTACAACCCTGCCCTCCGCCAGGTCGGAAACCGCCTCGTCGGCATCCTCCACGGATGCCTCAAAACCCGCACCCACTACGACGAAGCAACCGCCTGGTCACACCACGCCCAGCTCTATCCCTCTTGACATGAAACGGCATGGGATGTCTGACCAGCACCACGCGCAGCACTCGCCCGACGCGCTGCCGGCCGCCGAGCTCCTCGCGCTGGACCGGCAGCACGTCTGGCACCCGTACGGCCCGATGCCCGGGCGGCAGGAGCCGCTCGTCGTCGCCTCCGCCTCGGGGGTCCGCCTCCGGCTGGCCGAGCCCTCGCAGGGGCACGACGAGCTGGTCGACGGCATGTCCTCCTGGTGGTCGGCGATCCACGGGTACAACCACCCGGCACTGAACGAGGCGGTCACCGGCCAGCTCGGCCGGATGTCGCACGTGATGTTCGGCGGGCTCACCCACGAGCCCGCCGTCCGGCTGGCCGCGAAGCTCGTCGAGCTCACCCCGGCCGGCCTGGAGCACGTCTTCCTCGCCGACTCGGGCTCGGTCTCCGTCGAGGTCGCGGTGAAGATGTGCCTGCAGTACTGGCGTTCGGTGGGGCGCCCCGAGAAGAGCCGCCTCCTGACCTGGCGGGGCGGCTACCACGGGGACACCTGGCAGCCGATGGCCGTCTGCGACCCCGAGGGCGGCATGCACGAGCTGTGGTCGGGCATCCTCCCGCGCCAGCTCTTCGCGGACGCCCCGCCGAGCGGCTTCTCCGCTCCCCTGGACGAGTCCTACGTCGCCCACCTGCGCTATATGCTCTCCGCGCACCGGGACGAACTGGCGGCCGTGATCGTGGAGCCGGTGGTCCAGGGCGCGGGCGGCATGCGCTTCCACAACCCGGGCTACCTCCGGGTGCTGCGGGACCTGTGCGACGAGTTCGACGTCCTGCTCATCCTGGACGAGATCGCCACCGGCTTCGGCCGTACGGGCGCGCTGTTCGCGGCGGACCACGCCGGGATCACCCCCGACGTGATGTGCCTGGGCAAGGCGCTGACCGGCGGCTACCTCACCCTCGCCGCCACGCTCTGCACGGAGCGGGTCGCGGACGGCATCTCGCGGGGCGAGGTCCCGGTGCTGGCCCACGGGCCGACCTTCATGGGCAACCCGCTGGCCACCGCGGTGGCCCTGGCCTCCATCGACCTGCTGCTCGGCCAGGACTGGCAGGGCGAGGTCAAGCGCATCGAGGCCGCCCTGCTGGAGGGCCTGGCCCCGGCCGCGGAGCTGCCGGGCGTCCAGGAGGTACGGGTCCAGGGCGCGATCGGCGTCATCCAGCTCGACCACCCGGTCGACATGGCCCGCGCCACGGCGGCGGCGGTCCGGGAGGGCGTGTGGCTGCGCCCGTTCCGGGACCTGATCTACACGATGCCGCCGTTCGTGGCGGGCGACGCCGACCTGGCCCGCATCTGTCGGGCCGTGGTCGCGGCAGCGAGGGAGGCCTGAGATGGCGGTACTGATGGTCTCGGGGACGGGAACCGAGATCGGCAAGACGGTCGTCACCTCGGCCGTCGCGGCGGCCGCGCTCGCGGCAAACCTCTCGGTGGCCGTCCTGAAGCCGGCCCAGACGGGCGTCGGCCCGGACGAGCCCGGGGACGCGGCGGAGGTCGGCCGGCTGGCCGGCTCCGCCGTCACCACGGTCGAACTGGCCCGCTATCCGGAGCCGCTGGCCCCGGACACGGCGGCCCGGCGCTCGGGGCTCCCGACGCTCTCCCCCGAGCGGATCGCCGAGGCGGCGCGCGAGCTCGCCCTCTCCCACGACCTGGTCCTGGTCGAGGGCGCGGGCGGCCTCCTGGTCCGCTTCGACGAGGCCGGGCACACCCTCGCGGACGCGGCCCGCCTGCTCGGCGCCCCGGTGCTGATCGTGGCTCCGGCCGGTCTCGGCACCCTCAACTCCACCGCGCTGACGGCGGAGGCGCTCCGGGCCCGCGGCCTGACCTCCCCGGGCGTGGTGATCGGCAGCTGGCCGGCCGAGCCCGACCTGGCCGCCCGCTGCAACCTGGCCGACCTGCCCTCGGTCTCCGGACTCCCGCTCCTGGGCGCGGTCCCGGCCGGAGCGGGCGCCTTCGCCCCGGCGGCCTTCCGCGGCGCGGCGCCCGACTGGCTCGCCGCCCCCCTCCACGGCACCTGGTCGGCGCCCTCCGGCTGACCCCGCCGCCGCGGGCGGACCCGGGCGGCAGGGCCCCGTACGGCGTCCCGCCCGCCCCGGTCCGTGGGGCCGGACGGGGGAACGGGCGCCGCCGCACGCCCACCCGGCGGTGTCGCGACGGGCAGTGGCGCCGGGGCCGATGAGGATCGGCGCGTGGGCTTCCTCGTGCCGGTCCTCTTCGCGCTGTTCGCGGCGCTCAGCAACGCGCTCGCGACCGTGCTCCAGCGGCGGGCGGCACTCACCGTGCCGCAGAGCGACGGATTCCGCTTCGGGCTGGTGCTCGACCTGCTGCGGCAGCCGCTCTGGATCGGCGGGATCCTGGCGGTGATCGCGGCCGGTGTCGGGCAGGCCGTGGCACTGGCCACGGGCGCGCTGGCCCTCGTACAGCCCCTGTTCGTCCTGGAGCTGCCGCTCGCGCTGCTGATCGCCTCGCTGGTGACGCGGACCCGGATGCCGAGGTCGCTGTGGCTGGCCGTGGCAGGAGTGGTGGCCGGACTCGGGATCGTCCTGGTGGCCGCCTCGCCGACGGGGAACCGTACGGATGTCCCGGCCGGCCGCTGGGTCCTGGCCCTGGCGGCGTGCGCGGTCGCGGTGGCGGTGCTCGCCGTGACGGGCCTGCGGCGACGGCCCGGCCGGATGCGGGCCGGCTGCCTCGGCGCGGCCACCGCCGTCTGCTACGCGCTGACCGCCGCGCTGATGAAGTCGGCCATGCACGTCCTCGACGAACACGGCATCGGCACCTTCCTGCGCACCTGGGAGACCTACGCCTTCGCCGCGACCGGCATCTGCGCCCTCCTGTTCCTCGAACACGCCATGCAGGGCGGCCCCCTGGTCGCCTCCCAGCCCGCACTGACCCTCGGCGACGCGGGCGTCAGCGTCGCGCTGGGCGTACTCCTGTACGAGGAACAGCTCCGGGCCCACTGGTGGCTGCTGCCCCAGCTGCTGGGCCTGTCCCTGATCTGCGCCGGAGTACTCACCCTGGCCAGGCAGGACCCGGAAACCACCGCCGACACACCGTGACCCGGCGAGCGGGCGGCTGCGCCCTCGGAAGGTTCGGCGGCCTCGGCCGGACCAGCAACCGTAGCGGGGCCGACGGCCACGGCGGGGTCTGCAGGCCCGGCCACGTCAGCGGGATCGGCCGCGTCAACGGCCTTGGCCGGGTCAACGGGCTCGGCCCACCCGGCGGGATCTGCGGGCTCGGCCCGCTCGGCGGCCTCGGCAGGGTGGGGCGGGTCAGCGGCCTTGGCCGAGTCAGCAGGCTCGGCCGCGTCAACGGCCTTGGCCGGGTCAACGGGCTCGGCCCACCCGGCGGCGTCTGCAGGCTCGGCCGACTCAGCGGCCTCGGCCGGGTCAACGGACTCGGGTGGGGCGGCGGGCTCAGCCAGGTCAGCGGCCTCGGCGGGATGGTGCGGGTCTGCGGCCTTGGCCGGGGCAACGGCCTCGGCCAGGTCAGCGGCCTCGGCGGGATCGGGCGGGTCAGCGGCCTTGGCCGGGGCAGCGGGATCGGGCGGGCGGCGGACTCGGCCGGGGCAACGGGATCGGCCGAGTCACCGGCCTTGGCCGAGTCTGCGGGCTCAGCCGGGTCAGTGGCCTTGGCCGGGGCTGCGGGCTCGGGTGGGGCGGCGGTCGTCGTGGGGGCGGTGGCCCCGAGGGGTCGGCGGCGTCGCCGGTCAGTGGCCTCCGCGGGGCTCCAGGCAGCCGCCTTCGACGTACATCCCGTGGGCCTCCACGGTCACCGGCGGGCCCAGCCGGCCCGTCACGCACGGGCCGCTCTCGGGGACCGACAGGACGAACGAGACGTTCACCGCCCCGGATCCGTAGACACCCCCGCCCTCGAACCCGTACCCCAGCCCGGTCAGGACCGCGCGGAGCTCATCCGCCGAGTGCGGGGCACCCTTCGCGCCGGAGCCGCCCGTCATCGCCGCCTTGATCCGCGCGGCGTGCGCGGCGCCCCGGCAGCGGGCTCCGGGGGTGAGCGGTGCCTGCTGTTTGAAGGCGTGGTTCTCCGCGTACTTGCGCGCCTCGGGATCCGCGGGCAGCTCTCCCCCGGGGGATGCGCCGATCGCCCGTTCTCCCTCGCCCGAGCCAGCGCCCGCGCCCGCGCCCCCGCACCGCGCAGCGATCGCGGGGAACAGCTTGTCGTGGCGCGCGACCGCCGTGGCCGCCTGCGCCGCGTAGTCCACTGAGGGAGTCGCCGCAGGCGCCGACGGCTCGGCCGGGGAACCGGCGCCCGCGGCCCTCGTGCCACAGCCCGTCAGCGCGACCGCTCCGGCGGCGAGGAGCAGCGCCGCGCCACGCGTACGGGTGCGGGAGCGCGGCCTCACGGCGTCTCCACCAGCGGCTTGACCCAGCGCCGCCAGTGATCCTCTCGGTGGTAGCCGGCCGCGGCCCAGGCCCGCTGCGCGCGTTCGTTCGCTTCGAGGACCATCGCGTCACCGCGTCGGCCCCCGACGGCGACGAAGCGCCGTTCGGCCGCCTCCAGGAGCCCCGTGGCGATCCCCTGACGGCGACGGGACGGCAGTACGGCGAGCCGGTACAGGGACGCCCGCCAGCCGTCCCACCCGGCGATCACGGAGCCGACCAGGACCCCGTCGGCCTCCGCGAGGATCAGCGCTTCGGGGTCGCGGGTGACGAGCCGGGTCACGCCGTCCGCGTCGTCCGTGATCGAGGTGCCCTCTGCGGCTTCCTTCCAGAAGGCGAGAACGGCCCCGGCATCGGCCGGCACGGCGGCCCGTATGTGCAGATCGGTCATGTCCCGGAGCCAAGCACGCGCGGCCGGTGGCCCGCCACCGACTTCCGCCTGCCGAGACGTGCCGCGGGCTCGTCCGCGCCCGTCTCCCTGACGCCGGCCCGGGTGGGATGCGAGGATCGTTCACATCCGACCCCATCAGGGCCTCAGGCCCCCGGAGCCGGGCGGGTCCGCCGAAGGAATGATCCATCCACTTTGCTCTTCCTTTACCCTGTAGGCAGCTGTTCCTCTCCTCCCCTCGAACGAAAGGTGTGAGCGTCCGTCCATGGGCGAGCCTCCCAGTCCCCTCCCTTCCCGTCCGCGACAGCGCGCGACACCCCTCCTCCTGGCTGATCATGGGACGGAGGTGAAGGACCGATGACCGAAGTGCTCCTGCTCGTCGTGGCGCTGTTGCTCTGCCTTGCCTGCGGAGTCTTCGTCGCGGCCGAGTTCTCGCTGACCACCATCGAGCGCAGCGAACTGGAACGGGCCGTCGAGCGCGGCGAACGCGGCGCCGACAGCGCGCTGACCGCGGTCCGCAGCCTGACCTTCCAGCTCTCCGGCGCCCAGCTGGGCATCACCGTGACCGGCCTGGTCATCGGCATGATCTCCAAGCCCTCGATCGCCGCCCTCCTCAAGGGCCCCTTCGAGGCCATGGGACTGTCGGCCGGAGCCGCGTCCTCCACCGCGCTGATCCTCGGCACCGTGCTGTCGACCGTCGTCCTGATGGTCGTGGGCGAGCTCGTCCCCAAGAACTGGGCAATCTCCTCCCCGCTGGCCGTCGCCAAGCGGGTCGCCACGTTCCAGCGGGTCTTCAGCCGTGCCTTCAGGCCCCTCATCAGCCATCTGAACACCACGGCGAACCACATGGTGCGCCGGTTCGGCATGGAGCCCGCCGAGGAACTCGCCTCGGCACGCACCCCGCAGGAGCTGGCGGCCCTGGCCCGGCACTCCGCGCGGGCGGGCGCCCTGGAGAAGGACACCGCCGAACTGTTCATGCGGACCCTGAACCTCGCCGACCTGACCGCGGAGAACGTCATGACCCCGCGGGTCCAGGTCACCGCCCTCGACCTGCAGACCACCGCCGAGGACGTGGCGAACGCGACGCTCGCCACCGGCCTGTCCCGATTCCCGGTCTACCGGGGCAGCCTGGACAGCGTCGTCGGCACCGTCCACATCAAGGACGTACTGGCCCTGCCGGCGGAGGACCGGCACCGCACCCCGGTGTCGCAGCTGCTGCGCGAACCCCTCCTCGTACCGGAGTCGCTGACCGTGGACCGGCTGCTGGACCGGCTGTCCGGGAAGCAGACCATGGCCGTGGTCATCGACGAGTACGGCGGCACGGCCGGTGTGGCCACGCTGGAGGACATCGTCGAGGAGGTCGTCGGCGAGGTCCGCGACGAGCACGACCCGCACGAGACCCCCGACCTGGCCCCGGCCGGGGAGGACGACTCCGGTCACACCCTGTACTCGGCGGACGGCTCCGCACGCACTGACCAGCTCCAGCGGATCGGACTGCGCGTGCCGGACGGCCCGTACGAGACGCTGGCCGGTCTGATAGCGACCGAGCTGGGGCGGATCCCGGTGGTGGGCGACAGCCTGGAGCTCGACGGCTGGCGCCTGGACGTGGTGGACGCGAGTGGGCGGCGGGCCGCGCGGGTGCTGTTGCACGTGCCGGCCGAACCGACCCCCGGTGATGGTGTGGAGGAGGCCCGATGACCGTCGTCCAGTTGCTGATCGGCCTGGCGACCCTGGTCGTCAACGCCTTCTTCGTCGGTGCGGAGTTCGCCATGATCTCCGTACGGCGCAGCCAGATCGAGCCGTACGCCGAGGAGGGCGACCGCAGGGCGCGGGCCGTGTTGTGGGGCCTGGAGCACGTGTCGGCCCTCATGGCGGCGGCCCAGCTGGGCATCACCCTGTGCACCCTGGTGCTGGGTGTGGTGGCCGAGCCGGCCATCGCCCATCTGCTGACCCCCGCGTTCGACTTCTTCGGGGTGCCGTCGGGGCTGACCCACGCGATCTCCTTCGTGGTGGCGCTGGCCCTGGCCACGTACCTGCACATGCTCTTCGGCGAGATGCTGCCGAAGAACGTGGCCCTGGCCGAGCCGGTGCGGACCGCCCTGCTGCTGGGTCCGCCGTTGGTGACCCTCACCCGGGGGCTCAGGCCGGTGATCTTCGCGATCAACGCCTTCGCCAACGCCCTGCTGCGCCTGCTGCGGGTGGAGGTCAAGGACGAGGTCGCGGCGACCTTCTCGGACGACGAGCTGGCCCGGATCGTCAAGGACTCCAGCGACGCGGGACTCATCGACGACCGCGCGAGCGAGCGCCTGCACGACGCCCTGGAACTGGGGCGGCGGCCGGTGACCGACGTGGTGCTGCCCGCGGACCGGGTGGTTCCGGCCCGCGAGGGCATCACACCGGCCGGCCTGGAGCGGTTGTCGGCCGAATCCGGGTACTCCCGGTTCCCGATGATCGACGCACAGGGCCGGATCCTGGGATACCTGCACGTCAAGGACGCGCTGGACGCGCCCGAGCGGGACGAGCCCTTCCCGGTCACCGCGCTGAGGCCGATCGCGCAGGTCCGGGCGGAGACGCCGCTGGACGACGTGCTGACGGCGATGCGGCGCAGCCGTACACACCTGGCGGCGGTGCTCGCTCCGGACGGGGTCATGACCGGCCTGGTCACGATGGAGGACGTGCTGCGGGAGCTGTTCGGCCGGCCGGCGGCGACGTAGCGGCCGGAGCGTCGCCCGTCGCGCGCGGTACCCCGGCCCCGTCCGCGGGGTGGGGGTACCGCGCGGTAGCATCGCTCCCGCCATGGAGATGAATGTGCGTTACACCAGCTTCGTCGCGGTCGGCGACTCCTTCACCGAGGGCATGTCGGACCTGCTGCCCGACGGCTCCTACCGGGGCTGGGCCGATCTGCTCGCCGACCGCCTCGCCGCCCGCGAGCCGGGCTTCCGCTACGCGAACCTCGCGGTCCGCGGCAAGCTGATCGGGCAGATCGCCGGGGAGCAGGCGCCCGCGGCCGCCAAGATGGGCGCCGATGTGGTGACCCTGGTCGGCGGCCTGAACGACACCCTGCGCCCCAAGGTGGACATGGGCCGGGTGCGTGGTCACCTCGAGGAGGCCGTCGGCCTGCTGGCGCCCTCCTGCGGGACGCTGGTCCTGATGCGCTCACCGGGCCGCAACGGCCCCGTGATGGAACGGTTCCGCCCGCGCATGGAGGAGCTCTTCGTCATCATCGAGGAGCTCGCCGCGCGGCACGGCGCCCTCGTGGTCGACCTGTACGGGTCCGCCGCGCTCGGCGATCCGCGGATGTGGGACGTGGACCGGCTGCACCTGACGGCCGAAGGGCACCGCAGGGTCGCGGAGGCGGTCTGGCAGACCCTGGGCCTGCCGCCCGAGGCCGACTGGAACACCGAGCTGCCTCCCGCCGTCCCTCCGGGCTGGGCCGCGCGCCGCTCGCAGGACGTCAGCTTCGCCCGGCAGCACCTGCTCCCCTGGGTCGGCCGCCGCCTGACGGGCCGCTCCAGCGGGGACGGCCGGCCCGCCAAGCGCCCGGAACTCCTGCCGTACGAGGCTCCGGCGGCCGACCGGCCCGCATAGCCGACGGCGCCCGGGCGCACCGCCGCCCGCCCGCCCGGGCTCTCGTAGCAAGGCACAATCCCGGCCGGGTCCCCTACCTGCGTAAACGCACAGCCAGGGCCCAAGTAGAATCCCTACACGTGACTGCCAAGCCCCGCATCCCCAATGTCCTGGCCGGCCGCTACGCCTCCGCGGAGCTCGCCGTCCTGTGGTCCCCCGAGTACAAGGTGACGCTGGAGCGGCGGCTGTGGCTCGCCGTGCTCCGCGCCCAGAAGGATCTCGGCATCGAGGTCCCCGACGAGGCCCTCGCCGACTACGAGCGCGTCCTGGAGACCGTCGACCTCGCTTCCATCGCCGAGCGCGAGAAGATCACCCGGCACGACGTGAAGGCCCGGATCGAGGAGTTCAACGCCCTCGCCGGACACGAGCACGTCCACAAGGGCATGACCTCCCGCGACCTCACCGAGAACGTCGAGCAGCTCCAGATCCGGCTCTCGCTGGAACTGGTGCGGGACCGCACGGTCGCCGTCCTCGCCCGCCTCGGCAAGCTGGCCGGCGAGCACGCCGAGCTGGTCATGGCCGGCCGCTCCCACAACGTCGCCGCTCAGGCGACCACCCTGGGCAAGCGCTTCGCCACCGCCGCCGACGAGCTGCTGGTCGCGTACGGCCGCCTGGACGACCTGCTCACCCGCTACCCGCTGCGCGGCATCAAGGGCCCGGTCGGCACCTCTCAGGACATGCTCGACCTGCTGGGCGGCGACGCCGCGAAGCTGGCCGACCTCGAGCAGCGGATCGCGGCCCACCTCGGCTTCGGCCAGGCCTTCACCTCGGTCGGCCAGGTCTACCCGCGCTCGCTCGACTACGACGTGGTCACCGCCCTGGTGCAGCTGGCCGCCGCGCCCTCCTCCATCGCCAAGACGATCCGTCTGATGGCCGGTCACGAGCTGGTGACCGAGGGCTTCAAGCCCGGCCAGGTCGGCTCCTCCGCGATGCCGCACAAGATGAACACCCGCTCCTGCGAGCGCGTGAACGGCCTGATGGTCATCCTGCGCGGTTACGCCTCGATGACCGGCGAGCTGGCCGGCGACCAGTGGAACGAGGGCGACGTCTCCTGCTCCGTGGTCCGCCGGGTCGCGCTGCCCGACGCGTTCTTCGCTCTCGACGGCCTGATGGAGACCTTCCTGACGGTCCTGGACGAGTTCGGCGCCTTCCCCGCCGTCGTGGCCCGCGAACTGGACCGCTACCTCCCCTTCCTCGCCACCACCAAGGTCCTGATGGGCGCCGTGCGGGCCGGGGTCGGCCGCGAGTCCGCCCACGAGGTCATCAAGGAGCACGCGGTGGCCTCCGCCCTCGCCATGCGCGAGCAGGGTGCCGAGCGCAACGAGCTGCTGGACAAGCTGGCCGCCGACGAGCGCATGCCGCTGGACCGGGCCCAGCTGGACGCCCTGATGGCCGACAAGCTGTCCTTCACCGGCGCGGCGGGCGACCAGGTCGCCGCGGTGGTCTCGCGCATCGAGGAGATCACCAAGGAGCACCCCGAGGCCGCGGGCTACACCCCCGGGTCGATCCTCTGACCCCCGACGAGCTGAACGCCGCCCGTGACCGCGTCCTCCCGGACGTGGTCGCGGGCGGTCTTCGTGTCCTCTTCTGCGGCATCAACCCGGGCCTCCTCTCCGCCGCGACGGGCCACCACTTCGCCCGCCCGGGCAACCGCTTCTGGCCGGTCCTCCACATGTCGGGCTTCACCCCGCGTCTCCTCTCCCCCGCCGAGCAGGAGGAGTTGCTGACGTACCGCCTCGGCATCACGAACGTCGTGGCCCGCACCACGGCCCGCGCGGACGAGCTGAGCGCCGAGGAGCTGCGCGAGGGAGGCCGCGTCCTGACGGCCAAGGTGGAACTCCTGCGCCCCCAGTGGCTGGCCGTGGTCGGGGTCACCGCCTACCGCACCGCCTTCGGCGAGCGGAAGGCCCTGATCGGCCCCCAGGACCGCACCATCGGCGCCACCCGAATCTGGGCCCTGCCCAACCCCAGCGGTCTCAACGCCCACTGGACCGCCGCCTCGATGGCCCAGGAGTACGGCCGCCTCCGCACGGCCGCGGAGTCCGCCGGTCCGGCCGGCGCCGCTCCGTAGGACGCCCGCTGCCGTGGGACGGGCCCCTATCATCCGGGGATGATCATCAAGCCGATCGAACTCGTGATCTTCGACTGCGACGGGGTCCTCGTCGACAGCGAACGGATAGCCGCCCGCGTCCAAGTCGCCCTGGGCGCCGAGCTGGGCTGGCCGCTCACCGAGGCGGAGGTCGTCGAACGGTTCATCGGGCGCTCCTCCGTCTCCATCCGTGAGCAGGTCACCGACCGGCTCGGCCCCGAGGTCGCCGCCCACTGGTGGGACCGGTTCGAGGAACTCCACCGAGAGGCGGTGGACTCGGGGCTGTCCCCCGTGGAGGGGCTGCCCCAGGCGCTCGACGCGATCGACCTGCCGACCTGTGTCGCCTCCAGCGGCTCGCACGAGAAGATGCGCCACACCCTCGGCCGCACCGGCCTCTACGAGCGCTTCGCCGGCCGTATCCACAGCGCCTCCGAAGTCTCCCGCGGCAAGCCCGCCCCGGACCTCTTCCTGTACGCCGCCCGGCGGATGGGCGTGGATCCCGCCGCTTGCGCGGTCGTCGAGGACAGCCGTCCCGGCGTCCAGGCGGCCCGCGCCGCCGGAATGCGGTCCTTCGGCTACGCCGACGGGCTGACCTCCGCCGATCAGCTCGAAGGCCCGGGCACCGTCGTCTTCGACGACATGCGCCGACTCCCCGGCCTCCTCGCCGGCCACTGACCCCGCCGGGTGGCGGGGCCCCGTGACCGCTCCGGCGTCAGGCGTCCCGCCGCCGGACCGCCAGCCAGCCGCCGCCCACCGCGAGCAGCGCCCACAGGACCGTGACCCCGAGCCCGGCCCAGGGGGCGAGGCCCACCGAGGTGTCCAGCCGCATCATCATCTGGCCCGCACGGTCCGGGAAGTACTGGGCGATGCCCCCGGCCTTCGCCGCGAAGACGAACGACACGATCAGCGTGAAGGGTATGAGCAGGCTCAGGACGGCCGTCGCGCTGCGCAGCACCGCCGTCAGCCCGGCGGCCAGCAGGGCCATGAGCGCGAGGTACGCACCGCAGCCGAAGACGGCACGGTAGGTGCCCGGGCTCCCCAGCTCCAGGGTGTAGGGGCCCATGAACGCCTGTCCGCCGAGGAAGGTGGCCAGTCCGGTGAGCTGACCCACCAGGAAGGCGAGCCCGCCGATCACGGCCATCTTCGAGAGGTAGAGCCGCGCCCGGTTCGGTACCGCCGCGAGCGACGTGCGCAGGGCGCCGTTGTGGAACTCGGACGACAACGCGGTCGCGCCGAAGGCGAAGGCGGCTATCTGGCCGAAGTTGAGGCCGTAGAAGGCCGCGAGGAGCGGATCGTCCCCCATGCTGCCGGCCTCCGCGTCGCCGATCAGCGCGGCCGTCAGCGTCTGGATCCCCGCCGTCGCTCCGAAGATGGCCAGCAGCGCCCCGAAGGCGCCGCGCAGGGACCGTATCTTGATCCATTCCGAGTGCAGGACGGGGACGGTGGGCAGAGCGGTGCTCATGGGGAAGCCTCCTTGAAAGGGACGGGTCAGCGGGTGGCGGCGAACTGGGCGCTGTCCGCGGTGAGATCGAGGTAGGCCCGCTCCAGCGAGGCCCGCTCGTCGATCAGTTCCAGCATCGGGATGCCTTCGCGGGCTGCGATGACACCGAGCTGCTCGGCCTGTATGCCGTCCACGGTCCACCGCCCGCCCTCGGCGGTGACCAGTTCGAAGTCGTCCCGGGCCAGGGTGGCCCGGAGCCGGACGGGGTCCGTGGTGCGCAGCCGCACCCTCGGGGTGCTGCGGGAGTCGATGAACTCCTCCACGGAGGTGTCGGCCAGCAGCCTGCCCTGCCCGAGGACGATCAGGTGGTCGGCGAGGGCGGCGGTCTCGGTCATCAGATGGCTGGAGACGAGGACGGTGCGGCCCTCGGCGGCCAGGCCGCGCATGAGCTCGCGGATCCAGATGATGCCCTCGGGGTCGAGGCCGTTGGTGGGCTCGTCCAGGAGCAGCACTTCGGGGTCTCCGAGCAGCGCTGCCGCTATGCCGAGGCGCTGGCGCATGCCCAGGGAGAAGGTCTTGATCCGCCGCTTGGCCGCCGAGGCGATTCCGGACTGCTCCAGGACCGCCTCCACCCGGCTCGCCGGGATGCGGTTGGCGGCGGCGAGGAAGCGCAGGTGGTCCCGGGCCGTGCGGCCGCCATGCGCCGACTGTGCGTCCAGCAGGGCCCCGACCTGGTGCAGGGGGTCGGGGAGTTCGGTGTACCGCCGGCCCCCGATCGTGGCCGTACCGGAGGTGATCCGGTCCAGGCCCAGCAGCAGCCTCATCGTGGTCGACTTCCCGGCCCCGTTGGGTCCGAGGAAGCCGGTGACACGGCCGGGCATGACATCGAAGGTGAGGTGGTCCACGGCCCGGGTACGGCCGAACTCCTTGGTCAGTTCTCGGATCTCGATGCTGTTCATGTCTCAAGGTTCGCCGCCGGCCCCACCCCTCTTCCTCCCCCATGCGAGGGTTCCTTCTCCCCCACGTGGGGGAGGAGCCGCACCGCCCCGAACTGCGACGATGTGGGGATGCACCGACTGTTCCGCGCCGCGCTGCGCCCCGTGACCTACTCGCGCTGGGTGCATCTGTGCGTGCCCATCCTGATGTTGGCCGTCTGGATGTTCATCGAGCCCGCGGCTCCGTGGGTACCGCTCGTCCTCGTCATACCGATGGGGCTGCTGCCCTGGATGCGGGTGGCCGAGGGGCTCCAGGCGCAGTTCCTCCTCACCCCCGCCGAGCGCAACGCCCGGGGCGCGGCGGAGGCCGAGGAGAACAGCTTCAGCACCGTCGGGTCCCGGACGTGGAGCGACCGCTGGCGGACCCTGCTGTGGCTGGAGATACGACTCGTTGTCTCCCTGGCCACGATGATGGCCACGGTGTGGCTGCCGATGCTGACGGTCCAACTGATCACGGCCGGACTCGGCCGCAGGGTCACCGAGGACAATCTGATACCGCCCGGATTCCCGTCCTGGGCGGCCTGGCTACTGGCTCCGCTGCCGCCGGTCCTCCTGATCGTCCTCGTGGTCCTGCTCGGCGACATGATCACGGCCATCGCCCGCCGGCTGCTGGGGCCCTCGGCCGCGGAGCGGCTCACCGCCCTGGAGGTGCGGACCGAGCAGCTGCTGGAGCGCACCCGCATCGCGCGGGAGCTGCACGACTCCATCGGCCACGCGCTGACCGTGGCCGTCGTCCAGGCGGGGGCGGCGCGGGCGGCGGGCGATCCGGAGTTCACGGACCGCGCGCTGAGCGCGATCGAGGAGACGGGCCGGGCCGCTCTGGAGGACCTGGACCGGGTGCTGCGCGTCCTGCGCGAGTCCGGTCAGCGGCCGTCCCAGCGGCCGACCCTGGTGGAGGCGGACCGGCTGTTCGAGTCCGCGCGCGCCTCCGGCGCGGCCGTCGACGCGCAACTGGTCGGCCCCCTCGACCAGTTGCCGGACCCGGTGAGCCAGGAGGGGTACCGGATCCTGCAGGAGGCGCTGACCAATGTGCTGCGGCACTGCGGCCCCGTACCGGTACGGGTGAGGATCGGCATGGTCTCCGACCGGCTGGACCTGGAGGTGACCAATCCGCTGCCGGACCGGCCTTCCGTCATCACCGGCGGCGGCACCGGACTGCGCGGGATGCGGGAGCGGGCCGCACTCCTCGGCGGGAACACCGAGACCGGTCCGTACAAGGGGGGTTGGAGGGTGCGCACGCGGCTGCCGCTGGAGCGAATACGCTGACCGGATGCCGGTTACCGTACTGCTCGTCGACGACGAACCCCTGGTGCGCGCGGGTCTGCGCGCCGTCCTGGACGCCCAGCCCGACATCGAGGTGATCGGCGAGGCCGCCGACGGAGCCGCGGTGGTCCCGCTCGTGCGGCAACTGCGCCCCGACGTCGTGGCGATGGACGTGCGGATGCCGCTGCTCGACGGGATCGAGGCGACCCGGGCGGTCCTGCGGAGCGTGGACTCGCCTCCCAAGATCCTCGTGGTCACCACCTTCGAGAACGACGAGTACGTCTACCAGGCGCTGCGGGCCGGCGCGGACGGGTTCCTGCTGAAGCGGGCCCGGCCGTCGGAGATCGTGCACGCGGTCCGGCTGGTGGCGGAGGGCGAGACCCTGCTCTTCCCCCAGGCGGTCCGCTCGCTGGCCGCCGAGTACGGCAACCGGCAGGCGCGGACGGCGCTGGAGCGGGCGGCGCTGACGGAGCGCGAGGAGGCCGTGCTCCGGCTGATGGCGAAGGGGCTGACCAACATCGAGATCGCCCGTGAGCTGATCGTGGGCACGGAGACGGTGAAGTCCCACGTCAGCGCGATCCTGGCGAAGCTGGGGGCACGGGACCGGACCCAGGCGGTGATCACCGCGTACGAATCCGGGTTCGTCGCTCCCGCGTGACCGGCCCCCGAGGGGAAGGGCGGATTCCGGCCGATGGGGGGCCGCTTCTCGCCGCCGCGGCCGGTGCGCAGTACGATCCGGCTGACAAGCTCGCTCGCTGGGAGGACACACGTTGGGGCAGCTGACCGGCGGGGACCCTTCTCTGTTGCGGCGGATCAACTCCGCCGTGGTGCTGCGGGCCCTGCGTGCGGCCGAAGCGCCGACGCTCACCGACCTCACCCGGGTCACCGGTCTCTCGCGTCCCACCGTCGAGGGTGTCGTCGAAGGGCTCATCGGGACGGGCCTGGTCGTCGAGGCGGGCGCGGAGGAGGGTGCGCGGCGCCAGGGGCGCCCGGCCAGACGGTTCCGCTTCCGCGCGGAGGCGGGGCACCTGCTCGGCGTGGAGATCGGCGCGCACCGGATCGCGGTGCTGCTGTCCGGGCTGGACGGCCGGGTGATCGGCGCCGGCACCAAGGAGGTCGCCGAGACGGCCTCCGCCGACGAGCGGCTCGATCGGGTCCGCGGTGCAGTGGCCGACCTGCTGCGCCGCGCGGGCGTACCCCGGGACTCGCTGCGGGCGGTCGGTGTGGGCAGCCCCGGGATCGTGGAGGCCGACGGCACCGTCCGCCTCGGCACGGCCCTGCCCGGCTGGACCGGGCTGCCGCTCGGGGAACGGCTCCGGCGCTCGTTCCGCTGCCCGGTGCAGGTGGAGAACGACGCGAACGCCGCGGCGGTCGCCGAGCACTGGAAGGGCGCCGCGACCGACACGGACGACATGGTCTTCGTGATGGCCGGACTCAGCCCCGGAGCGGGCTCCCTGATCGGGGGCCGGCTACACCGCGGGTTCGGCGGGGCGGCCGGGGAGATCGGCGCACTGCACCTGCTGGGTCGCGAGGCCACGCCCGAGAAGCTGCTGTCGACGACCGGCGAACCGCTGCACCCGCTGGACGAGCGGGCGGTGGCGGAGGTCTTCGCGATGGCCAGGCGCGGGGACGTGGGCGCGGTGGCGGCGGTGGAGCGGTTCATCCAGCGGCTGGTCCACGACGTGGCCGCGCTGGTCCTCGCCATGGATCCGGAGCTGGTCGTGGTCGGCGGCTGGGCCGCCGGGCTGGACGGCGTACTGGATCCCCTGCGCCGGGAGCTGGAGCGGTACTGTCTGCGCCCGCCGCGCGTGGCGCTCTCCCTGCTGGGCGAGGCGGCGGTGGCCACGGGGGCGTTGCGGCTGGCGCTGGACCACGTGGAGGAAGAGCTGTTCGCGGTGGAGAAGACGGTCACCGCCCGCCGCCGCTGATCCCTTCCGGGGGTACGGATACCGGTGCCCCGGTCCAGCCTGCGGGCCGGCGCCGGCGCGTCCCTGCGGGGCGAAGTCCCCTACCCGCCCTTCCACCGTTCCCCGGGCGCTGCCCGGACCCCGGTCCTCGAACGCCGGACGGGCCGAAAAGCCCCTGGGGCTCCGCCCCGGACCCGGCGCCTCACACGCCGGCGAGGCTGGATCGACGCGGCCGCACCGAAAGAGGGGTACCGGGCTGGGCCGCCGCCCTGTGGGGCGGCCCAGATCAGCGCGCGGTCAGGACGCGACCCGCGCGTCGTGGGTGATCTGCACGTCGCCCGAGTCGCCGAAGGTCAGCCGGCAGGTGTCCGCACGGTAGGTGGCCACCGAGACGGCCGCCGTGCCCGCCGCCGTGAAGTAGCGGGTGGTGACCAGCAGGACCGGGGCGCCGGGCAGGCGGTCCAGTTCCTTGGCGTCGTCGGCACGGGCGGAGCCGAGCTCCACCGAGCGGTCCTGCCCGTCGAGGACCAGCTTCTGCAGCTCGCGCATGACGGCGCGGGCGCGGGCCGGACCGGCCGGGGCGTCGATCGCGGAGAGGCCCTGCACCGAGGAGGCCGGCACGTAGAGCAGCTCGGCCGCGAGGACCTGGCCCTGCTCTACGCGGCTGCGGCGCACGGCGAGCACCAGCTCGCCGGGGGGCGTTCCGAGGAGCTTCAGGATCGCGGAGGGCACGACGGCCTCCGCCGCGTCCACCGGCTCCCACCCGTCGACGCTCTCGCCGGGCCAGCTGTGCTGGGCACCGCCGACGTCGACGCCCACGCGCGGCGGGGCGACGGTGGTGCCGACGCCGCGGCGGCGCTGGAGGCGGCCTTCGAGCTCGAGCTGCTCCAGGGCCTGGCGCAGGGTCGCGCGGGCGACACCGAAGCGGGCGGCGAGCTCGCGCTCGTTCGGCAGGATCTCGCCCACGGCGAAGTCCTGGTCGAGCGCCTCGCTGAGGACGGTCTTGAGGTGCAAGTACTTCGGCTCCGGCACCGATTCGAGCTGCATGGTCCCCACCCTGACTCCTCCTGCAATCGCCGCACTCGCCGTGTTCCAGCGTGAGTTCCGCGCCTTTGTTTATTAAAGGTTCCTGCACTATGCCTGCGACGATAGGACCGCGCACCCCCTTGGTCAAGACCAATGCTCACCGCTTTATCGGGCAGATCGGGCATATGCATCAAGCTGTTCACGGGATGTTCGCGAGCACCGCGAAAGTCGAGCATCTTGCCCCCAGGGGCTACCGGACGGTAACCGGCCGGGAGACACTACTGACAAGTCGTCTCACACGGCCGCCGAAGCCGCCCGACCCCGACGAGGAGCAGCATGACCGCCACGGTCTCCTTCACGATCGATTCGCCGCTGGGCCCCCGCACCACCACCGCCGCCTACGAGCGCAAGGGCGCGGGCGAGCCGCTCCTGCTGCTCCACGGCATCGGCCACCACCTCCAGGCCTGGCACCCGGTGACCGACGTCCTGGCCGCCGAATACGACGTGATCGCCGTCGACCTGCCCGGCTTCGGCGTCTCGGAGCCGCTGCCGCACGGCGTTCCGTACGATCTGGGCACCGTCGCCCCGGCCCTGGGCGCGCTCTGCGCCGCGCTCGGGGTGGAGCGGCCGCACGTCGCGGGGAACTCCCTCGGCGGGCTGCTCGCCCTGGAGATGGGGCGCGTCGGCCTGGCCCGCTCGGTCACCGCCCTCTCCCCCGCCGGGTTCTGGTCGGAGGGCGAGCGCCGCTACGCCTTCACCGCACTGCGCGCGATGCGCGTAGGCGCCGGCGCACTGCCCCTCTCCGCCGTGGAACGGCTCGCCCGGAGCTCCGCCGGACGCGCCGCGCTGACCGGCAGCATCTACGCGCGCCCGGGACGGCGCTCGCCCGGCTCCGTGGTCGCCGAGACCGTCGCGCTGCGGGAGGCCACCGGCTTCGAGCAGACCCTGGCCGCCGGCGGCTCCGTACGGTTCACCGCGGATCTGCCCGATCTGCCCGTCACCATCGCCTGGGGCAGCCGCGACCGGCTGCTCCTGCGCCGCCAGGGCGTCCGGGCGAAACACACCATCCCCGGCGCCCGTCTCGTCGCCCTCCCCGGATGCGGCCACGTCCCCATGAATGACGACCCGGCCCTGGTCGCCCGCGTCATCCTGGACACAACCAAGCTTGTCCGGTGAGGTCCTGACTAGTCGTCAGCCCTGCGCATCAGTGTTCACGCATGGTTCGCGTGCGCGACGTGGGCGGTCCGGTGTGCGGCCGGTGTACGGCAGCACACTGGTCCGGCCCGTCCCCGCCGGCCTCTGGAGACGCACCGATGGCACCTCTGCCGCACACCCGACGCTCCCTGCTCGGCGGTTCCCTCGCCGTTCCCGTGGGCCTCGCCCTGTCCAGCGCCCTCACGGGCGCCCTGACCACTCCCGCCCACGCGGCGGTGCCCGCCTTCGTCCGCTCGGACCGGCCGAACGCCTTCTGGGGCGTCCAGTCCGGCGAGATCACCGCCCACTCCGCCATCGTCTGGACGCGTTCCGATCGCCCCGCGCGGATGTACGTCGAGACCTCCCCGAGCGAGTCGTTCCGCTACGCCGTGCGCCGCCACCGCGGCCCGCTGCTCGGCCCGGACACCGACTTCACGGGCACCACCACGCTGCGCGAGCTCCCGCCCGGCCAGCAGGTCCACTACCGGGTGATCCTCAGCGACCCCGACGATCCGCGCCGCAGCGGCGAGCCGGTCCACGGCACCTTCCGGACCACCCCCGCCTCCCGCCGCCGCGACGTGCGCTTCCTGTGGTCCGGGGACCTCGCCGGCCAGGGCTGGGGCATCAACCCGGAGCTCGGCGGCTACCGCGTCTTCGACGAAATGCGTCTGCGGGACCCCGACTTCTTCCTCTTCAGCGGGGACACCATCTACGCCGACGGGCCGATCCAGGCCTCCGTACCGCTGCGCGACGGAACCCTGTGGCACAACGTGACCACCGAGGAGAAGGCGAAGGTCGCCGAGACCCTCGCCGAGTACCGGGGCAACTTCCGCTACAACCTGCTCGACCGCAACCTGCGCGATTTCAACGCCCAGGTGCCGGTCCTCGCCCAGTGGGACGACCACGAGGTGCGCAACAACTGGTACCCCGGCCAGATCCTCGACGACCCCCGCTACACCGTGAAGGACGTCGACACCCTGGCCGGCCGGGCCCGCCGGGCCTTCGGCGAGTACTTCCCGGTCACCGACCTGCGCGGCGGCCGCGCCGAGGGCCGGATGTACCGCGTGATGCGCTACGGCCCGCTGCTCGACGTGTTCGTCCTCGACATGCGCACCTACCGCAACGCGAACTCCCCCGGCCGCCAGACCGACGACCCCATCGGCATCCTCGGTCCCGAGCAGCTGGCCTGGATCAAGCGCGAGCTGTCGCGGTCCCGCGCCACCTGGAAGGTCATCGCCGCCGACATGCCGCTGGGCATCGTGGTGGCCGACGGGGCCGCGAACTTCGAGGCAGTCGCCCAGGGCGACCCCGGCGCGCCGCTCGGGCGGGAGCTGCAGATCGCCGAGCTGCTGCGCCACGTCAAGCACCAGCGCATCACCGGCACGCTCTGGCTCACCGCCGACGTCCACTACACGGCCGCGAACCACTACGCGCCCGAGCGAGCAGCCTTCACCGACTTCGCGCCGTTCTGGGAGTTCGTCTCCGGCCCCATCGGCGCGGGCGGGTTCCCCGCCGGCCGGCTGGACGCCACCTTCGGCCCGGAGACGGCCTACGTCCAGTCCGCGCCCTTCGCCAACATGTCCCCGTCCGAGAACCCCCCGTACTACGGGGAGGTCGAGATCGACGGGGAGTGCGGCGAGCTCACCGTCCGGCTGCGCCGCCAGGGAGGCGGCGTACTCTTCTCCCGGACTCTGCAACCCGGGCGGGTGGGCCAGTAAACGGGTGGGCAGTGGACGGTCGGGGCAGTAGACGGGCGGGGCAGTAAGCAGGTCGGACAACAAGCGGAACCGCCGTGGGCGGACCGCCCACGCGCCGGGAGCTGGACCGGGATCTGAAATCAGCCGGAAAACAGGGCGAAATCGGCCAGATGGATCCTTAACCAGTCGGTCACAGATCGTTCGTGATCACGCAACACCCCTGCGTCACAGTGGTCTGCATGACTGAGCGTATTACTGCCCCTTCCCAGCGTCCCCACCGCCACCACTGGCGCCGCGACGTCGTCGAACTCGCCGCCCTCTTCTGCGCCGTCGCGGTCGCCGACGCCATCGCCAATCTCGTCGTGCACGGCCCCCGCGGCCCGGTCCTGCTCGTCGCCTCGGCCGTCGCACTCCTGGTCACGGCGGCGTTCCACACCTGGTGGGCACGCCGCCACAGCCATGCGCCACCGCCCACGGACACCGCGCTCCCGGACCCGGCCACGGGCACCGGGGCGGACGCGGAGGCGGCCCGTACGGCCGGCACGGACACCGCGCCGGCCCCCGCCCTGTGGCGGATGCGGACGACCGTGCGCGACGAGCCCGGCAGCCTCGCCGCGCTCTGCACCGCCCTCGCCGGCCGCGGGGTCGACATCCTGACCCTCCAGACGCACCCCCTTCCCGAGGGCGGCACGGTGGACGAGTTCCTGCTGCGCGCCCCGCAGCAGCTCCCCTCCGCCGACCTCACCCGGGCCGTCGCCGCCGCCGGCGGCCACAGCACCTGGATCGAGCGCGCCGACGCCCACGACCTGGTGGACACCCCGACCCGGGTCCTGGGGCTGGCCACCCGCACCGCACTGGACGCCGCCGAACTGCCGCTCGCCCTGCGCCAGCTGCTCGGCCGCTGCACCATCCACTCGATCCCGGCGACCACCCTCTCCGGGCGCCCCAACGCCGGCGCCGACGCGCCCGTCGAAGGCGTCCTGGAGGCCACCGTCATGCGGCTGCGCGACCCTTCCGGCGGCGCGATCACCATCGAGCGGCCCTACCTCCCCTTCACCCCGACCGAGTTCGCCCGCGCCCGCGCGCTCGTCGAGCTGGACGCCCGGCTCGGACCGCGGGTCCCGCGCAGCCGGGACGTACTGACCCTCCCCGAGGGCAACGAGATCACCGTCCGCCGCGCCGACGGCGCCGACCTGCCCGCGGCCCGCGCCATGCACGACCGCTGCTCGGAGCGCACCCTCGGCCTGCGCTACCACGGCCCCGTCTCCGACGCCGACCGCTACCTCGGCCACCTGCTGAGCCCGCGCTTCGGCCGCACCCTCGCCGCGACCACCGCCTCCGGCAAGCTCGTCGCCCTCGGCCACCTGCTCTGGGACGGCGACGAGACCGAGGTGGCCCTGCTCATCGAGGACGACTGGCAGCGCCGCGGCATCGGCTCCGAGCTGCTGGGCCGGCTGATCGGCATGGCCGTCGAGGCCGGATGCGACAGCGTGTACGCCGTCACCCAGGCCTCGAACACCGGCATGGTCGCCGCCATGCGCGGCCTCGGCCTCCCCCTCGACTACCAGATCGAGGAGGGCACCCTGGTGATCACGGCCCGGCTGGACGCGACCCCGGTCAGCTCCCGGCTGCCGTACGAGCTCCCGGGCGAATCCCGCGGCCTGCCCCGCGGCCGGCAGTGACCTAGACACCGGCCCCGGCCCGGCCCCGCCTCCGGCGCCGGCGGCCGACAGGCCCGCAATCCCCCTCCCGAGCCGGTGCCAGGAGGGGGATCGCGGGCCGCTGCCATGGCGTACGACAGCAGACTGACGCTCATTGGTGATGACGCGGACCCTTCCCGCGTACGAAGATGTCCACATGTCAGACATCCTCACCAGTGACAGCACTGCTCGACTGCCCCGTCAGGTCGCCGACGCCTACGTCGACGACCTGATCGCCATCGACCCGATCACGGGCACCTACCTCGGTGTCGCCGCAAGCTCCGGCAAGCTCCCGGACCTCTCCCCGGCGGGCCGTGCGGCAGCCGCCGAACTCTCCCGCGCCACCCTCGCGAAGCTCGACGCCGCCGAGCGCCTCCCCGGCGCCGACAGCGACGTCGAGCGCCGCTGCGCCCGGCTGCTGCGCGATCGGCTCACCGCCGAACTCGCCGTCCACGAGGCCGACGAGGACCTGCGTGCGGTCAGCAACATCCACTCCCCCGCGCACTCGGTCCGCGAGGTCTTCTCCCTGACCCCGGCCGACACCGACGAGGACTGGGCCGCGATCGCCGAGCGGCTGCGCGCCGTACCGGTCGCGTACGCCGGCTACCGCGAGTGCCTCGCGCTCGGCCTGGACCGCGGCCTGTTCGGCAGCCCGCGCCCCACCGCCACCTTCATCGAGCAGCTCACCGCGTGGGCCGGCCAGGCCGAGGACACCGACGGCGAGGGCAAGGGCGGCTACTTCACCGAGTTCGCCGCCGCCGGCCCCCAGGCGCTGCGCGCCGAGCTCGACGAGGCCGCCGCCGCCGCGACCGCCGCCGTCGTGGAACTGCGCGACTGGATGCGGGACGTGTACGCCCCCGCGGTCGAGGGCAAGCCCGACCCGGTCGGCCGCGAGCGTTACGCCCGCTGGTCGCGCTTCTTCAACGGCACCGACCTGGACCTGGACGAGGCGTACGCCTACGGCTGGTCCGAGTACCACCGGCTGCTCGCCGAGATGAAGACGGAAGCCGCCAAGATCCTCCCGGACGCCGGTCCCTGGGAGGTGCTCAAGCACCTGGACGAGCACGGCACCCACATCGAGGGCGTGGACGAGGTCCAGGCCTGGCTGCAGGGCCTGATGGACGAGGCGATCGAGAACCTCGACGGCACCCACTTCGAACTCGCCGAGCGGGTCAAGCGCGTGGAGTCGCGGATCGCCCCGCCCGGCGGCGCCGCGGCCCCGTACTACACGAACCCGTCCGAGGACTTCTCCCGTCCGGGCCGCACCTGGCTGCCGACGATGGGCCAGACCCGCTTCCCGGTCTACGACCTGGTCTCCACCTGGTACCACGAGGGCGTTCCGGGCCACCACCTCCAGCTGGCGCAGTGGACGCACGTGGCGGACCAGCTCTCCCGCTACCAGGCCAGCGTCGGTCTCGTCAGCGCCAACGCCGAGGGCTGGGCGCTGTACGCGGAGCGGCTCATGGACGAGCTGGGCTACCTCAAGGACGCCGAGCAGCGGCTCGGTTACCTGGACTGCCAGATGATGCGCGCCGCGCGGGTCATCGTGGACATCGGCATGCACCTGGGCCTGGAGATCCCGGCGGACTCGCCGTTCCACCCGGGCGAGCGCTGGACGGTGGACCTGGCGCAGGAGTTCTTCGGCCGGCACAGCGGCCGGCCGGGCGACTTCGTCGAGAGCGAGCTGACCCGCTACCTGTCGATGCCGGGTCAGGCGATCGGCTACAAGCTGGGCGAGCGCGCCTGGCTGCTGGGCCGTGACAACGCGCGTGCCGCGCACGGTGATTCCTTCGACTTGAAGGCCTGGCACATGGCGGCGCTGTCCCAGGGTTCGCTGGGCCTGGACGACCTGGTGGACGAGCTCTCCAAGCTCTGACCGCCGGAGTCCTCCATACGCGCGGACGGGCCGGCTCCCTCGGGGAGCCGGCCCGTCCGTCCAAGGGACCCGTCGTCAGCAGCCGCAGTCGTCGGAGTCCGTGGGGGCCGTCAGCGGGTCGGCCTCGGGGCGCTGTTCGCGGCCCTGCCAGGTCTCGACCTCGAAGCCCTCGCGGATCCAGTACTCGATGCCGCCGAGCATTTCCTTGACCTGGAAGCCGAGCCGGGCCAGGGCGAGCGCGGAACGGGTGCCGCCGTTGCAGGCGGGGCCCCAGCAGTAGGTCACCACGGGAACGTTCTTGTCGAGGAGGCGCTCCGCCTGCTCCGCGACGAGGGCGTTCGGCAGGTGGACCGCCCCGGGGACATGGGCCTGGTCCCAGGAGGGGGTGGAGCGCGAGTCGACGAGCTGGAAGCCGAGCTCGGCGCCCTCCTCCCGGTGCGCCTTGAAGGCGGCGGCGACGTCCGAGACGTCGGCGTGGAAGGCGAGGCTGGTCGCGAAGTAGGCGGCGGCATCGGCCGGTGCGGCCGGGGGAACCCGCAGGACGGGATTGGTCGAAGCGGGGGTGTGCGTGGTCGCCATGGCGAGAAATCTACAATTTGTTGATCACGCCCCGAAGAGCGCCTCCCCCGCCCGACCGACATGTCCACGAGGGTCGGTTTCACCCCGCTGACCTGGCATTTCAGCCCGTTCCGCCCGCCGTGCGGTGCCGCACCACCGAGCCTCCGCGCTGCTTGACGATCTCCAGCTGGGCCTGCACCCGGGTCCGCAGGTCGGCGACGTGACTCACGATGCCGACGCTGCGGTCGCGTTCGCGCAGCGAGTCCAGGACGTCGAGCACCTCGTCCAGCGCCTGGTCGTCGAGGCTGCCGAAACCCTCGTCGATGAAGAGGGTGTCGAGCCGCATGCCGCCCGCCTCGTCGGTGACCACGTCGGCCAGGCCCAGCGCGAGGGCGAGCGAGGCGAAGAAGGTCTCGCCGCCGGAGAGCGTGGCGGTGTCCCGCTCGCTGCCGGTCCAGGCGTCGACCACGTGCAGCCCGAGCCCGGAACGCCCGCGTCCGCTCGCCCTCGCGTCGGAGTGCAGCAGGGTGTAGCGGCCGCCCGACATGCGCAGCAGCCGTACCGTGGCCGCGGCGGCGACCTGCTCCAGCCGGGCCGCGAGCACGTAGGCCTCCAGCCGCATCTTGCGCTCGTTGTCCGCGGAGGTGCCCGCGGTGAGTCCGGCGAGCCGGGCCACCCGTTCGTAGGCCTCGCGCAGCGGTCCCAGGGAGCGCAGCTCCCGCTCCGCCTGGAGGGAGAGCCCGTCGAGGTCCTTGCACCGGACCCGGGCCGCGTCCACGGCGGACCCGGCCGTACGAAGCTTCGCGGCGGCCAGCGCCGCGTAGGCCTCGGCCGCCTCCGGCGCGGCCGGGGGCAGGGCCGCCGCCGCGGCGGTGTCGGGCTCGCCGAGGCGGTCGGCCAGCATGGCCTCCTCCGCCTGCCAGGCGTCCATGCGGCGTTGGAGCGCGCTGCGTTCGTACTCGGGGAGCACGGCGTCGGCCGCCTCCTCCGTGGTGTCGAAGCCGGCCTTGAAGGCGGCGTCGGCGAGCTGGTCGTCGGCCTCCTTCAGCCGGGCGGCGGTGGTCTCGGCCCGGCGCAGCGAGGCGGCCGCCGCCGTGACCATGCGGACCCGGTCCTCCAGGACTCCGCCGCGGGCCGCGACGCTGGGGGCGTCCGCCCGCACGAGGGCCAGCTCCGCTTCCAGCGAGGCCTGTTCCCGGTCGAGCGCCTCGCGCCGCGAGGCCCTGGCCGCGCCCCGGGCCTCGGCCTCGCTCCGCTCCGCGCTGCGCACGGCGTGCTCCCGCTCGGCGCGGGCGAGGCGCTCCCGCGCGGTGTGCAGACCGGCGGCCGCGGCGTGCGCTTCTGCGTGACGGGAACTCAAGCCGGAGGTGAGTTCCAGGAGTTCGGCGGTGGTGGCCTCCCCCGCGGCGGCCGCGGCCTCGGCGCGGGCCTCCCGGACCGCGGCCAGCCTGCGCTCGACGCCGGCCCTGCGCTCCTCGGCCCCCTCGAAGCGGGCGTGCGCCGCCTCCTCCGCGGCCCGGTCGACGTGACCGGGGGCGGGCCGGGCGGGAGCGGGGTGCTCCGCGGCCCCGCAGACGGTGCAGGGCTCCCCCGCCACCAGGGCGGCGGCGAGCTCCGCGGCGATCCCGCGCAGCCGGGTCTCCTTCAGCTCCAGCCAGCGCTCCCGGGCGACGGCCGACTCCTCGCGCGCGGTGAGCAGTTCGCCCGAGGCCTGCTCCGCGTCGGCGTCCAGGGCGTCGCGCCGCCGGGCGGCGTGCAGGTGCAGCCGGGCGGGCTCCAGCTTGCCGGCGAGCTGCTCGGCCAGGGTCGCGGCCTGCTGGGCGGCGTCCGCACGGCCGGCCAGCTCGGTCCGGGTGGCGTCCCAGCGGCCGAGCCACTCCGCGGTCTCCTGCTGCTGCTCCTCGGCGGCGCGGGACTCCCGTTCCAGGTCGGCGCGTTCGCGGCCGATCTCGGCGCTGCGCTGCTCGGCGCGGCGGGCGGCTCCGAGTGCTCCCAGATCCTCGCGCAGCCGCTGCTCGACCGCGGCCAGCTGCTCGGTCCCCGCCTCGGCGAGCTGGGGCGGTAGCTCCGCCCGGGCCACCGACTCGGCGTGCGCGGCGGCCATGTGGGCGCCGGCGGCGGCTCCGCGCAGCTCCAGGGCGGGGGCGACCAGCGCTCCGCGCCGGGCCCGGTCGAGCAGGGCGCGCACCCGCTCCCGCTCCGGACCGGCCTCGGTGAGCAGGGCCGCCCGACGGGTGGTCTCCGCGTGCCGGCGCTGCAACCGATCGAGCTCCCGTACGTCCTCGGCGGCCCGCCGGGCGGCGTGGTAGCGCCCCTCCACGGCGGCGAGGGCGTACTCGGCGACGGTGAGCCGCTCCCGGGCGGAGCAGCGCGCGACGGCGGCCCAGGCGCGGATCGCCCCGGCCAGCCCGGGGTCGCCCGGCTGGTGCCGGGGCAGTGGCCAGGCGCGCAGGTCGGCGGCGTCCCCGGCGGCCTGGGCGAGCCGCTGGGCGGTATGCAAGACCTGCTCGTCACCGGCGCGGACCTTGGCCTCGGCGGCGCGGCGGTGCTCACCCAGCAGGGTCTCGACGGCGGCGAACCGCCGGGTGTCGAAGAGCCGCCCCAGCAGCCGCCCCCGCGCCGCCTCGTCGGCCCGCAGGAACCGCGCGAACTCCCCCTGGGGCAACAGAACGACCTGGCAGAACTGCTCGCGGCTCATGCCGAGCAGCTGCTCGATCTCCTCGCCGATCTCCTGATGGGACCGGCTGAGCGCGCCCCACTTCTCCCCGTCGAACTCGCGCAGCCAGCTCTGCGCCTTGTCCTTCGTCGTCCCGGAGCCGCGCTTCTTGGGCCGGTCCTGCTCGGGCCGCCGGGTGATCTCGAGCCGGCGTCCGCCCGCGGTGAGCTCGAGGGTGATCTCGGTCGGGGTGTCGGCGGCCGCGTGGTCACTGCGCAGACTCGTCCCCGGAGCCTGCCGGGCGCCGGGCACGGATCCGTACAGCGCGTAGCACACGGCATCCAGGACGGAGGTCTTGCCCGCACCGGTAGGCCCGTGCAGCAGGAAGATCCCGGCGCCGGAGAGTGCGTCGAAGTCGATCTCCTGAGGCTCGGCGAAAGGCCCGAAGGCGGTGATCCGCAGCCGGTGCAGCCTCATCGGTGGGTCTCCTGCCGGCTGTCCTCGGCCCGAACCTCGTCGAAGGCGCCCTGGAGCACGGCCCGCTCGGCCTCGTCGGAGAACCCGCCGCCCCCGCGCACGTGGGCGACGAAGTCCTCGGCGATCTCCCGGTCGCTGCGCCCCTTGAGCCGCTGTGCGTAGGACCCGCCGGCGTCCTCGCCACGCCCCTCGGGGTCGAAGGCGAGGCTCAGCACGTGGGGGAACCGCACGGCGAGCCGGGCCATGGGCTCCTCGGGCCGGACGGCGTCGGTGAGCGTCGCCTCCACCCAGCAGTCCTCGTACCGGGCGTACGCGCCCTCTGCCAGCAGCTCCTCCAGCGGCCCCCGCACCCGCGCGAGCCCGCGCGGCACGGGGGTGTCCACACGCTCGGCGCTGACGATCTCCCCGCCCTCCCCCATGTCCACGACCCAGACACTCTTCCGCTGATCGGCTTCGGAGAAGGAGTAGGCGAGCGGGGACCCGGAGTAGCGAACCCTCTCGTTGATCCTCTGGCAACCGTGAAGATGACCGAGGGCGGCATAGTCGACCCCGTCGAACACAGAAGCCGGCACGGCCTCGACCCCACCAACGGTGATGTCACGCTCACTGTCACAGGCTTGCCCGCCAACAACAAAGGCATGGGCGAGCACGACGGACCGCGTCCCGGGCGCCCGCCCGGCCAGATCCGCCCGAATCCGGTCCATGGCCGCCCCGAGCACGGCCTCGTGGCTCACTTTCCCGGCACCGAACTCATCCTTGACCAGCGCAGGCTCCAGATAGGGCAGCCCGTAGAACGCCACATCACCATGCGCGTCGGCCAGCACCACAGGGTCGGCACACCCGGCGGGATCGGTCCGCAGATGGATCCCGGCCCGCCCGATGAGCCCGGCCCCCACTCCCAGACGGCGGGCGGAGTCATGGTTCCCGGAGATCATCACGGTGGGCACGCCAAGATCGGCGAGCCGATGCAGGGCCCGGTCGTACAGCTCGACAGCAGGCAGGGGCGGCACGGCCCGGTCGTACACATCACCGGCGACAAGCACGGCGTCGACCTCATGCTCCCGCACGGTCTCGACAAGGTGATCGATAAAAACACCCTGGGCCCCGAGCAGGTTCACCCGGTGAAAGCTCCGCCCCAGATGCCAGTCGGAGGTATGCAGAATCCTCAAGATATCGCTCCGACCTGCACGTTTACCGTTCCTCCGCCTCCGAAACCAGCACGGAACCAGCACGGGCGCCGTGGTCAGCACCAACCACGCTAACGCCAGTCAGCACCTGATCCATCACAGACCTCAGTCTGCCACCGGCGTCCGGGGTCAGGTGACCATAGATGTCAGCGGTGATCTGGATCGTGGCGTGTCCCAACCATCGGGAAACCTCCAGCAGCGACACGCCGCCGGCGATGGCGCTGCTGGCAAAGAAATGCCGCAGTGTGTGGGCCGTCCAGGATTCATCGCCGAAGCCAGCCTTCTTGACCGCATTCCGGAAGTCGATCCGGTAGTTCGAATCCAGCACCTCGCCACCCTGATGGGTGTGCATGAGATAGCCGTCGCGACCGAGGCCGTGCTTGTCTACATGCCGCCTTACAGCGTCCAAGACAGAGGGAGGAACAGGCACGTCGCGCCACTCGCCCTCTTCACGAGCCTTCAGCGGCGACAGCTCGGCTACATATACACCGGCCCGCTTAAGTCTCACGAACTGACGACGGAGCCTAACTGTCCCCCCCTCGAAATCCGCATGCCGCAGGGCCAAGACTTCACCAATTCGCAGACCACAACCCGCCATCAGCCAGATGGAGATTGCCCAGTCTGGGCGGATCTCCCCCGCAACGGACATGACCGCCTTGCCATCGGGAAGAGATTTCTCATCAACCCGCTTGGTCTTAACCCTCGGTAGCGCGGCACGAGCCACTGGCGATTCAGGTATTCGCTTTTCGTTAACTGCGGAGTTGAATAGCGACCGCAGCGGAACCATTATCGAATGATAGACAGTTCTACGCGAGAGACCCCGCTCAACCATGGCAGTACACATAATTTCAACATCGCGGGCCGTGACGCTAATCAGCGACTTCGAGCCAAGATGAGGAATCAGGTGGAGTCTGAAGAATCGGGCATAATTCTGCTTGGTGGTTTCTTTAATTGCTCGGCGCGCCAACCAATCGGCCGCATATACACTGACGAGGATCTTCCCGGCATCGGGATCCAGATAAGCATGTTCACGCTTGTCATTCTCGACCTTCACACCGTAATCTGCCGCCTCCCGCTTAGAAGGAAGGGTTTTCTCTCGCTGTCGCCCCGTTCGACCTCCCGGCTCCCGGTATCGAACGGTCCAGGAATGCCCACACCGCACCTTTTCGCATGGGAAATTATGGTTCTTCTCATCCACCTTGCATTTTTGGAACACCGTCGCCAAAACCTTGCCCCCCTGTTCACCTGTGGCCCACACAGCTATTTAGCCGTAACGCGAATCGAGATAGGCCACGATATCGCGCTCTCGAAACCGGAGCAGGCGCCCGACCTTTTGCGCTTTAATTCCCCAGGTTCGATATTTGTTCTTGACTGTTACCTCGCTCACTTTTAGCCATCCGGCAACCTCTGCAGGCGTGAGGAGTCGATTACTTCCTCCCGGCACATCCATCTCCAATATTCCGGGCAGCCACAATATCCACCACCATTCATCCGACTGCCGGAGATATGCTGCGCCCAAAGGGCCATGCAACTCGCCGAACCGCCATCGAGCGATGGGAGACAAGCCTCGCCACGTCGAACATGACGCATGGATCCAACAGCAGCTGTGGGCAACCAGTCGGGTTCATGCATCCGCATGGCTCCACCGCCAAGCACAGCCACTGCGAACAGATCCAATGATCCGGAAAATCTGGGATTTACGAATTCACGGATCGAGTGATAGAAGCCCTCAGCCACCGATTGACCGGGTGTGCCCACCGACCTCCCCCTGCCCGCGCTCCCGCCGCGAACTACAGGTCAGGCCTGCGCGCCGCGGTGCCTCTTCCCCATCTCCGCCGCGTACGACTTCGTGGACGACCCTCCGCTCCACTCTCCGCATGCGCACGCAGCCAGGTACCGCAATCGGCCAGTGCACCCCGAGGTCAGCGGGCCCCCTCCCCGCGTGTGCTCGTGAGCCGGCGGGCATACCGTTCCGTCCCCGTGCAGTCCGGTGACCTTGATCCTGTGTAGCGGCATGAAGCTCCCCGTTGAACAGTCGAGATTTGCAACCTCTGACCTGCGGCTCTCCGTCAGACCATTACGTTGACATGGGTTACCGAGTGATCTCCACTCATCGGACCGGGCTGCCGGTCTGCCACCAGCGAACTCTGTATGCGCAGCAGGCTGGGTCTGCGTCTACGGCCACGAGAACCAGCAGTTCGTCCTGAGTTAGGCGGGCGAAGTCCCGAGTTGCGCGCCGAACCGTGACGCCCAGCACCTGAGCCGAGTGGCGCGGCGTGACACCCGGGTGCGATGCCACATAGACCAGAATGGCTCGGTCACGCCGGTACGTATCCCGGAGCAGATTTTCGGCGAAGAGCGCGGCCGCGCACACGCAGAGCGAAAGCGAGACAGCGACGACTGCATAGTCATGGCACACCTGCCCAAAGACGGCAGAGACTGCACCTAGGGTGAACAGAATTGGGGCAGTCAGTAGAAATGCAATAGGGAGGTTAGTCAGTTGAGGCTCCTATGGTCGCCACACAGGTCAGAGAACGACGGGACTGCGTAACTGAATCGGTCTCAGTGAATGCGCACAGAGCCGATCCGCTCTTCCCGTGAGTGTTGTAGGTTGACATGCCGTGACGGAAGCTTCCAGCCCTATCGGTAACCTTCCCGTCTGCCGTGGGCGAATCCGACGCCGAACGGCCCTGCCATCGAGAAGGGCATTCTGATGCGGACCCTTGAGGAGCAGTGGGAGCGGTCGCTGGGCCAGCTGCAGAAGCTAGGGCAGCTCTCGGCCGCAGCACATGGCCGGGCTACGGCAGCACGCGAGATGCTCGCCTCCATCGGGGCCAATGCAGAGAGCCGCAGCGGCTACCTCGCCGCGTATCCGGCGCTTCAGGCCCGCAGCCAGGTCTGCGACGTGGCCTACCTCCGAGCCTCCAACCGCCTTCTTCGCCGGGCTGCATCGGGTCGGCGTCCGCCGGCTCGACTTCCTCGACCGTGGCTCGTTGGTCCAGCGGGCCCGTCCTGGTGGGTCGAGATGATCCGGTGTTCCGGCGCCGTATGGCGGAGCATCCCCGAGGCCGCGCCGGAGTTCGCGTTGGGGATGCCGCTCAATCACCCGGCCGTCGCTGCCGTCACTGCCGGGGCGGAACAGTTGGGTGCGAGCTGCCGGGCCAAAGATATCCGGGGCTCGTCGGCCCTGTACGAAATCACGAGGCCGGTCGGACCCGGTGGCCGCCTAGCATCAGCCGACGTCCGCATCCGCCCCGGCAAACAGGAAGAGACCCGTCAGCTTCACACCGACCGGCACAAGGTCTGGGAGCGTGCCGGCGCCTACGGCGACGCGACCCAGGTCCTGCTGGCCGAATGGCGCCACACCAACACCTAGTGGTCCGTCTTCGGGGCGCCCTGCTCCGCGAGCGCAGCGGCAGTCAGCACACGGCGCAGCACGTCGGGCCCATCGTCGCCTAGACCAGACTTATTCGCCGCGTACGTGAGCAGCTGGTTGAAGCCGTGCGTTCCGTACCCTTCAAACCACTGATCCAGGGTGAGTTCGCCGCCGAAATTGGCGCGATAGTCATCCCTGTCGCGCTGCTGGACAGCTGCGATCACCTCCACCGCGTCCTGGATCGCGGCTGGGGAAACCCCATGCTGTTCAGCCTCCGCGCGCAGCTGCTCCTCGCGGGCGGACTGATCCATGGCCGTCTCCTCGGTGTCGCGTATCTCCCGAAGCTTGATTCATTGAGATCCCGGGAATGTGTCCAGCCTTCCATACCTGGCCGCGAGGTAGTGCCATCGAGGCGGGTCTCAGGGTGTGGTCAGTGCCGGCGGGCCCGGAGCTGTCACGGCCATTCAGCCCAGGTCCTGGCGAAGGCGGCGGATATAGGCGTCGATCTGCGCAAGTCCAGGCCAGTCGCTTCCCCGTAGGCGGGACGTTTCCGACCGGAGCCGCTCTCCGACGTCCAGTGCCTTGGGGAGGCTTTCCGTCGCGGCATACAGACTCATCAGCCGTGCGAGAGCATCGAGGTGGCGGTTGACGGCGTCCTCGTCGCCCTCTTCGGGCATGATCTCGCTCACGCGGTCGAAAGCTCGGATCGCGGAGGTGGCTTCGCCGAGTTCCATCCTGCACTGCCCGGCGTAGTACCAGCACAGCTGGGCCTGCTCGTCATGGTCTCCGTAGCGGTCGGTGTAGTGGTCGGCGAGCGGCTCGAAGAGCGCGAGGGCCTCGCGGTGACTTCCAGCCAGGAACTTCACCTGTGCGAGGCTGAACTGCATACCTTCCCTGAGCTCCGGGTCAGCGGCTTTTGCGATTGCCTCGGCCAATACGTCGGCTGCCTGGGTGAACTGGCCCTCCTGAGCCAGCCCCGCTGCCCGGTCGGATACCTCGTCCGCCTCCTGCTCGGTCAGTGCGGCGGGGCCTGTCTCCGGCCCCTGAGGTGCGGCTACCGGTGGGGCCGCGAGCGGCGAGGGAACTACAACAGTGGGTGCGTACGAGGCGGCGACACTAGGGCTGTGCGCCCGGCCCCCGAAAGGACACAGGAACGGCAGACGGGGGTCATGGATGCCCTCGATGGTGGCGGGGGTGCCGGCGGAGGCGTGTACGAAGGGCAGGAGGGCGTCGTAGACGTCCATCGCGTCCATGCGCTGCTCGGATTCCTTGGTGAGCATCGCTAGCAGGAGCTTCTCGATGTCGACCGGCACGTCCGGGCGCAGGGAGCGGATGGGCGGGGGCGGGGTGTGGACGTGGTGCCACATGTGGGAGCGGCTGTCGTCGGGCGTGAACGGCGGCTTTCCGGTGAGGAGTTCGTGGAGTACACAGGCGAGGGCGTAGACGTCGGCCGCGGGGCCGACGGCGTTGGCAAGGCTCTGCTCGGGTGACATGTAGGGCGGGGTGCCTACGGTCATACCGACTTGGGTGAGCCGGGGCAGAGTGCCGACTCCGCGCAGAGCAGCGACGCCGAAGTCGAGGACCTTGACCACTCCTCCGGGGGTAAGCATCAGGTTGGACGGTTTGATGTCACGGTGAACGACGTCGTGACGGTGCACGGTGTCAAGGACGGAAGCGATCTGGGCGCCGACGGCCGCGGCCCAGGAGACGGGTACCGTTTCGCTCTCGTAGTCGGTCTCGTCGATGAACGTCTGCACTTCGCGTCCCTGCAGGAGCTGCATGACGACGAACAGCCGTCCACTGGCCTCGTCAGTACCGGTGTCGTAGACAGCCGGCACACCCAGGTGTTCGATGCCGGCGGTGATCTGGACCTCGCGCAGGAAGCGGGCGCGGCGAGTCTGCAGGGTCTCCTCGAAGGCTGCGCCGTGGAACCCGGGCGGAACCGGGCTCTCGGCCAACATCATCTTCACCGCGACCCGGCGGTCCAGGCGTTCGTCGTACGCCTGCCAGACCTCGCCCATGCCGCCCGCGCCGATGGGCGTGTGCAGCCGGTAGCGGCCCGCGATCACGCGGGCCGGTACGCCGGCGTCGAAGCTCGGCGTGCCGCCCTGCACCATGCGAGGTCCCCTTCTGCGTGGTCGGAGCGTGACCACCCCGACCGGATCCTTGTCAGATTTGCTGCCGAGGACAGGCTATGCGGATGGCGGCTCTGCCCGACGGCTTCCGGTGGACTTGAGCTCGGCAGCCCGCTGTTCGGTGGCCCGGCGCTCGGCCTCGCGTCGGACCGGGCGCCGGATGAGCTGGTACGCCTGCTGGGTCGCAACCTGCTTGAACAGGCGGTTGACGTTGGCGTCGTCAAAGTAGCGGACCATCAGGTCGTCGTTGGACGCCGCCTGGTCGATGACGATCCGGTCGAGGTCCTTTTCCAGTTCCCCACCGAAGACGTCCTGGTCCTGGTGCAAGGCGATGGCCCGAAGCTCGGGGTCCTCGCTGACGGCAACCACGAGCTGGCCAAGCAGGATCTGGTCTGTAGTGGACAGCCCGGTCCCGTACTCATGGTTAACAGACTGGATCACCTCGGCCAGCGACATCTCCTCCGCCTCAGCCACCCCTCCGCCTGCTTCGGGAACCAGCCCAGCCAAGACCTGCGCACCCGCTGCCTCCAGGCGCAGCTCCGGGGTGCCCGTCTGAGTGATGCGCATGTGGCTCGGGGCGGCGGTCCCTATGTCGGCGCCGGCACTGCGGGCGGGCGCAGGCAGGCGGCGCAGCAGGAAGCGTCCGTACTGGTAGAGCCGTTCCAGTTCGAGGTTCTCGAATCCGATGACGTGGGAGAGCCAGCCGTACGCCTTGGTGTAGGAGTCCAGGGCACGGCGGAACTCGGAGGCGGTTTCCGGTTCGGTGGCGTTGAGGGCGTTGAAGCGGTCCAGCGCAGGCTGAAGGTAGCCATAGAGGCGGGCGTGGGCCTTCATGATGGCGGTGTCGGTGGCCGAGCCGCCCTGGAAGGCTGCGAAGTACGCGGTGACGAAGGCGTCCATCTCGGCTTCCACCAGGAGCTGGTAGGCCATGACCTCGCGTTCGCGATCGAACAGCAAGTTGGGGTCGGTGGGCTCGGTGACCGACGCCTCGTAGTATTGCTGGAAAGCCTGTTCGATGTCCTCGGGCCGGTTGGCGAAGTCGAGGATGAACAGGTCCTCGGTGGTCTTGAGCCGGTGGGTGCGGTTGAGCCGGGAAAGCGTCTGCACCGCGGCCAGCCCCACCAGGATCTTGTCCACGTACATGGTAGTCAGCAGCGGCTGATCGAAGCCGGTCTGGTACTTCTCGGCGACAACGAGGATGCGGTGCTCGGGCTTGGGCACGGAGGGCGGGTTCGGATCGTCCGCGCGGGTATAGCCAAAGCGGGTCGGCAACTCACGTTCGGGGAAGCCGTTGAGCTTGGGCTCGGTGTACTCGATCCCGTCAAGGGTCAGTGCCCCGGAAAATGCGACCAAGGTGCCGCAGTCGGTGAAGCCCCGCTGGTCGATGTAGGCCCGCATGGCCTGGTACAGCCGTACGGCGTGATCACGACCCGAGGTGACCACCATCGCCTTGGCCCGGCCACCGAGGCGCGGGCTGGAATGCGAGCGGAAGTGGTCGACAATGATCTTCGCGCGGGAAGCCATCGACGCCTCCGACATCAGCGCGGCCCTCACCAGCTTCGAGCGGGCCTTCCGAGGGTCCACCTGCTGCTCAGCCTCATCGGCGGCAGCCTCCTGGAGCTTGAAGTACGTGGCGTAGGTGATGTAGTTACCGAGCACATCGAGGATGAAGCCCTCCTCGATCGCCTGCCGCATCGAGTAGACGTGGAACGGTCCCTTCTCCTGCTCCCCCGAGCCAGGGTTGAGGTAAGGGGTGCCGAAGAGGTCGATCGTCTTCGCCTTGGGGGTAGCCGTGAACGCGAAGAAGGACAGGTTCGGCTGCTTGCCGCGAGCCAGGGCTGCGGCGGTCAGTGGGTCGCCGTCCTCGTCCACCGCGTCCGAGCCGAGACGTCCCAGTGCCTTCTTCAGTGCCGCCGCGCTCTCCCCACCCTGCGAGGAGTGCGCTTCGTCGATGATCACTGCGTAGCGCTGGCCGCCCAGCCCAGCGACCTTGTCCAAGACGAAGGGGAACTTCTGCACCGTGGTGATCACGATCCGGGCCGTCGGCCCGGTCAGCGCGTCCGCGAGCTGCTGGGAGTTCTCGTCGATCCGCACGACCACGCCGGCCTTGTGGTCGAACTGGTAGATCGTGTCCTGAAGCTGCTTGTCCAGCACCCGCCTGTCGGTGATGACGATGACCTTGTCGAAGACCAGCTTGTTCGCCCCCAGGCCGAAGGCGAGCGCGGCGGGCGCGATCAACGCGGGGTCGTGGGAGGTATGCAGGCTGGACAGGTGGTGTGCAAGCCAGGCAATGGTGTTGGACTTGCCCGAGCCGGCGGAGTGCTGGATCAGGTAGTTCTCCCCCGCACCGTGGCGGGCCGCGTGCGCGATGAGCTTGCGCACTGCGTCCCACTGGTGGAACCGAGGGAAGATCAACGGCTGCGTGTGCGCGCTGCCCGGCCTGTGCGACGGCGCCCGCCCGGACTTCGCAGCGGCGTCCTCCACGTGCAAGAACCGCTGGAGCAGCTCCAGCCAGTTGTCCCGCGCCCACACCTCGTCGAAGAGGTAGGAGGTGGGGTACGTCCCGTCGGTCGGGGCCGGGACGTTGCCCGCGCCGCCGATCTGGCCAGGGCCGCCAGAGCCAGTGTTGAAGGGGAGGAAACGGGTAGCGTCCCCAGCCAGACGGGTCGTCAGGAAGGCCAGCGTCGGATCGACCGCGAAGTGGACCAGGCTGCGCTTGGCGAAGAACGCCTCCTTCGGATCCCGCTTCCGCCGGTACTGACGCTTGGCGTCCTCGACGGTCTGGCCGGTCAGCCCGTTCTTCAACTCTACGGAGGCGACTGGCAGCCCGTTGAGGAAGAACGCCATGTCGAGGGTGTCGGCCGGCCGCGTGGCTGAGTAGTGAAACTGGCGCACGAAGGTGAGCCGGTTGGCCTCATACTCAGCCAAGGCGTCGGCGGCAAGCGTGTGCGCGGGGCGGAAGTACGCAAGTTGGATCTTCACGTTCCGGTCGTTCACGCCCCGACGCAGCACGTCCAACAGTCCTCGCGAGTCAATCTCCCGCGCCACGCGCTTCGCGAACCGGGCGATGGCCTGCTCTTCCTCCTCGCCGTAGGCGGCCTGGAGCGCCAACCACGCGTCGTTCTGCGACGCGCGGAGGAACTCGGACAGCTCGGAGGTATCGATACCGAGGGCGCGATCGTAGGTGTTCGACGGCCCGCGCTGCCAGCCGCTGCGCAGCAGCGCCGCTTCCACGGCGTTCTCGAATGCCTTCTCGGTGTATACGCGGGCGTCGTTCATCTAAGTCCCCCTCAGAGGTCGCGTGCAGGGCGGGCGGTGGTGACGTCGAGCTGGCCAGTGACCGCAGCGGTGATCAGTGCCTGGCGGCGCTCGGCGAGCAGTGCCTGCGCTTGGTCAAGCCGCTTGACCAACGACAGCAGGTCACGTACCTCATGGTTCAGCGCGACTACGCGACTGTCGCCATCTGGAGGAATGGGGATTCGATACTCGCGCAATTGCTCGCCCGTAAGATGCGGGATAGTCGCGATGTTCCCGTCTGCCTCAAACACGCCTACGTGCTTGGCCAAGCGGAGCCAGTACATAAGCCACTCGACAGGCACGTGCCCTGACCTTCGGACCCGATGCAGCGACTTCTGGTAGTAGCAGTCCGAGATCTCGCCGTTCCATACTGCTGCCTCGGCGACTCCGGCGCCGCCTTCACAGACCAGTAGATCACCAGGTGCCACCGAATAGCGATGTGTTTCGGAGGCGTCGAACGACATCGTGGCCATGTCTGAAATATCGATGTCATACCAGTGGACATTGGCATTGCGAAGATATGGGCGCTGGCGATCCCCTGTTGCGCGCTCCGCGTTAAGCATCTTTCCGAGCTCGGTGGAGAAATAGGCGTATACCGGTCCAATCTTCCAATCCGCGGGAATTGCGGGAAGCCAGGGCATCCCGGTTGAACGACCGCCGCGAGGGCCTACCCCACCCGACAAGGTCTCAGAAATAAGTGAGAGCTCCCGCTCCCTAAGAATGGATTGCTGAGCCTGCCTTGCTGCTGCGGTGCGGTCGATGCGCGCTGTCTCGACATCGAGAAAGTCGGCGACTCGGCGTTGCTCGCCCAGTGGTGGACGCGGAATGGCGAGGTTGCCTACTTGTTCAGCATTGAGATTTGATTGAGTATTGCTTCGCGCCTGTTCTAGGAGCGTTGGCCTAAGGGAAACCAGACTATAGCGCAGGAACCGGGCATCGGTGGTCGAATCTGAACGCATTCCGAGGATAGCTTGATTCCAAGCAGCCGGGGTGCTGAGCCATGCTGTGTGACCGAGGCTCGCATACATGCTGAACAAGAGTGTCCCTGGATCACCCAGCGCGATTCGTGCTGAACGCAACCCGGCATCGGAGACCCGGCGCGCTGTTGCAGTGACGCTGTCAACCGAGGACATGTCACTAATAGAGACCCACGCATTACCTTCGCCCTCGTCAGACCAGTAAGTCGGCTCTCCCACCGCCGGCGTGCCGCCTGCTGTGAGCACCGCAATTCGCTTCAGAGGGATGGTCGCCCAACTCACCGCGCCACCTCCCCGAGCAGCGCCTGAATCTCGGCCTCCAACGACTTCAACTCCGAATCGATCTCAGCAAGCGGCCTCGGGGGCGTGTAGACGTAGAAATGACGGGTGAACGGGATCTCGTATCCCACCTTGTACCGTTCCATCTCCTTCGTCTTTGGGTTACGGGTCTCCGCAATCCAGGCGTCCGGCACGTGCGGCAGCACCTCGCGAGCGAAGTACTCGTCAATATCCTCGCTCAGCGGGACGTTCTCGTTGTCGCGCAGGTCGGGGTCGGGCTCGGGCTTGCGCTTGATGAGTTGGACCTCGCCCTCCGGGTCGGCCACGCCCACGGCGTCACGCAATGCCTTCTGGAACGGCGCGACGGAGGGCCACAGAACGCCCGCGGCCACCATCGCCGTCCGTAGGGCGTCCCAGGCCTCTGCCTTGGTGGACCACTGCGATCCGAGCAGCGGCTTGAGCGCGGCCAGCAACAGCTCGACCGCAGCCTCGTCCCCGACCGCCTTCTTCACGGCGGCCGACGCGTCGAGCTGGTCGAGGCTGTCCTCAGTCAGCTCGAACCGGAGCTTGAGCGGTCGATCGACCGTGATGCGCTGGTAGCCAAAGTCCCGGTTCGCGAAGAGCTTCACCCGCCCGTGCTCCGGATGGGCCGCGTTGTCGGCATTGCTGACGGCATCGCGGTAGATCGCGCAGATGTGCCCGATCTGAGCGCGAGTCATCGTCTTGCGCTTCTCGCCGAGAGACTTGCGCATCTTGGTCCACTGGTCGCGGGCGTCGAGCAGGATCACACGGCCCTTGCGGTCCGCGGACTTGCGGTTGGTAATGATCCAGAAGTATGTGGAGATGCCGGTGTTGTAGAAGAGCTGGTCCGGGAGGGCGACAATCGCCTCCAAGTAGTCATGCTCAATGATCCATCTGCGGATCTCTGACTCGCCTGACCCCGCCCCACCGGTGAACAGGGGGGAACCGTTGAAGACGATGGCAAGGCGGGTGCCGCCGACCTCGTCGCCCGCCGCATCCTTCTTGAGCGGTTGCATCTTGCTCATCATGTGCTGCAGGAAAAGCAGCGAGCCGTCATTGATCCGGGGCAGGCCGGCTCCGAACCGGCCGTCGTATCCCCGGTCCTCGTGCTCCTGGCGGACGGTCTTCTCAACTTTCTTCCACTCCACGCCGAAGGGTGGGTTGGCGAGCATGTAGTCGAAGACTTCGCCGTCGTGGCCGTCCTGGCTGAACGAGTTGCCGAAGCGGATGTTCTTGGCAGTGTGGCCCTTCAACAGCATGTCGGAGCGACAGATTGCATAGGACTCGGCGTTGAGTTCCTGACCGAACAGGTTGACGCGCACACGGGGGTTGAGCTTCTGGATGTGCTCCTCCGTCGCCGCCAGCATGCCGCCGGTGCCGCAGGCCGGGTCGAGGATCTTGACAACCTGGCCCTCCCCCGTGAGCCGACTGTCGTCCGGAGCGAGCAGCAGCTCGACCATCAGCTCGATGACCTCACGCGGGGTGAAGTGCTCACCGGCGGTCTCGTTGGAGGCGTCGGCAAACTTGCGGATCAGCTCCTCGAAGACGTAACCCATGTCGTGGTTGTCCACGGCTTCAAAACTCAGATCCAGGCCGGCGAACTTCCGCACCACCTGGTAGAGCAGGTCGGCGTTGTCCAGACGGTCGATCTGAAGGTGGAACTCGTAGCGGTTGATGATCTCGGTGGCCTCCGAGGAGAACCCCCGGATGTAGTCCTTGAGGTTCTTCGCCACGTTGGCCGCGTCGCTGCTGATCGTGTCAAAGGTCTGCTCGGAGACGTTGTAGAACTTCAGCTTGGAGGCTGCCAGCAGCAGCCCATCCTTGTTCTCCCCAGTGTAGGAGGCCGAGCGGTCCCACACCGCCTGGCGGGTCGGGGCCATGACGCAGTCCAGCCTGCGCAGCACCGTCAGCGGCAGGATGACCTTTCCGTACTCAGAGCGCTTGTAGTCACCGCGCAGCAGGTCGGCCACCGACCAGATGAAGTCGGCCAGTTCCTGGTTCTTACTCAAAGTGTCCTGTCCTCTCGCCCCACTGCGGCGTCTACGTCGGTCGTCGTTCTCTGGTGTTCAGCGTCGCCGCTGCCACGGGTCGGCGGCGGATCGAGCGCGCCGCCAGTGAGGCCGTCACGGGCGAGCCGCGCAGCCCGGTCTCCCATCCTGGCGAGTTCGGCAAGTTCACGCTCGAACGCACCCAACGAGCGAAAAGCGTCCCCGTAGCGGTGCTGTCGCTCGACATCCATGCGGGGCAGACGCGCCGCCTGCAGGTCCGCTCGGAACGTACCCGAGGAGGACGTGCTACGACGGGTATTCGCCGCGCTACTCGCGAATCCGCGCACGTAGTCGGGATCCAACTGGTCGCTGACGGACGTGAGCTCTTCGCCATCCAGGCTGACCAGGCCGGCGGCCAGTAGGTCGCTCACCGCCACCGGGACGCCATCGTCCAGGCCGTCGGCCCCGCCTCGCGGCGGCAGCTCGGGAAGTAGCGCCTGCAGGCGGCTCAGGCGCATGTCGAGATCCTCTCGCAGCGTGGCGTACTCCACCGCGTAGTCGGGTTCCGGCTCGCGTACGTAGCGGCTGGGCGTGAGGTCCACCTCGTTGTCCAGCAGATCGATCAGCGGCACCTCCACCTCCTGGTGCGGCTGCGGCTCCCACGGTCCGTCCGGGCTGTTGGTGCTGAGATCCACCATGCGTACGGTCCCCGTCGCCCGCCCAGGGCCCGGGGGGCGGCTCAGCAGCCACAGGTGCAGCGGAAATGCGTGACTGGCAGCGAGGCCCGGCGGCAGAGCCACCACCGCGGCGACGCATCCGCGACGCACCAGCTCCGCCCGGATTCTGCGACCGGAGCGGCGATGGGCGACCGACGCCGGCAGGGCCACCACTGCCCGCCCGCCGGGTGCCGTGTGGTGGTAGCAATGCTGGAGCCAAGCGAGTTCGCTCTCCCCTCGCGAGGGGACACCCGCCTCCCATCGCGGATCGATGAGCAACTGCTCGCGACCCCAGTCGGCCACGGCGGTCGGCGGCTCGCACACGACCAGGTCCGCGCGGAGATCGGGGAACGCGTCAGCCCGCAACGAGTCACCCGCCACGATCTCAACCGGCGCCGCCGCCCTGGTGGCGGCCAGGGCGGCGCGCACCCGGGCCACGCGCGTCGCGTCCGCGTGCGTGTCCTGCCCCAGCCTGCTCCCGACCGCATCACCACCCGCCCCGACAAGAAGCGAGCCGATGCCGCACGCCGGGTCGAAGACGGTGCCAGAGGTCTCACCAGCGAATTCTCGGACAGCGCGAGCAAGCCGCAACGTCGAGGCCCCATCCAACGCGGCGCGCGTGGTGGATTCCAGCAGCCGAGCGACTAGAGCGTCCATCACCTCGGTGGGCATACGGTCGGCGACCAGCCCGTCCGCCGCCTCGCGGGCGCCCTGGTCGGTCAACTCTCCTAGACCGCCCCCGAGATGGTCCCCGACAGCAGCCAGCGCCCTGACCATCTCCTCGCCGTAGGTGCCACGCAGCGCCTGCCAGAGCCGGACTTCCCCACTGACCTCTCGCCCTTCGCGCTGCCCCTCCAGCCACTGCCGTACCTCGGCGAGCGAAAACAGGGGACTCGCCGAGGTACCGCCGACGGGTGCGGGAAAGTCCGAGCGGCGCCTACGCCAGTTGGACACCGCAGCACGCGTCACGCCCGCCAACCGTGCGATCTCCGCAGCGGTCGCCGTGACAGCGGGCACCTCGTCTTCTCCGATCATGACAAGACCGTACACCCAGAAGCCATCCTGACCAAGTTACATTCCGTTGACAGCGTCAACCGACCCCGGACCTACGCGCGGAACCATGCGCCCGTACAACGCACGCCTTTAGGCTTCCAGTCCGTCGGAGCAGCCGAGCAGGGGGATTCGAGCATGAGCATCGGTCACGTAGGCGAAGAAGAGGACGACCGCGACAGCGTCGATAGCCTGTTCAGCAACTGGGAGCACCTGCTCTCCCGACCGCGCAGGACCGGCGACGAAGTACGCGCTCTCCATGCGCGCATGACGCCCTGGCACGGCCCGGAGCCGCGACGCGCGGCCGACTGGGATTGGATCATGGAGGCATTCGCGCGCGAGGCCGGCACCGCCAACAGGAGCGACTTCGACAGCTTGATCTTCCAGACCACAGGGCTGCACCACCGCGGTATCGAAGTCCTCAATCCGGATCGCGGCCCTCAGCCCATCCCCTCTGCGTTCGTGCGACGCATGCCCGAGAACCAAGCCAAGATCGAGGCCGAACGCTACGAACGCCAAGGCCGTCACGTACTCGCCTACCAGCAACACATCCGCCAGTGCCTTGAACACTTCGTCACCGCCTGGACCGCGCTCATCGACGGCTGCTCGATCTGCGACTGGGAGATGATCGACGACGAGTTCCCCAAACTCGCTCAACTGCAGGAGGAAGCCGCTCGCGCCTTCGCCATCTGGGCTGACCTCGACCGATAGCCGAGCACGGAATAGGGCCGTGCGGGTTTCGCTTGCTCCCCTTGTACTGATCGCGGGAGAGAACCGCTGGCGAACGACCTGAAGCTCAGACGTGGCCAGGCCCCTGTTTCCGGCGACTGCCCGTATTCCGGACCGTCCCGAACTCACTGCGTGGGGTGAAGCGTCGCCCCTGGTCGCCTGTCGTTGAGGCCGTCGCAGGGAAGCACGACGTAGTCGCGAGCTCGCGACTACGTCGTGCCGTAGGCAGTCTCAACGCCCTGCCCGTGCGGTTGCGGAACAGCCAGCCGTCCGGTGTCACCGAACGCGCCTCGCGGATTAGAGGATGTACTCCTCCATCAACTCGGCAAGGTGGACGATGGCAGGCCAGGTGGTCGCGATCGTCGTGTGGGCGTGGAGACGTCGCTGGGCATGGGTGTACATGGCCCAGTCGGCGGGGTTGTCTCCTTCCTGGAGGAAGGCGGGCACGATCTCCAGGGAGGTCGGGTTGGAGCAGGTCCTAGTGCGGCTGGACGGGTCGGCCGGGTCGAACTTGGTGAGGCTGAGCACGATCTGGTTCTGATCCGGCCGCGGGTTGATACCCCAGAAAGCGCGTTCACCGGCGTCGACGAGCCCCGAGAACCGCCCGTACCGGGTTACGGGGACCAGCTCGTCGATGTCTTCGCCGACGCTGACCATCTCCTCGGCGACTCCGAAGGCCCGAGGGACCGCATATCGGTCGCTACGCTCCCGGAGCCGAACGATCCGTAGGCCAGGCTGGTCGCCAGGCTTCCGGAACACCGGAACCACTGCAGGGTCCGTCATGTCGACACCCGGCAGAACCAGTCGGTCGAAGGCGATCCGACTGTCCTGGAGCCATGGCCAGATCTCCTTGTCGCTCATCCGCGCGCGGCGCACGAGCAGGAGCCGGTCTGCCGTCGAGTCGAGGGCCAATGCCCCGGTGATGAACTCGGCGAGAGCCGCGCGCGAGGTACGGGTGACCACCCGTCCGCGGCCAGCGGTCAGTGCCTCGGGCAGTGCGGTCAACGGCATGGGCCGCTCGGTGGGGCTGCCCGTTGAGGGCATCAGTTGCGCGGTGGGCTCTTCGTGTGTGTGCTGCCTGATGAGGATGGGAACGATCATCCGCTCGCCCGCAGGGGCGAGCCAAACCGTGATCAGCTCGAAGGGTCCCTCGATCCCTAGGGGTACGGCGACCTTGGGGAGGTGCCCAGCCTGACGGAGGGCGTCCTGGAGAGCGGAAGCGGCGCGCTCGATGTCCGTCGCGGTGAAGTCGGTGCCTAGGAAGCGCTTGGCGAGGGCGGCTTTGCTGGGATTCGGGTTGGCAGGAACGATCGGGCGCAGGCACTGGACGTTGCGGCGGAGAGCCGGGAGAGCCTTCTTGAAGAGCTTCTTGGGATCGTTTTGGCGCGTGCGTGAGAAGAAGGCAGCCCCTTCCATCTCCACGATGCAGGCGATGGGCTCGTCAAGACGGGGGAAGACTTCGGCAATCCTCGCCGCGCGCTCCGCCTCGTTCCTTTCGTACTCAGCTCGTCGAGCGGCTTTGTCGGTGTTGGTGGAGCGCGGCAGGCCGGCGGTCAGGTCTTGCGGATTGCAGCGGTGGAGCGTGACGTTCATCGGCCCGGTGAAGCTGGCTGAAGTCTCTGTGGAATGGCCGGGGGTCAGGTCGAGTTTGGCGGCGGCCGCGACCTGCAGCCCTTCCCAGGTCCGGTCGGAGGATGCCCAGACCTCAATCCCGTGGATGGGGTTGTCGTCCAGCTCCAGCGGCAGGAGGGTCTTGGCGCGGGTCCGCGCCTTGGGAGCGGGTGCGAGCGGAGTCATCCCCTTCGCCTCCAGCTGCTGGGCGACCTGGGCGAGGACCTCCATGTGGTCACGGGGCTGATAGCCGTGGCCGGCTGGGTGGTCGTGGGTCGAGCGCGCCGGTGGGGTGCCGTCCTTGTCTGGGTAGCGGTAGGTCATACCAGTGCTGTGGACGAGATGGGCTGCGAAGGGCTGGGCCGCCGCGTCGCCGGGTGCGGTGCGCAGTTGTTCGAGGCTTGGTGGCTGGTGGTGGGTGAGGCGGGCAAGGATCTCGGCAACGCCCGGCTCCCAGGTCCAAGTGCTGCCTTCTCCGCGCCGGCGGACGGTGGCTCCGCTCTGTAGGAGCATGGGCCGCTCTCGGCGGTGGACGAATCCCTCCTTGGCGGAAAGAAGGACGCTGGCAGTCGGGTCGCTGAATCCGCGGCGGGGGATGTAGTCGACCGGGTGCGTCGCAAAGCGGGTCATGCTCAGGTCGACATGGAGGTGGACTTCAGGGACGCCGGGCACGGTCTCGAGGTGGAAGGTCAGGACATCCACGCTGGCGCCGGCCGCGCCGTCTTCGTCGGTGAGGGTCTCGGGTGCGCCGAGGTGCAGGGTACGACGGCCATCCGGTCGGGTGGGGCCGAGTCGCAGGTCACGGTGGTGGTCCAGGAGTTGGAGCCCGGTGGTGGTGAGGTGCTCGGCGACAAGGCTGGGCAGGAGGTTGAAAACGTGGCTCGGGGGGTTGGCGGTGCCGTTGGTGTGAAGGTCGTGGCGGGTGAGATCGAGGTCCTCGGGGATCCATTCCAGCTGGCCGGCGCCTTCGAGCTGGCTGTACCAGTTGGTGTCGGGCATGTGAGGTGCTACACGCGCGGAGGCCCATGCCGACAGGGCGATCAGCAGGAGGTCCGGGTCGACCGTGGTCCGGGCTCGGAGCCATGCCGGATCGCGCGGGTTCCTCTGTACAGAGGTGATGTCGGGGTCGATGAGGGTGAGCAGGTCCCTCAGCGAGCTGGTGGGCAGGTAGTCCGGTGCGCCACGGGGACGACGGCCAGGCCGCGTATCCCACGCCTTCTCCAGGAGGGTAAGCATTCCCGGCGGGCAGGTCGTGCGGTAGCCAGTGACGGGCCAGGTGGCTTCCGGCGTGAAAGTGAGGACGGTGGCTTGGGTGCTGCGGTAGGCGGGCATCAGCGGTGACCCCAGTCGATGTTTTCGAGGAGATGGGAGGCCAGGCCCCAGCAGGCCTGGGCGAGAGCGTGGTCGAGCCGTTCGGTGGCCGTGGCCGTGGGGCCGGGATCGGTGAGCCAGCCGTGCAGCAGCTGTTGCGCGGCGACAATCACACTCGTACGGGGAGTGTCTGCGGCGGTTTCGTCTAGGTTCGCGGTGCGGGGGGCGAAGGCCGCGTCGCAGAGGTAGACCAGGACAGGCTCGTTGCCGCGGATGCCACGTCCGAGGGTCTGGTGGAGGGGAACCAGGAAATTGCCGACGAACGCGGCGTGCTCGATCGGGTCCGTGAGACGGGTGAATAGGACGGGCTCGCCTACCCGTCGCTGCCATCGGCGGCGCTCGCTGTAGCGCAGCTTGCGCGCAAGGTCGACCAGATCAGCATGGTCGAGGGTGAGGTCGACGGGGTGGCGAAGGCGGCGCATCGCCTCTCGGCTGAGGAGGGAGAGCGGGAAGGTGGCGTCGTCGGCGGGCGGGTGGATCCGGGCCAGGTAGAACACTGCGCCCAGGGCCGCGACGCGGCGGGCGTTGAGGATGTTGTGGCCACGTTGGACGGCGCCTTCGGCTGCGACGAGGATGTCGGCCCCGGAGGCCGCGAAAGTAGCAAGGCGTCGCCGGGGGATGCTGTTGCGGGTGGGCTGGTCGTCGTCGCGGATGACGTGGAGGGCCGTGTATGGGGTCTTCTGGTTGATGTAGTCGGCGACGGTCTGGGCGTCCCGGGTGCTCTGCACGGTGAACAAGACTTGCTGGCGGTCGGCGGCCAGGCGCTGGCGGGCCTGCTGCAGTAGCGACTCCCGCGCTCCGGGGGCGGGGTTGCAGATCCATTCAGCGGACGCGCACAGGGCGTGGGCGTGGAGGGTGGGGTTGCCGCCGGTGCCCGAGGTGAAGACCGGACGGCCGTCGCGGTAGCGCGGGGGGCGGAAGAACATCTTGCTCTCTAGCAGCGCTGCCCTGGCCTTCTTCGGTTCGCGCAGGACCAGGTTCGGGGTGACGTCGAGGTGGAAGCGGGGGGAGGCGGGCATCCAGCTGGTGGCGGAGGCGAGCACGACGTTGGGTCCCTGGATTCCTTCAGCCTCCAGGAGGTCATGGAGGTGATACAGGAGCCAGCGGCCCACGCCGCGCAGCCACAGAATGCTGAAGGACCCGCTGTCGCCACCTGGGTTGGGCTGCCACTGAAGGGCCATCAGGTTCCCCGCGGCCTGCTCGGGGACGAAGGGCATCAGGTCACGGGGCGGCTGACGGCTCCAGAAGTCCTCGCCATCGCCGATCTGCGACGTACTGATGGCCGACAGACGCTGGGCGACCTCGAAGAACGACGTCGTAATGCGTGCAGCCCACAAGCCGGCCTGCAACAGCTGTGCGAGCTCTGGCGGTGTGCCCCGGGCCGTGATGCCGTCGAGTGCCGGTTGGTGTGCCTCGATCCACGCCTCGGCGGCTTCCTGTGCCGACACAGCGGTGTCGTGGGTCGCGGTCATCGCCTCGATCAGCTCGGCCCAGTTCTCTGCGGGCGCTTGGAAGGGGGTGGTGACCATGGGCTCGAAGTGCTCTTCGAAGTACCGGTCGGCGGCTTCCTCGAGTTCTGCCTTGCGGGCGAAGTCGTTGCGCTCAGGGAGGCCGTGAAGGCTCCGGGCGAGGCGCCGGAGGAGGCTGTACCCGGTGAATGGTCCCTCGGCAATGACGGCGCGCAGCTGGTCAGCGCCCGGGTCGATCATCAGCCGGTAGAGCTCCGTCATCGCCTGATCGTGGCGGCGGAAGTGCTTGTCTCCGGCCTTCACCTCGGGGTCCAGGAGGTCAAGGAACCACGACTGCTCCAAGCGTTGCCCGATCCGGTCCCCCACTCGGTGGCTCCATCCCCTGCCGGGCTGGGAGAGAATCTCGTGCAGCAGGAACCGGTCGTCGAACTGCTGTTGCACGGTGTCGGCCTCGTCGACCAGCAGTGCGGCCAGGTGATGCTGGGCCGCTTCGGCGACGCGGACCTCGATCTGGGACTGCGGCATCACCGTGGATGCCATGCCGGCCGCAGTGGTCACCCACACCTCGGCTTCGGCCACATTGCGGGCCGCTGAGTGGGCAGGGCACCGCGAAAGAATCGGGCAGTCCCGCCGACCACTCTGACCGTCCACGAAGAGCTTGCCCCTGCATGGCCGCTCGTCCCTCGGCAGCGGTGCCCGGTCGGTCCTGCTGGTCAGGCGCAGCTCCTCCAGATAGCACTGGTCGTCGGCGAACGCCGCAGCGGCGTCGACACCGGTGGGGAATGTGGTATCGCCGTCGTGGAGGAGTGAGCGCCAATAGCGGTCTTTGTGGACTCCCTCCCGGGTCCGTCCAAAGATGGGGACGGCGTCGATGCCAAGTGCCCGCAGGAAGCTGACCTTGGCGTACATGTCGCTACCGGAGGCGAGCACGAAGCCGACCTTGCCGCCGCGGCGGGCGACGATGTAGGCGATCATGTCCAGCAGAGTGGACTTGCCGCTGTTCATCAGGCCGACCACGTGCCACAGTCCGTCGATGACCATCTGCTGCGGCCGTTCCAGAAGGCGCCCTCCGATCTGATCGGCGAGCAGGGCCTCCATCTGTTCCAGCCGCTTGACGAAGTCCCGGTTCTCGCTCTCCGGATGACTCTCAAGGATCTTGTCCATCTCGACCGCAGCCCATTGGAGATCCTCCGGGGTGAGAGGAATTGGCTCCCGTGTTCGGGAGGTCGTCGCTGGCAGCGTGGGCGGGGCCGGCGCGGGGATGAACGTCTCGGGGATACGGATCCTTTCCCGACTGCCGTCATCTCGGTCGAAGGAGCACATCGAGCCAGGCGGCGCGGGCCGGTAGCCACCGCCCGTCTTGTAAGGGGCGATTTCTTGAAGCTTCTGCCGGTAGACGTCGTGGCGTGCCGCGGCGTATGGGGAACGACGGCGAGTGAACACGGTCGACAGTTCAGTCTTGTGCCCCGCCATGTCACCGGGCTCAAACCCACGTACCTGGGCGGGGAGCTTCACATACTGGTCGATCTTCTCCCGCATCGTCCCGGTCTTGGCCACCGAGCCCATCAGCTCACGCAGGGTACGGATCTGCGGGTCGAGTGCCGGGTCCAGTCGCATGTACCCGGCGAGCACAGGCCACAGAGCGCCAATGCCCCGGCCCGGCAAATGGTCGGCCAGGAACGACAATCCAAGTTCGAGGGCGCACAGTTCCCACGGCTTGAGAGGGCCGAGCATAGGCCGGACGCACTCGTCGTCCAGTTCCTTCACAAGCAAAGTGCTCCAGGAGCGGGTGTCCCTCATCGCGTGCCCCCTGCCCTGCTCGCGCGGACGGCGACTTGCCGCAAGAACGCTTTCTCATCGAGGACCTCAACTCCGGTGACCCGTCCCTGCAGCTCGCGTTCCAAATCCGCTAGGTACCCGGGAGTCTTGAGGCGGTGCATGGGCACGACGATGATGCGGCGGCGCGCCGACACGCGGAGGTCGATGCGGAACCCGCGGGCAAGCAGGGTGGGGCTCGCGCAGTCCTTCGCGTCGATCGCCCAGCACTCCCCTTCTCCACCAGGGCTCAGCGGTTCGAAGGTCAGTGCCCCATCCCACGCATCCAGACACGGCCAAGGCTCGGTCCGGACCTGGTCCGGCGGCAGTTCGGCGAGCCGGTCCAGCAGCCGCCCTTCCAGCAGTCCCGGGTCGTGGAAGAACTGGCGAGTCGCCCGGTGCTGGGTCCAGTACCCGCCCAGACATGTGAGCTCGTACCGCTCGGGCTCTCCCTCACATCCCGGAGTTCCGCAGCTAGCCGCCCCCTCGTCGACGGTGTTGCGACACTTGCGGCAACGCCACAGCCGGATCTTCCCCGGGCTCTCGACCGGATGGAGTACGTACGCGGTGCGCACGAACTTCGCGAGAAACGAGTCGCTGTCTGCGTCCGTCTTCGGAAACTCTCGAGTCAGGGCCTGAACGTCCCGGTCGCTGAGCACGGGACGGTCGATCAGCAACCGCCGCAGGCAGCAGTAGTTACGCTGGACGGCCTGCTCGTCAGCACCGTTCATCCGCGCGCAGGACATCAGCGCCGCGAAGGTCTCGTTCTGAACGAGTTCTGCCTCGACATCTGCATGCCGGACGAGATCGGCCGCTTGCTCGGCGAACTCCGACAGCTCATCGCCTTCCAGCAGGACAGCATCCAGGTCGCCGTCGGCGAGGGAGAGGCGCACGGGCCAGGACCCCAGCGGGCGACGGCACCAGTCGAACAGCTCGAGATCGTCGCCGGGCCACTCCGACCCCAGCGCCTGGGCCTGGGCCTGGGCCTTCCACCACAAGCGTCCCCGGGCATCACGCCAGGCGCGCGGCAACAGCCCTGATAGTTCAGCAGAACGCAACTGACCGCTGTCGGCCTGCTGCCGGTCGAGCCGGATTCTGGCGAGGGCGGCACACAGCAGTTCCACCGTCATGTAGTCGTCCGCTGTGCTCTGCGGATCCCATTCCCTGCCGGGATTGGGATCCCGGGACTCCGCTACATCATCCGGCGAGAGACAGTCGGTCGGCGACGACGCTCCGACGGACTGAGGGTGTACGCGACCGGCGGGCAGCGCGCCGACTTCCTGGGCAATACTCATAGCCGATTGATATACATGACGTCACTGACAATGCACCGCCTGTTACGAACAAGCGTTCACCAGTCGCGCTACTGCGCATCTGTGAGGCGACGGCAGCCCCGGCCCTCCCCAGCGCGGAGCGCAAGATCCGAACAGCCTTATGCCACCAGCCGCCCCTACTCGCCTCCAGGGCGCGAGTGGGGGGCAGCTCAAGCCGAGCCAACGACGAGCATGTGCGCCGATGCATCGTGGAACACGCCGTGCTCATCGGCGAGCCGGGCCGTCGCTATCGCATCCGCGACGAGCTCCCCCGCCTCTTCCTGGCCCGCACACCGACCAGCCGCAACAACGTAAGCCCACCCTGGGCCCTCGATCCCGTGGATGCTCACAGCACCCAGTCCAACTTCACGGGCCTCCTCAGTCAGCTCTGCAGCCGTGTGGAAATGTACAACCGTGAAACCCCTGCTGCCGTCGTAAGAACCCGTACGAACCACCTGCGACACCTCGCCGGCCAGCAGCTCCGGGGACAGGCCCGCACTCACGGTGTAATCCTGCATCAGGGAGTACCGGGAGATACCCGCAGCCGCGATGACACCGCCCTGCACCGCAACGCGCCGGGCCTCCTGCAGCGCCTTCAGCCGGTCCTCGCGGTCCGCCAGGTGGTAGAGCGGCCCGAGGAGCAGCACCGCGTCGAAGGTTCGGGCCGAGAAGGCCAGCTGACGCGCATCCCCTTCCGCGGCGACGCATCCGGGCGCCCGCTCGCGGGCCTGCTCGACGTGCTTTGGCACGGGATCCACCAGGTGAACTTCATAACCGTCCTCGGCCAACCACCGGGCATGGGCACCTGGGCCTCCACCCACGTCCAACACGCGAGCTGGCGGTGGAGGCAGGTAGCGTCCTAACAGCTCCCGGGTGCGCTCGAATTCGAGACGGCCCGCAGCTGTGGAGTGCAGTCGGGCCGCCTCGTCGTACTCGCTGTAGAAACCCGCGATGCGGGGATCGATGCTCGTCATGCCTGGCGAGAGTAGGGCCCCGCAGATGCCGGCGTCATCCAGATATCTCGCGCGGCCGCCCTTTCGGGATGGCCGATGGCGATGACCGCGCCGGTCGACGCGCAGCATGAGGGGCGTGGCCGAAGAAACTGGGGCTCCGAGATGGCCGTGGAGGAGCCTATCGACGGGTAGCAATCGTGCATACGGTTTGCCTGGTCTCGAAGAACCGGCCAGTTGGATCGAAACGGGCTAGGTCGCTACGCAGGTCGGCCTCGTACGCGGCCTGCCTGTCACCGAGAACATCCGGACTGGTGTACGAGAAGGAGAATTGCAATCCCACCAGCTCCTCCAGGGTGAACTCGAGTGCCTGCTCGAAAGCGGCTGTCTCCACGTGGGAGAACACCGAGGCTGCGAGTAGGTCGCCAGGCTCCCCGACCGGGCCGCTGGCAGGTCCATACCGGGTCCGGTAGTCAGGCCCGAGGTAGTCCGCTCCTACTCCTTCGATCACCTTCAGCCACGGCGGCGGCTCCGGCGGTGCGAGGCTGGAAACGAATACGAGGCCGCCATCCGGCGTGATCAACCTGCCCAGGTCGGCCAGAACCTGGGATCGGTCCATCCAGCCGAAGGCACGTCCCATGGTGCACACCGCGACCTCGGGGAGGCCTAGATCAAGCACTCGGGACGCGTCCGCAACCTGCCACGCGATATTGACAGCGCCTCTGGCTTCGGCGAGTTTCAGGCCTTCAGCGACCATCGCGGACTCCGGGTCCACCGCATGGACAACCGCCGTGAACCGTGCCAGCGGGATGGCCAGCGTCCCTGGCCCGCACCCCAGGTCCAGAATGTGCTGAGTTCCGTCCAGCCGGAAACGCTTGCGGATGTGGGTGTAGACGGCCTCGGGGTAGGCCGGCCGGAAGCGGGCGTAGTAGGGAGCCGCAGCAGCAAAAGTGGTCATGTGGATCTCTACCTGCGCGGTGACCTGGAACGTCGCCGTCAGGTCCCAGACGGGCTCTAAATCACCCGGCCGGCGGTCTGAAATCCTTGCTGCTGACGAGCCATCGGGGCCGATACCCTGGCTCGATGAACTCGATCCGCGTCCGATTCGCCCCCTCGCCGACAGGCATGTTCCACGTCGGCGGAGCCCGCTCCGCTCTCTTCAACTGGGTCATCGCCCGACAGCAGCAAGGCAAGTTCGTCCTGCGGATCGAGGACACCGACGAAGCCCGCAACCGGCCCGAGTGGGTGGACGGCATCATCAGCGCCCTGTCCTCCATCGGCATCAACACCGGCGATCCCACTTTCGAGGGACCGCATTTCCAGTCTCACAACACCGAGGAACAGCGGGCCGCGGCTCTCCGGCTCCACTCCGAGGGCAAGGCGTACTACTGCGATTGCACCCGCGAGGAACTGACCGCCCGCACCGGCTCCCAGCAGCTGGGCTACGACGGGTTCTGCCGTGACCGTGGCCTCGAGCACGCAGAAGGCCGGGCCCTGCGCTTCCGTACCCCCGACGACGGCGCAACCGTCGTGGACGACGTCGTGCGCGGGCGAACCGAGTTCCCCAATAAGGCGCTGGAGGACTTCGTGATCGCCCGGGGCAACGGTAGCCCCGTGTTCATCCTCGCCAACGCAGTGGACGACATCCAGCAGGGCATCACGCACGTCATTCGAGGCGAGGAGCACCTGTCGAACACCCCCAAGCAGCAGCTGTTGTGGGACGCACTCGAGGCCCCGGCGCCCGTCTGGGCGCACCTTCCTGTGATCGTGAACGAGAAGCGGCAGAAACTGTCGAAGCGCCGCGACAAGGTGGCTCTGGAGGACTACCTCGCCGAGGGCTACCTCCCGAACGCAATGGTGAACTACCTGATGCTGCTCGGCTGGGGCCCCAGCGACAACGTAGAGGTCCGCCCGTTCACGGAGCTGGAGAAGCTGTTCCGGCTGGAAGATGTCAACAAGGCGTCCGCGTTCTTCGACGTCAAGAAGCTGTCTGCGTTCAACGGGGACTACATGCGGGCGCTGTCCCCGCAGGAGTTTGCCGACGCCTGCCGACCCTGGCTGTCCGGCGAGGCAGCACCGTGGCCGGAGGCCGCGTTCGATGAGGCAGTCTGGCAGGCCGTGGCCCCCTACGCCCAGACCCGCATCACCGTGCTGTCGGAGATCACGAACTACGTGGATTGGCTGTTCCTCGACACTCCCCCGCGTGATGAGGTGTCCTGGTCGAAGGCCATGAAGCCGGGCGCGGAGAGCATCCTGGCAGCAGCCCGTGAGCGGTGGGCGGCTCTGGACGACTGGACCGCCGCGGCGCTGCACGCGGGCCTGGAGGACGTCGCGGCCGGGCAGGGGCTGAAGCTGGGCAAGGCTCAGGCGCCCGTGCGGGTGGCGGTCACCGGTCGTACGGTCGGCCTGCCGCTGTTCGAGTCGGTCGAGGTGCTGGGCCGTGAACGGGTCCTGGCCCGTCTGGACGCTGCGTCGGTGCGTCTGACGGGCCAGGAAGAAGCAGCTGCTCCGGTCAGCTGATCTTGGCGAGGACGGTGCTCCAGGCGTCGGCGAAGTAGCCGGTGTCGAACTGGGCCAGGGCCGCGTACGCGGCCCTGGCCTCTTCCTGTGGTGCGGCAGCCCTGTCTCGGACCTGCTGCGGCAGCCGGTCCAGGTCAGGGGCGGGCTGACCGCTGACGGCAGCAAGGTCGCTAAGGCCGGCGAGAGGCCGGATGAGACACGGCATACCGAGCAGGACCGCTTCGGCGGCGCAGCGGCTCCACCCTTCCTGCATCTCGGGCATGAAGACCCCGACGTCGCACGCCCGCAGCAGCCTCAGGTACCGGTCCCGTGGCAGATCATGGTGGCTGCCAGCGAACCCGATCGTATTGCTGCCGGTGGCGAGGACCCTCATGCCCGAGGCGCCGTCGAGCTGGCCGGCAACCTGTTCGGTTCCTTTCCAGTGGACAGCCTTGCCCGCGTAGACGGCGATAGTGTCCACCGCAAGCCCGAACTCGGCCCGACACGCCGCCCGGTCGAGACCGCGTACGGTGTCGATCTCGGTCAGGTCGAAAGCGTTGTAGATGACGTGAACGTTCTCTACTCCATGGTGCTGAAGGAACTCCGCCCAGTACGGGGCAACGCACACCACGGCCGCGCACTCGGGTAGTAAGGCGAACAGCTGCTGCCACAGGACGGCTTCCAATGGCCCGGAGTCGTGCTGAAGAGGCTCGTAGTGGTGGAAGACGAACACGGTGCGCGCCCGCATGCCTGGGGTGAACAGCAGCAGGCTCAGGTCGTCCCACACGAACGAGGCGTCGGGACGGTCGAGCGCGGCGATGACCGGGGCCAGGCGCTGGAGATGCCGGACCTTGCGCCAGCGCCGGATGCGGTCGGCCCGCTTGTAGTCGGGAACCGTGCCCCATCGCACCTGCTCAGCTGTGACGTTGTGGATCATTTGGAGGTAGACCCGGCCGCCGGTCCTGCCCGTCGGTTCCATGGAGTACACGGTCTGCACCATCGTGCCTCTCCTACTGGTGGGTGTCGTACTCGCGCCGCAGCACCCGGTATGCCGCGGCAAGTTGAGGGCTGGCCGCCCGGCGTGCCTTGGCGAGCGGGAGGTAGAAGGCGGCCAGGTCGTCCAGGAACCGGGCGCGGCGCACCAGGTCGGGAGATTTGGCCAGGTCGCGGGTGTTGTGGATGCGGTCCGCCAGCCGGATCAACAGCGGCACCGGCTCCAGGGCCGCAGTCTTCTCCCGCCACGCCTGACGGTCTCCAGGCCCTTTGGCTCGCCGCTCGAGCCGGTGATCGGGAGTGATGTCAGCGAGCCGGTTGGCGAACTTCACCCCGAGCCGTCGGCCGATCAGATCGCGGGCACCGGGGCTGATCTCCAGCACATCGTGAAGAAGCCCGGTCATAAGGGCCGTGGGGCAGACAACACCCAGCTCTTCGCGGAGGATCTCCACCACTGCCATGGGGTGTTCGATGTACGGGGTGCCCTGATCGCGGCTGTGCCCCCCGTACAAAGTCATCGCGATTGCTGCGCAGGTGCGAGCCGTCGTCTGCTGGCCCGGCTCCCAGCTGGCAGCGCCAAGAGCAGACCAGACCGCCCTCTCCAGATCGGTCACGCCGCCCACCCCCGGGCCGGCGCGGCATGCTGACCGTGATCGGCGGCCAGGAGGGTCGTGCCGACAGCGAGCGCGTCGAGGCCAAGCCCGGCGGCGCCCTGGGCTGCCTGCGCGGCGGTCCGCAGGATCGGCGTGCCCTTGAGATTGAAGCTGGTGTTCAGCAGCATCGGCAGGCCCGTCTGCTGCCGGAATTCCTCCAAGAGGCGGCCCAGGCCGGTGTGCCCGGCTGCGACGGTCTGGACACGCGCGGTTCCGTCGTGGTGAACGACGTCCGGGACGTGTGCAGCCTGCTCAGGCCGGATACGGGCGACGCGGTTCATGAACGGGTCTGCGTCGCCGGTGAACCAATCACGAAGGTGGGTGTCGAGGACCGCTGGGGCGAACGGTCGGTACGCGGCGCGCCGCTTGATCGTGTTGAGGCGGTCGCGGCTGCCGGCGTGACCGGGGTGGGCGAGGATCGACCGGTGCCCCAGTGCCCGGGGCCCGAACTCCATGGGGCCCTGTACCCATCCGATGATGCTGCCGCCCGCGAGGAGCCCTGCGACTGTAGGCCCGAGGTCGTCACCGAGGTCACCGAGGTTGTGCCAACCGTCGGGGACATCCCGCAGGGACAGGGCGCCTGGCACGGGGCCCCATCCCGCGTCGACCGGGGCGGGCAGCGGGTCGTTCCCGAGGTGGTGGTGCCATCCGTAGAGGGCAGCGCCGACGGCGGTCCCCGCGTCGTGCGGCGCGGGAGCGATGAACAGCCGGTCGAACCCCGAGTCCTGGGCGAGAGTTCCATTGAGGTGAGAGTTGAGGGCACACCCTCCCGAGAACACCAGGTCAGTTGCGCGAGTCAGCCGGCGCAGGTGCCGGGCGGTGTGGACCACGGCGGCAGCGAACGCCTCCTGGACGGCCGCCGCGAAGTCAGCGCGTTCAGCCAGCGGCACCTCGGCGGCGCCGGCCTGCGTCCAGGCCCGGCTGCCGGCCTTGAGCGGGGTGCAGCTGTCCGCGGAACCATAGGGGGCGGCGATGCGGACAACACCGTCGCCGCCGAGGTGGATCAGCTCGCTGATCAGCTGCCGGTAGCGGGCAGGGTCGCCATATGCCGCCAGCGCCATCATGCTGCCCTCGGGTTCGTCTCCCGGAGGGATCACTCGGTGAGCCATGTTGCGGTAGAAGTGCCCGAGGGAGTGGTGGCCGCGCTCAACGCCTACCGGTCCTGCGGACAGGCTGGGAATGGATTGGTGGACGCGGTCGATGAGGCCGGGGCGCAGGTCATAGCCGGTGGTTCTCTCCCTGCCGGGCCCGAAGTCCACGCCGAGGGGTGAGCCCCCGGCGTCGATGACCAGGCCGGCGGCGTGGCCGAGTCCTGATATGAGATAGCCGGAGAGCATGTGCGCGGTGTGGTGGGACATCAACCGGAGCCTGTCGCCGAGCGGCTGAGGCAGGAGAGCAGCGAGTTCCTCACGTTCGGTGGCCAGGCAATGCCCGCCGGGCGGGTGGGGGCGCATCCCCGCGGCCCAGACGGCATCCACCTGACCGAGCTCGATCCCGGCGGCTTCCAGGCACCAGGCGAGGGAGCGGGCGGGGGCGGTCAGGACGGCCTTGTGCTGCCCGTGCTCGCGGTGGTGCTTGAGGCCGGACCAGCGCTCCTCCTCGGCGGCGTAGAGGCGGCCATCCACGATGAGCGCGGCGGATGTGTCGTGGTGGAAGTTCAAGCCCAGGGCGACGGGCATCAGGTACCTCCAGCAGTCGCGGGCACAGTCTGGCGCCCGGAGTCGGTGTACTCGTGGCACTTGAGACAGAACCGGTAGTGCTGGGTGCGGGGGGCGAACAACTTCGTCGTGAAATCGTCATCCCAGACGGTGAACTCGCTGTCCTGCTTGGCCATTGCGTTGAAGCATCGGTAGCAGGAGCCGTCGATCTCGACCATGAGGTGCTGGTCGAGATAGCGGGCGCACAGCCCGCCGAGTCGGTTGTCCGGCTGGCCGACGTCGATGTGGTGGACGTGGTTGGTGACGTGGATCGCGCCAGTCCGCTCGCACAGGGCGGCGACTTGGTCGAGGTGGCTGGAGGAGATGGCCTCGAGCACGCTGTTGATCACGACGGTCTTGCCCGCCTGCCGGAGTAGCGGCACGACGTGGGCGACCTCGTCGTAGTTCCCGTGCTCGTCGTCGCAGCCGATGAGGATCTGGTCGTAGACCTCGAGGGTCACGTCGAGGAGCCGCTGGTTGCGGGCGAGGGTAATGGCGTTGGTGCCCAGCACCATCACCGTGTCCGGCAGGCGGGTGTGGGCCAGCCGGGAGAGGGCGGGGAAGTCTCGGTGGACGGTCGGCTCGCCGCCATTGATGTGGAGTTGCCGGAACGGTACGGTCCCGAGCCGGTCCAGGATCCTTGCGAACAGCTCCAGGCTCATGTTCTCGCCGTGGGCGCCGTCGGCGAAGATGCAGAAGTCGCACGACCGGTTGCACTTTGTGGTGATCTTGACTTTGGCAGTCTTCAGCACCCGTGGGGGTATGAGCGGCCGCGTCATAGTGGGGCGCCTTCCATAGTCTGGGTCGGGCCGGTCAGGAAGTCTCCGAGGGCCGCACCGGCCCTCGACCAGGAGCGCAGCAGGTCCCGCAGCACCCCGGCGCTGGTCGGTGTACCTGACGGGGGCAGTACGGCGGCCACCCGGGCGGCCATGGACCGCTCCTCGGGCGTTCCGTGGCCGGCCAGCCGTTCCAGCGCGGCTTGTGCAGCGGTCAGTTCCTTGGCTTCGCGGGCGATCAGGTAGCCGGTGGAGATCCCGGGCGGGGGGTCCAGGTAGTACCGCCAGCGGGCTGGTTTGACCCGCAGCATGCCTGCAGTCATCGCCCACTCCCGGCGCAGCCCGAGCCCCGGCCGGCCATCCGGCTCGCAGAAGGAAGCTGGGGTGTAGTGCAAGGCGGCCTCCACCGCGCTGTGCGCGTGCCGCATCAGCAAACGGGGGGCAAGGGTGGGCCGGGACCCAACGGGCCCCGCGTGCGAGGCGAACAGTTCAGCGTGGCGACCGGTGTCACCGGGCCTCCAACGGGTGAGCGCGTCGAGCTTGCCCGACGAGCGGCTGTGGGTGGCCAGGCATGCGGCAGCGAACCAGCACGGGGCGACGTAGTGCCACGCTACGCAGTGCCGCAGGTAGCCGCTCAGATCACGGTGCACGTTGTCCGTGGCGTCGGCAGCCAGGCGGTAGCGGCCAGCCACCCGCGCGTCCAGGAGTGCCCAGTAGAACCGGGCGTCCGAGGCCGTCCATGGTTCCGCGGTGGCGACCTTCATCCACTGTCCGAGGATCTCCTGCGAACCATGGACCAGCGACCAGGTTGCGACCTCTGCGGGCTGGACCAAACCAGCGTCCAACTCCGCGGTCGTGAAGGCGTACCCGGGCGGGTGTTCCAGCAAGCGGCCGTGCGCCGGGTCGGCGGCGACGGCCGCCGTGTGGGCGGCAGCCACGCGCGTATTGAAGTCCCCCCAGGAGGCCGGGGCGGCATCGAGGACGAGCCGCAGGTCCAGGTCGGAATGCGGGGCGATGAGATCGGGCTGTTGCCACTTGTGCGTAACCATCACCGGGTGCAGCCCAGCAGCGCGAAGGTGATGGGCGTACAGGGCGGTGGTTGCCTCGTAGATGGTGTTCACTCCTCGACCCCGGTCGGCAGCCGGCGGACGGAGCATCCGGCTCCGCTGTTGGTGGCGAGGACCGGGAGGAAGACGGCAGCTCCCTGGGGGCGTTTCATGCGGTCCCACCGCAGGTCGTAGTCGACGTAGTGGTATCCGCCCCAGGCCGGGTTGGTGTTGCGTTCGAGCATGGCGTTGAACAGGTGGGCGAACGCCGTGTCCAGCGTGCCGGGGGCAAGGTATTCGCGGAGCTGGATGTCCTGGTTGTGGAGGATGCAGGGGCGCGCTACCCCGCTCGGCGTGACCTTGATGCGGTTGGCGTCCGAGCACGTAGCGCACGAGGAGTTGGAGATGAAGCCGATGGAGCCTTTCCAACCGTCGGGCTGGAGGTATCGGCCGGGGCTGCGGACACCGAGGTCAGTACGGGAAACTTCGCCAGCCCCGGTGAACCAGTCCCCGAGCAAATCCCGGACCTCCGCCTCGGGGATGAACTCGGTCTCGAACATCTCCTTGGCGGGGCCGATGTTCTGCAACTCGATCAGCCTCACTGCCACCGGCAGGCTCCGGGCCAGCGACGCGACGGCGAAGGCGTCCTCGATGTAGGAACGCATCAGCACGCAGTTGATCTTTACCTTGAGGCCGAGGTCTAGCGCCTCCGTGATGGTGGCGAGCGATATGCCCGGGTCACCGCCACCCATGATCTCCGCGGACCGGCCGGGGTCGGTGCTGTGGAGGCTTACGTTCAGGTACGTCAGCCCCGCCTCCGCAAACCCTTCCACCGAGAGTCCCTTGCGGAAGTTTCCGTGGCTGGTCATGCCGATTTGCGCGCCTTCGCCCAGCCCTTCTGCCAGGACCCGGATGATGTCGAGGATGTCCTTGCGGAGGGTCGGCTCCCCGCCGGAACAGTGTGCTTTGCGGACCCCCCACTGCCCGGCGGTGCGGGCGATGGCCGCGTACTCGGGTACCGAGAGGACGGTGTCCTTGTGTCCGTAGTCCGGCATGCAGCGCGGCTTGCAGAACACGCAGTCGCGGTCGCAGATTCCGTTCAGCGTGAACGCCAAGTAGGGGTGGTTGCGCCCCGTCTCCGCGAACGCGGCCAAGAGGTCGTTGTATTCGGTGGCGAGCGTCATCAGTGGATTCCTTTCATCCGGTCGGGGATCGGTTCGTCGACCGCGCCGCGCAGCGGGTGGCCGGAGAGGTAGCTGTGCAGGTTGTCCGCGAAGAACCGAACAGCCCTATCCATGTAGGCGTGGGAGAACACGGCGGTCTTCGGGGTAAGCAGCACCCGCGGGTGGCGGCGGAGTAGGTCACGCCGGTGCAGCGGACGAGGGTCGGTGACGTCAAGGCCGGCGCCATTCAGCTGGCGGGTTTCAAGGGCGCCCAGCAGAGCCGCGTGGTCGACGGTTGTCCCCCGGCCGAGGTTCACGAACACCGAACCGGGCTTGAACGCAGCGAATGTCGATGCGTCGAAGGCACCGACCGTGTCTGGTGTCGCAGGGAGCAGGTTCACCACCACGTCCACGGCGGGCAAGGCCTGCCGCCAGCGGGAGGCGGGTATCCATTCGATGCCGTTCTGGGGCGCGTGAGGCAGCGTGCGGCGGACGCCGAGGACCTGCATGCCGAAGGCTCGTCCCATTCCGGCGAGGTGGGTGCCGATGCTGCCGCAGCCGACGATCATCATCGTCGCCCCAGCGAGGTCGAAGAACTCACCCGCCAGGTCGTCCTTCCACCACTGATGGGTGCGCTGAAGCCGGGAACTGGTGAGAAGGCCGCGGGAGAACGCAAGGATCATGCCCATGGCGTGCTCGGCCACCGGCTGCGCGTGGAAACCGTACGAGCGAGTCAGCACGGCGCCGAAGGCGGCGATCTGCCTGGCGGGAAGGTGGTCGGTTCCGGCGGCCGGGGTCGCGATCCACTTCAAGTGGGGCGCCTGGGTCAGCCACCGTTCCTCGAACCGCCACCCGAGATAGGCTTCCGCAGCCGCGAGGGCGGTCGGTAGCTCCTCATCAGCAGCCGTGCGGAACTCCAGCGCGGGAAACTCGTCCCGGAGCCAGGCCATATGACCGGGCCCGATCGCCCAGAACGAGTGCGGCGAGTTCAAGGCGATGACGACCTGCCGGATCACTGGCTGACCCCCGCCCGGGCGGACAACGCCCACGGCGCGCACCGTTCGAGGACGGAACGGACCGAAACGGCGTAGTCATGGCGCTCGGCCAAGAGTCGCGCCCCGGCCTCGGCGAGCCGGGCGCGGTCGGCGGGAGAAGCGTCCAGAGCACGATGGAGCGCCACTGCCAACGCCTGGGGCGAGGCCGGCGGCGCGGAGTAGCCAGTGACGCCGTCGAGGACGGTCTGCGCCAACCCTCCTGCGGTGGTGGCCACCACGGGGCCGGCGCCAGCGGCGAACGCCTCCAGCGGTATCCGGCCGAACGGCTCAGCCCTTGAGGGCACCACCACCGCCCGCAGGCTGGGGTCGCCCAGCCAACCACGCACACGCGGATCGAACCGGGTGAGCAGCGTGGCTTCAATACCGAGTCGGTCGATGAGGCCGCGCAACTGCACCTGGTGCGAATTCCGCTCACCCGTGCTCGCGGCCACGAGCACCAGGTGCGGGACCGCAACGCCCTGGTCTCCGAGGAGGCCCACGGCATGGAGGAGATCCGCGAATCCCTTGGACTCCACAGCACGCCCCATCGCTAAGACGAATCCGTCGGTGGCGCCAGCCGGCAGCGGTAGCACGGGGCCGTGCACCACGGCTTGATCCGCGGGCATAAGCCCGTTGGGGAGGTCCAGCACCACGCCGTCGGGCAGCCCGTAGGTGCCAGTCAGGTGATCCCTCATATGGTCGGAGATAGCCGCCACGAGGCCGCCACCGGCGACGGTCACGGTCAGCCCGCGCCGCTCCCAGGCGATCTGTGAGCTGTCCTCCGGGCGGACCATTGCGGCCGTGGACCGGGGCACGAGGAGTACATCCGCGCTCTTCGGAGCGTACGAGCCAACGGCCAGGAAAGGCACATCGCAGCCGACAAGCAGCGACCGGCCGTGAAGGTAAGGCTCGGCTCGGCGCACGGCCATGGCAGATAACGCCTCACAGCCGACAGGCGACGTGAGCATGGCCTCACCCTGAAGCGGCAGCACCCTCGCTCCGGCCTTCGCCAACATCCGCTCGACGTCGACCTCCCACTGCGGGTCGCGGCCGGGGTGGGCAGGGGGCAGGACTACCGGTACGACCACCAGGAGCCCATGCGGCAGGTCTTGTGCGAGGGCGGTCAGGAAGGCCCGGTTGCTGAAGCCGCTGCCCGACACAGCTCCATAGAATCCTTCGTGGAGCAGCACCACGACGTAGCCGGATTCCGAGCTGAGTTCATTACGCGATCGTTCACAGCGCTGAATTGATGCCTGATGCATGGTGTCCTCGAAGCCGGGGGAATGCAGATGCGCGCACCGGCGTCGGCGCGTCTTGGCAGGCCGATCGCGTTTCGGTGCCGGGCAGACTGTGCCCTGGTCGATCCGAATCGCCTCCCGCTCCCGAGTAACCAGAGCTTGTGGAATGACTCGGAAGCGCCACCTGGTCTTCTGGGTCAGGGGGCCTGGACTCGGACGGCGTTAGAGAAGAGCAGCGTGGGCTCGCCGAGGATGTTGCGGCCGGCCTCGCTTTCGTAAATCTCCTCCACGCTGCCGAAGCAGGCCTCTGCGAAGTCGAGTTCGACGAGCGCGGCAGCCTGACGAACGGATGCCTCGTCCGGGGCCTCGATTTTGAGGAATGCGGAAAGGTCGGGCCACGTGTCGAAGCTGTAGTCGGCTTCGCCCAGGCGCCACTGCTCCCGGTAGTGCTCCTGATAGCGGGCTTCGCGCAGGCCGAGTCTGCGAAGGATGTCGGCCATGGCGTGCAGGTCCGCAACCTCGGTCTCGGTGGTGCTGGTCGTGGCGGCGCCAGCGACGTGCTTGAGCGTGAGGATGGACCGGGTGTGCTCGTCCCGCAGGCGGAGCCAGGCGCCGCCGAGAGCATCGTGCTCGAAGATCCTGCAGGTCACGAGGGTCTGAGGGAGCACTTGGACGGCACCAAGCTTGGTCAGCCTTACCCTGAGGTGGGCGACGTCAATGTCCAGGAACTTCGCCCCGTACTCGCGCTTCATCAGATCCTCTTCCCGTAGCGGTGGGGCCGTGGACGGGCCGCCCAGAGCAGGGCCGCACACCGCG